>NZ_CP162023.1:4029438-4339395 GCF_041320275.1 Mumia sp. Pv4-285 | reverse complement strand
GCGAGCGAGTGGCCTCCGCACCCGGTGCAGGTCGGGTACAGCCTCGGTGGGTTCACGGCCCGGGTCGACCACAGCCACCTCTTCAGGGGTGCGGTGGTCGTGGTCGACGTCGGGCCGGCCGTCGAGACGACCGACCTCGACCCGATCGGGATCACGTTCGCCGACGGGTCGTACGCCCGCGCGTCCGTGCTGCAGGACGGGCGCCGCGCTCTGGTGCTCGCGGTCGACGCGTACGCCACGGCTGCCGGCACGACGCTCGGTCCCCGGATGTGGGTGGTGCGCGGGATCGAGGAGGGCGAGAACGTGCGCCGACTGAGGACGGGTTCTCCTCTCGGCGGGTGAAACAGCGTGGCGTCTGTCACGCGCTCCCGCGACGATCCCTGTGTTTCCAGGGCATTTCGTGGATGGCCAGAATCTCGCATGGTGAGATCCCTGGCCAGGATGCGGAACCGCGACGCAGTCTCGAAGGGTACGGGGCAAACATCCCCGTACCCGTTACCGAGACCACCGCATCGAGGAGCACACGATGTCCGACCAGACCCCGCAGATCGCACCGCCGAAGTCACGCAAGGGGGTGTGGATCGTCGCTGCGGTCGTCGCGCTCGCGGTCGTCGTCGGCGTCTTCTTCGCCGTCCGCGGTGGAGGCGACGACGCTGCCGCCGGCACCACGAAGGTCAAGCTCGGTGTCGTCGGCGCGAGCGACCCGTACTGGAAGACGTTCGAGGACGAGGCCGCCAAGGAGGACATCGACCTCGAGGTCGTCGACTTCGCCGACTACGCACAGCCGAACCCGTCGGTCAGCGAGGGCGAGATCGACATCAACCAGTTCCAGCACATCATCTATCTCGCCGACTACAACGTGAAGAACGACGACGACCTCTACCCGATCGGGTCGACGGCGATCTACCCGCTCGGCCTCTACTCGGAGAAGGTCGACTCGCCGGACCAGATCGAGGACGGCGACACCGTCGTCGTGCCGGACGACGACACGAACCAGGCACGGGCGCTGCTGCTGCTCCAGTCGGCCGGCCTCATCACGTTGAAGGACGGCGGCAGCCCGTTCTCGACGCTCAACGACGTCGAGGACTCCTCGCGCGTGAAGGTCCAGGCGATCAAGGCCGACCTCACTCCGACCTCGCTGCCGGACGTCGCGGCCGCGGTCATCAACAACGACTTCGTCGAGAAGGCCGGCCTGAAGTTCTCCGACGCCATCGTCACCGACGACGCGAGCGACCCGAGCGCCCAGCCGTACGTGAACATCTTCGCCGTGCGCGCCGAGGACAAGGACAACGCGACCTACCGCAAGCTGGTCGAGATCTACCAGAACAGCCAGCCGGTCATCGACGGCGTCCAGGAGGTCTCGGGCAACACGGCGGAGATCGTGAAGATCCCCGGCACGGAGCTCGAGGGCACCCTGCAGGACGTCCAGTCGCAGATCGAGGCGCAGTAGTCGATGGCTCTCGTCGAGATGCGTGGCGTCTCGAAGGTGTTCCCGGCAGCGTCGCGCAACGGCACCGCCGTACGCGCGATCGATGACGTCGACCTCGACGTCGAGGCCGGGGACATCTACGGGATAGTCGGCTACTCCGGCGCCGGCAAGTCCACCCTGATCCGCCTGGTCAACGCGCTGGAGAGCGCGACGTCCGGGTCGATCCGGGTGGACGGCACGGAGATCACCGGCCTGCGCGAACGGCAGCTTCAGAGGGTCCGGCTGGGGATCGGGATGATCTTCCAGCAGTTCAACCTTCTCCGGTCGCGCACGGTCTACGGCAACGTCGCCTACCCGCTCCAGGTCGCCGGAGTCGGCAAGGCCGAGGCGCACGAGCGCGTCGCCGAGCTGCTCCAGTTCGTCGGTCTCGCGGAGAAGGCGCACACGTACACCGACCAGCTCTCGGGTGGCCAGAAGCAGCGCGTCGGCATCGCCCGGGCGCTGGCGATCTCACCGAAGCTGCTGCTCGCGGACGAGTCCACCAGCGCGCTCGACCCCGAGACCACGCAGGAGGTGCTCGGGCTGCTGCGCCGCGTCAACGCAGAGCTGGGCATCACGATCATGGTCATCACCCACGAGATGGAGGTCGTGAAGTCGATCGCCCACAAGGTGGCCGTGATGGAGGACGGACGCATCGTCGAGCGCGGGCCCGTGTTCGACGTCTTCTCTGAGCCGCAGCAGCCCGTGACGCGCAGGTTCGTGTCGACGATCATCGACGACGTACCCGACCGGGACGCGTTGGCCGCGCTGCACGCCCGTCACCCTGGCCGGTTCGTCCGCATCGCCTTCCGCGACGAGAGCGTCCCGCAGGCCGAGGTGTTCGCCGAGCTGATCCGGCGTGACGTGACCTTCGAGCTGGTCCACGGCGGCATGGAGGACGTCGGCGGCCGTACGTTCGGCAACCTCACGCTGTCCCTGCGAGGCACCGACCCCGACGTCGATGCCGCGCTCGCCGCGATCGGCTCCCGCGTCGAGACGAGGGAGCTGCGATGAGCGCGCACGCACTGGTCGGCACCGTCGACACGAACATGAGCGACCTCTGGCCGCTGTTCTGGGAGTCGACCTGGCAGACGCTCTACATCGTCGTCATCGCGCTCGTCCTCGGTGGCATCGTCGGGATGGTCCTCGGCATGGCTTTGTACGTCACGCGCCCTTCGGGTCTCTATCCGAACCGAGCGGTGAGCGTCGTCCTCAACGTGTTCGTCAACTTCTTCCGTCCGATCCCGTTCGTCATCCTCATCGCGGCCCTGCAGCCGTTGGCGCGGCTGGTGGTCGGCATCGGGATCGGCAACCGGGCGATCATCTTCGCCATGACGTTCGCGGCGGCCTTCGGGATCTCGCGCATCGTCGAGCAGAACCTCGTCACGGTCGACCCGGGGGTCATCGAGGCGGCGCGGTCGATGGGGGCGAGCCGGCTGCGGATCATCCGCACCGTGCTGGTTCCCGAGGCGCTCGGCCCGCTGATCCTCGGCTACACCTTCGCGTTCGTCGCCATCGTCGACATGTCGGCGATCGCGGGCGTGATCGGCGGCGGCGGGCTCGGCAACTTCGCCCTGCAGTACGGCTACCGGCAGTTCGACACCGTCGTCACCTGGACCGCGGTGATCATGATCGTGCTCATCGTGCAGGTGGTGCAGTTCGGCGGCAACTTCCTCGCCCGTCGCGTGCTGCGCCGCTGAGCATCGGCTGCTCCTGGTACGACGAAGGGCCCGGCACGTTCGCGACGTGCCGGGCCCTTCGTACGGTCACTTGCTGGGCTCGATGTTGCAGTCGATCTTCGGGTTGGCGCCCACGTAGTTGAGCGGGCCGGCAATGATCGTCACGGCGATCGTGCTGACCTTCGCGCAGTTGGCGTCGGTGCCGCGGAAGTATCCGCGCTGCGCCGCCGCCAGCGCTCCGATCACGAGCCACACGACGACGATGACGGTGACGATCTGTCGGGTGGACGCTTTCCTTGACGTTCTGGTGGACATGGGTCCTCCTGGGGGATGTCCGCCGCGGGGTCGGTGGACGATGCGCCACATTAGCGAGGCTGGTGGGCCGCCGCAGATTGCCAGCTCAGCCGTGGGCCTGGAAGCCCGCGGTCGGGGCGACGCGCGCGCGGCGGGCGGTCGGGTCGACGAGGACGCGGTACGCGGTGCGGATGCGGAACGCCTTCACGTCGTAGCGACCGGTGTACGCCGTGCCGATGGTCCAGGTGATCCATCCCTCGCGGTCCACGTAGCGACGCAACGCGGAACCCGACGCCGAGAAGACGGTGCGCGTGCCGAACTTCGGCGACAGCCGGCGCGTCTTGCTGATGTCGTCCCACGCTGCGGTGACCCCGAACCCGAGCGCGGAGTTCTTGCGCGCCTTGGTGTGGCCGCCGCCGACTGCCTTGACCGTGAACGAGCGGTAGTCGTGGACGCCGGTTCCGCGACCGGCGAAGTAGGCCTCCGTGATCGAGCGCCTCCCCTTGCTCGTGCAGCGGTGGTTGCTCGACACCGCGAGCGACCGGCGCCACGCCTTGCCCTTGCGGGCGGGCTTCACGATCTTGCCGCACTTGCCGACGTACGAGCGCCACAGGAACGCATGCGGCGACACGGTGACGTTCTCCGTGACCGTCACGAGTCGCTTCGCGGACACGGCGACGTTCCGCGCCGGGCTGTAGCCGACGAGGCCGTCGGTGTCGACGAAGCGCGAGCGCGCGCGGTACGTGCCCTTCGGCAGGATGGCTCCGGCGGTGGTGCGCCCGGTCCAGCGCGCGCTGCGCGCGGCGCTGGACCACACGACGGCGCCGGCACCGTTGAGAACCTGCAGCGAGGAGGTCGACGTGACCTCGCTCGTCGGGGCGGGGCCGGTGAGCGTGACGGCATCGCCGTAGCCGTCGACGTACGGGAAGACCGTGCCGGCGGACGCACTCGGCGCCGCGGCCGCACGCGGTGCGACGAAGTTGGCGCGGACGGTGGCGGAGTCGACGGGGGCCGATCCGTCGACGGCGGCGCGGATGCTGGCGGTGTAGGCGCCGTCGGCGACCAGGGCGCCGCCGGTGGCGCGGCCGTCCCAGACCGCGCTCACGTCACCGGCCGGAAGGTCGATCAGCGGCAGCGACACGACCACCTCGGACCTGCCCGCCGGGCGGACCTCGACCACACCCGAGGGGATGGCGTCGGGAAGCGTGAAGGTGAGGGTCGCCGACCCGCCGGGTTTGACGACGTTCGGGCTCGCCGTGCCGGCCTCGGCGGGCGAGACCGCCCCGAACGGCAGCAGGGCAACGGCGAGGGCAGGGACAAGGGCGCGACGCATGGGTACCTCGGCAGGGTCGTGCTCGCCGGGGTTGGCGTGCGGAGCGAGCGTACGACGAGGCAAGGCGCTCCGGAACGGAGTTCTCCGAACCGTGACCTGACGAGGGGCGGCGACCTGCCCGAGCAGGTCGCCGCCCCTCAGTGGAGCGAACGGCGAGGGGTCAGCGCTTGACGGTCACCACCTTCACCGCGGAGGTGCTCGCGCCGTACCGGGTGTCACCGCTGTAGACGACCTTCACACGCAGCCTCTTCGCGGTCGGTGCCTTGTAGGCGACCTTGACGGTGCCCTTCTTCGAGACGGTCAGGCGTACGGTCTTGACGACCTTGTACGCTCCGCCGCCGCTCTTGACGTACACCTTCACCGTGCCGGTCGGCTGGGCCCCGGCGACAGCGCCACGCACCTTCGCGGTGACCGTCAGCCTCTTGCCGCGCTTGACCGACGCCTTCGAGGAGACGGTCGCCGTGGTCGACTTCTTCGCCACCCGCAGCGACGCCTTCGCCGTGGAGCTGGCGTCGACCTCGTCGGTGCCGAGGAACGTCGCCGTGATCGCGTACGAGCCGGGGGAGAGCGTCGCCGGCAGGGCGAAGCTCGCACGGCCGTCGGTCAGGCGCACGCTCCGCCTCGCGGACCCGTACCCGATCTGCACCGTGCCGTCAGGGGAGCCCGCGACCGCGACCTGTCCGCGCACCGCGGTCCCGAACGTGCTGGTGCTCCCGGAGAGGACGAGCGCGATCGTCGACCTCCCCTTCTCGAGCGTCAGCGAGATCGGGTCCGAGGTCGAGGCGTCGGCGCTCGCCGTGGCGGCGAACGATGCCGCGAGGGTGTGCGTGCCGGCCTTCAGGCCGGTCGCCTCGAACGTCGCGGTGCCGTCGACGACCTCGGCGGTCCCGAGGGTCGTGGCGCCGTCGGTGAACGTCACCGTGCCGTCCGACGCCCCGGTGACCGTCGCCGTCATGGTGACCGGCTCGTTGATCACCGGCAGCGCCGGGTCGATCGCGAGCGTGGTCGTCGTGGTGGTGAGCACCGTGAGGTCAGCCGCGGCCACGCGCAGCGAACCCGCGCCGGAGGCTGTCACCGCGAGCGGTCCGGTCGGCGTCCCCTCCGGCACCGCGAGGTCGTACGACACCTCACCCGCCGCGTCGGCCGTCGCCGATCCCGCCGGCGCGCCGCCGAGCGTGAACGCCACCGACTCGCCTGCACGGAATCCGGTCCCCGCGACCGTCGTGGTCTCCTCCGCCGCGGGAGTCGGATCGCTCACGGTGAGCGCGTGCGCGGTGTCGCGGGCAGCGAGCTCGGCGCAGGCGTCACCCGGCGTCCCGACCGCCGGCAGAGGCGACGCCGTACCGGTCAGGCCGTCGTCCTCGCGGACGGTCAGCCAGTCGAGCGCCCCGGTGCCCATCACTCCGCCACCGGTGTTGGTGACCGTGACCCGGAAGTCGACGTTCGCGGCTGCGGACGGGTCGGCATCGCCGTAGGTGGGACCGGAGACGACCTTGCACACCTCACCTGGAGCGAAGACGACCTTCTGCATCGCGCGGCCGACCTTCGACGTGGCGCTGGCCGTGCCGAGCACCGAGGCGTAGGCCACCACCGGCTCGTCCGACGGACGGTCGAGCGCGACAGCGACGTCGACCGTGCCCGGTCCGCGGCCTTCGTCGACGCGCTGGGCGCCGACGTTCACCGAGGACCGCGTCCTCGACTCGGGGTTGCCGAGCGAGGTCGACTCGAGCGCGAGGTCCGACAGGAGCACCGCACCGGCCGCTTCCGTACCGGCGCCGAGCCGGACCTCACGCAGGTCGGCGACGTCGATGCCGAGGCCGCCCAGCGGCAGGTTCACCTGCTGGAGCACGATCTTGCCGAGCATGGCCGCGCCGGTTCCCGTGCTGATCGGCAGACGCTGGAGCGCGAGCGGGTTGAGCTCCGACACCTTCGTGGTCACCGTGGCACCCGAACCGTCGACCAGGGTGATCGCCAGGTCGGTCGCAGCCGCGACGGACTCGTCCGCGGCGACCTTCAGCGAGAGCCGGTCGTACGACGAGGCGTCACGCGCGCCCTTCGGGACCGTGATGCGCACCTCGCCGGTGGCGCTGGTCCACGCGAACCTGCCCATCGGTGACGCCGGGACGTCCTCGCTCCACCGCATCGCGGCCCAGTGCGGGACCTGCGCGCTGGCGAGCGCGGTGGTCGCGCAGCCCGGCAGCGGCTGCGACACCGGGCGTCCCGACTGGCTGGCGCAGACCGCGATCGAGCCGGTGCCGTACGGGCGCAGGGTGTTGCCGGCCTCGGTGAACGTCTCGATGTCCGTGCGCGCGGACGGTGCCTGGACGGCGGTCGTACGCACGTCCTTGCCGACGAGGTCGCCGGCGACCGCACCCGTACCGTCGAAGATCGGCAGGAGCTGCTCCTCCTCGCCCAGCGTCAGACGGAAGAAGCCGGCGACGAGCGCGGTGCCGACGTCGTACTGGTCGGACGGCGTCATCCGGATGCTCGTACCGGCGACGGCCTCGGCAGTGCCGCAGACCGGGTCGGTGGAGCGGCTCCAGTCGTCCGAGACCGAGTACGGGTAGACGCCGGGGGTCCAGACGGTGTTGAAGAAGTTGTGGTTCGCGCCCATCACCCACATCGCCGAGCGGAGCACGTCGTCGTCGAACGCGTAGCGCGAGTCGTCGAACATGTGCTGGCCCTGCTGGTTGGAGACGTCGCCGTCGCAGTACGGCAGCAGGGTCATCATCGTGACGTCGGGGATCGTGAACCGGTTGAAGTCGACCGGTGCGAGCGGCAGGACGGACCTGATCGCCCACGGCTCGTCGAGAGCGGCGTTGAGCACCGCAGCCGACGCCACGCCCTCGCCTCCGCGCGAGTGACCCATGAGGCCGATGTTGGAGAAGTCGAAGCGGCCGACGAGGTCACCGGCGGTCAGCGACGCCTCGTGGGCGGAGTCGAGCATCTCGTCGTCGGTGTCGGCGAGCGCCTGGTCGAGGGTGACGTCACGGTCGAGCGCGTCGTCGTGCAGCGAGATCGCCTTGCCCGCGTCGGCGTCCTTCAGCAGCGAGAGGGTGTCGAGCGTCAGCTGGCCGCGGGTCAGCTGGCCGTAGTCGATCGACAGCTGGTTGTCGTTGGCGTTGATCGCGTTGGCCGAGATCGACACCACCGCGTAGCCGTGGCTGGCGAGGGCCCGCGCGGCGCCGTCGTACCCCTGGTAGCTGGGGATCCGGACCTGGTCCGGGCCGCACGGCCAGCGGTTCGGGTTGGGGGTGCCCTGCGAGCAGGAGCTGTGGCGGCCGTGCATGAAGATGACGACGGGGCGCGCTCCGCCGGTGCGGGGGAGATAGACCTTGCCGCGCACCTCGCCACGGATCCCGCCGATCGAGGCCAGGTCGAGGGCCTGGTCGCCGAAGTCGTAGATGTCCTCGTCCCACGCGTACGAGCCGAGCGCGGCCGGGTCGTCCGTGATCTTGGTCTGCGCCTCGGAGACGTCCGGCGCATCGACGACGGCCTGACGGCCGGCCGCGGCGTCCTCGAGGTCGACACTCTCGACGCTCGACCAGCCGGGTTCGAGCGTCGTCGCGCTCAGCACGGACGCGTCGGAGGTGATGGCCGTGAGGCTGCTGCCGTCGGCGGACTCCGCCGCGAGCCCCACGGCGTGACCGTCGGCCTCGATGGTGGGCGCGTCCGACCTGATCGGGAGCGGCTCGTCGAGCTCGACCGTGACCTCGTAGGCCCCGCCGAGGTCGGTGACGGTCCAGCCGTCGCCCGAGCGCAGGGGTGCGTCCTCGGCTGCGGCAGCCAGCGGGACGGCGACGACGGCGCTCATGGCGAGTCCTGCCGCCACCAGGCCGTGCACGAGGCTCCGGCCCATCGTGTTTCGTCTCAAGGTGACTCCAGTTCGGCGTCTGGAAGGGCAGACGCTGACCGCGAGGAGCGCTGGTTCGGCTCCCCGCGTGAACGCTAAAAGTCCGCAATGCGTGAATTGAGACGACGGTGTGTCAGGAACGTTAAACCGATGGCCGGTTCCGGTCAGTCCGGCCGATCAGTCCAGCCCGGTGAGCTTCGCCAGCAGGTACGGCTCGGTGCCTGCGAGCCCCACCGAGTAGAAGAGGCAGAGCTGGTCCTGCGACGTCCTCCCGGCCGCCGCTCCGTCGAGGACGGCGCCGAGCTCCTGGAGGTGGTGCTCGACGCGGGTCCCGACCACCGTGCTCGGCGGGTCGTACCCGAGCGCCTGGGCGCGCGAGTCGGTGACGACCACGTCGGCGGCGTCGAGGAGGTCAGTCCCGATCTCGTGCCGGTCCCTCTGCTTCGGCCCGAGGGTGGCGACGTACGCCCCGGGCGCGAGCCAGTCGAGCGCCACGACCGGGCTCGCGCTCGGGGTGGCGCAGACCACCATGTCGGCCCCGTCGACCGCGTCGCGCGCAGACGTGACGGCGGTGCACGGGACGCGGAAGTGCTCCTCGGCCCGGCGCGCGAATCCGGCTCGGTGGCCTTGGTCGCGGGCGAACACCCGCACCTCGGCGAGCTCGCGCACGGCGGCGATCGCCCAGAGCTGTGTCCATGCCTGCGTGCCTGCTCCGATCAGCGCGAGCCGGCTGGCCCCCGGGTTCGCGAGAACGTCGGCGGCGGCGCCCCCGAGGGCACCCGTACGGCGCGGGCCGAGCTCGGCCCCGATCGCGAGCGCGTGGACGCGGCCGGCCTCGGCGTCGTGGACCACGACGACCTGCTCGCCCGCGACGAGCCCAAGGGTGTCGTACGCGCGGTAGCCGTACCAGGACCCGTCGAGGTGCCCGGCCGTCACGACCAGCGCGCCCGCACCGATGTCGGCGGCGACGCGAGCGGGCGCGTGGAGGTCGCCGCGGTGCGCGGCGACGGCGGCCTCCTTCATCCAGCGCACCGCGTCCGGCGCCCTCAGGGTCGCGAGAACGGCGGTGTCGGTCAGCAGCTCGGCCATGGTCCCAATGTCTCAGAGCGTGGGCCAGGTCACGGGGCTGCGCTACCGGTGCGCCGGTACTGCGGTGGGAATGAGGATGCCCCAGATAGACTTGAGAGTTCTGTCAATGGTGTCGTTTCCGAGGAGCTCCGTGTCGGACCCAGCTACCCCGCCGTCGGCCGAGCAGCGAGAGATCGCTGACGAGCAGGCGTACGTCGACGTCGTCTACGGTCGGCTCGAGGCGTCGACGAAGGCTGCGCAGGCGCTCGCCCGTGAGGGCTACGCCCGCGGGCACGTCGGCCACGAGGGCGGACTCGTCGAGCGTGACGCGATGGTCTACCAGGCCTCCAAGCGGATCGCCGCCCTCAACGCCGCCCACGAGGGGCTCGTCTTCGGGCGCCTCGACCTCGTCGATGGCGACAAGCGCTACATCGGCCGGATCGGCGTCCGCGACGCCGAGCGCGAGGTGCTGCTCATCGACTGGCGTGCGCCGGCGGCGTCGGTCTTCTACCAGGCCACCGCGCAGGATCCCGCCGGAGTCGTGCGGCGTCGCGTCCTGCGCAGCCGCGGCGCGAGCGTCGTCGGCGTCGAGGACGAGCTTCTCGACGGCGACAACGCCCCGGCCGACATGGTCGTCGTCGGCGAGGGAGCGCTGCTCGCGAGCCTGAGCCGCGCCCGCGACGCGTCGATGCACTCCGTCGTCGCGACCATCCAGAAGGAGCAGGACGAGGCGATCCGTGCGCCCAGCCGCGGCGCCACGACGATCGGCGGCGGCCCGGGCACCGGCAAGACGGTCGTCGCGCTGCACCGCGCCGCGTACCTCCTCTACGTCGACCGACGCCGCTTCGAGTCCGGCGGCGTCCTCGTCGTCGGTCCGTCGGGCGTCTTCATGAACTACATCGAGCGCGTGCTGCCCAGCCTCGGTGAGACGTCGGTGACCCTGCGCTCGCTCGGCGAGGTCGTCGACGGTGTCTCCGGTCGCCGTCACGACGCCTCGGCGGTCGCGGCGATCAAGGGCTCGGCGCGGATGCTTCAGGTCCTCACCCGGGCCGCGCGCGCCGCACAGCCCGGAGAGCCGACGGCGTTCCGCTACTTCTACCGCGACGACGTGCTGCGGCTCGACGCTGCTGCCCTGCACCGGCTGCGGCTCCAGCTGCTGTCCGGGCAGCAGCGCAACCGTGCGTACGGCAGGGTCCAGAAGACGCTGCTCGACGCGCTGTGGTCGCAGGTGGAGGGCGAGCGGGCGCTGGAGAAGGAGCGCGACGAGTTCGACAAGGTCCTCACCTCCGACGACGCGTTCCTCGACTTCGCCGCGGCCTGGTGGCCCCCGCTCGACGCGGTCGACGTCTGGGAGTCGCTCGGTGACGCCGACACGCTGCGCCGCCACGCCGAGGGCGTCCTCAAGCGGACCGAGATCGACCTGCTCGCCTCCGCCTGGCGCAGCGCTGACGGCACTCCGTCCATCGAGGACGTGCCCCTGATCGACGAGCTCCGCTACCTCCTCGGCGAGGTGCCGCCGGAGGACGCCGACGACGACCCCTACGACGTGAAGCAGCTGATGTCGTTCGAGCGCGAGGAGTCCGCCGTCCGCAAGCAGCGGGCCACCCAGTCGATCGAGGACGACTCGTACGCCCACGTCCTCGTCGACGAGGCGCAGGACCTCTCGCCGATGCAGTGGCGGATGCTCGGACGCCGTGGCAAGTACGCGAGCTGGACGATCGTCGGTGACCCGGCGCAGTCGTCGTGGCCGTACCCGGACGAGGCAGCAGCAGCACGGGCCGCCGCGCTCGACGGCAAGGACGAGCACTACTTCCGGCTGTCGACGAACTACCGCAACTCCGCGGAGATCTACGACCTCGCCGCACAGGTCGCCCGGGTTGCGATCCCGGGTGCGGACACCCCCGACGCGGTCCGTCGTACGGGCGAGGACCCGCGCCACGAGCTCGTCGCGCGCGGCGACGTCTGGTCCGCGGTGCGCAGCGGTGTCCGCGACCTCGCCGCCCGGGTCGAGGGCACGATCGCCGTCGTCGTCCCGGCCGAGCGTCGTGACGAGGCGACGGCGGAGCTCGCCGAGGAGCTCGGCGACCTGGATCGGCTGCGGATCCTCGACGGGCTCGACACGAAGGGGCTGGAGTTCGACGCGGTGCTCGTCGTCGAGCCGGACGAGGTCGTCGCCGAGGGTGAGGCGGGGTGGCGCACGCTGTACGTCGTGCTCACCCGCGCGACCCAGCTCCTGCTCACAGTCGGCTCGACCCGCCGTTGGCTCGACCGCGTCGAAGGCTGACCGCGAGTCACCCCGGTCTGACCGCGAGTCACCTCGGCCGGGGCGCCGCAGCGACGCGTCAGCTGAAGACGCCCAGCTCGCGGATCGAGATGCCGTACTGCGTCGCGCGCTTCTCGCTCACCACCCGAACGTAGCGGGCCGACGTCGTCGGGACACGTACGACGTCGGTGCCGCCGTTCGACGCGGTGACCGTCGCATCGGTCGACCACGCGGAGCCGTCGAGCGACGTCTCGATGCGGTAGCGCGAGGCGTACGCGTCCTCCCAGTCGATCGTCACCCGCGAGACCTGGCGCGGCGTCGCGAGGTCCACGCGGAACCACTCGCTGTCGCGGCCCCAGGCGCTCGCCCAGCGCGTCGACAGTGAGCCGTCCACGGCCTGCGGCGGCTTGAGCCGTCCGAGCAGCGTCCACTCCGTCGAGCTGGCCGTTGCCGCGGCCCCGCGGGCCAGGTTGGTTCCCGGTGCCCATCCGGCCGACGCGTTCCAGGTGTCGAGGTACGACTGGGCTCCGGCCATCAGGTCGTCGGTGATCTCCGACCCCGCCGTACGCCGGAGGCTCTCGATCCAGTCCGGGACCATCCCGTAGTGGGCCACGCCCTCGACGTTGTAGTCCCACACGCGCTGGCCCGTACGCTGCCGGTCGAGCACCGCGCCGCCGTCGACGGACGTGAACGGGTACGTGATCCGCTGGGCGTCGTCCGCCGGAGGAGCGGGCGTCCCGCCGAAGCCGTTCATGTCCGTCCCGTAGCCGTAGCCCACGCCGTACTTCTCCCGCAGTGCGCGAGTGGCCTGCCAGTCGGCGACGTACTCGCCGACCGAGTGGCCGTACTGCGTCGCGAACCCGCCCAGCTGGTAGAGCCGCTCCGTCGACGTGCCCGCGAGCCAGCTGTGGCTCGACAGCGCGCCGGGATAGCCGGCAGCCTCCATCAGGTCGAACGCGCGGTCGGCCGCCTTCGCGCTCATGTGGTCGAGCTCGACCATCATGTTGCGCTGCATCATGCCCTTGAGCGCGTACTCGCCGAGGTCGGACAGGCCCCTCGGATTGCAGTGCGGCCCGGTGGGATAGAGCGGCAGGACGGCAGGGAGACCCGGGATGATCGCCAGCTCCTTGGGGATCACGCCGCCGATCACGGTGTTGTCGGGGGTCTGGCCGGGCTTGCACGGCTGCGGGTTCCACCAGGTGCCGGTGGTCAGGAACTGCCCGACGTTGACGATGAGGCCGGTCGTCCCCTCGTCGTAGCGGACGCCGCAGAGCGCGTTGTCGAACTTGTGGCAGAGGAACATGCTGCTGACGCCGAGACCCTTGAGCTCGTCGAGCCCCCGGTCGATGTCGCCCTTGCTGCACTGGGCGACGCCGAGAACCTGCTTGCAGCCGAACGGCTCCGACACCTCGACGCCGAGGACGACGGCCAGCTTGCCCTGCTCCACGACGCTGCGCGCCTGCTGCGGCGTGGTGACCACACGGAACCAGCCCTGGCCCGCGCCGCCGTACTGCGCATCGACGTACGCCTGCAGCTCGTACGTCTTGCGGGCCTCGCGGCGGACGGCGTCCATGTCGTTGCACGGGGCCTCGTTCGGGCCGGCGACGACTCCGAGGATCGTGCAGAGGCCGGTGTTGGAGACGAGGTCGTTGACCATGATCCGCTGGCCGCCGCGCCACGCCCGCTCGACCCACTTGTAGTACATCTGCTGGTGCGTGAACGACGAGTACGTCGGCCACTCCGGGAACGTCGGCCAGCCGGTCGTGTCGTGCGCGTCGAGGGGACCGGCGCCCTTCGCGGAGTTCGTGAGGTTCTCGAGCAGCGAGACCCGGTGGCCGTCGCAGTCCTTCAGGGCGTCGGCGATGCCGCCCGGGCTGAAGGTCGCGCCGCAGACCGCGTGCCCGCCGAAGCCTTCGTCGGAGAACATGTGCGTGTGGGCGTCGACGTAGCCGCGGACGTCGCCGTCCGGTGCGGTGCCCGTGAACGGAGCGCCGGTCACGTTGACCTCGGACTCGACCGCCGGCGGGTTCGTCGGCTCCCACCACTCGCTCTGCGCCTGTGCCGAGGACGTCGCGGCGAGGATGCCGACGACCACCGCCAGGGCGGCGCCCGTCGCCGTCGTCCGCCTGCCACGCCTGCGTCGATCTCCGCTGCTCCGCATGGCCCGTCCTCCGCTCGGAAGTGCATCTGGGTGCCCCGAATGTTAGATGCGTCACATCTTGGGCGCCAGTCCAAGTGGAGGACGTGCACGCCGAGCTCGCGTGTTTCGGGCGTGCGCCACACTAGGTGCGATGCCTTCGCCGAACGAGTCACTCGCATCCGATCCCGCGCCCGCCTCCGTACGCCCGCGCCGGCACCGCTGGGTGCTCGCCGTCGCCGTGGTGGCCGTGGGACTGGTCGTCGCGTTCGTCGTCGGCCTGACCACCTTCACGCACGCCCACCGCACCGTGCTGGTCGGCGCGCACAGCGGGACGGTCACGCCGACGTTCGACGGTCATGCGACGCTCGACTTCGGCTCGGTGCTGCCGCGCATCCGCATGGCCGTCGACCAGCCGTTCGACCTCGGCGTCTCGATCGATCTCGGTGAGACCGAGGCCGACAGCCTCAACGAGCTCGTCGCCCGCGACGCCGTCATCGCCTCTCAGCCGGAGGCCGAGATCGCGCAGATCGGTGCCGTGGTGCGCGACATCGCCATCGCCTCGGCGTTGCGTGGGCTCGGTGCCGGGCTCGCAGTGGCGATCCTGATGGTCGCGGTGTGGATGCTCGTCGGACGACGGCGACGGCGAGAGATCGGCGGACGCCTGCGTGACGCCGTCCGACAGCGGCACCTCCAGCACACCCCGTTGCGGGCGCTGGTCGCGCTCGCGCTGGCGCTCGTACTCGCCGGTGTGCTGCTGACCTGGCCGGAGCCCGCCGAGGAGACGGTCGCGGACGTGCGGTGGCGGCCGATCGCGGAGGTCTATCCGGAGATCGCCGCCGAGGTCGACGAGGGGGACCTGACCGGCGTCCAGGTCTCGTCCGGGAGCGCCACCGACGCGAGCCGTTCGATCGTGGAGTCCGCGATCAAGACGTACGACACGTCGGTGAAGTTCTACGGCGCTCTCGCCGAGCGCGTGCCCGAGGTCGCCGACCAGCTGCGTCAGCCGGAGGACGGCGAGACCGTCGCGGTGCTCGTCTCGGACCGGCACGACAACGTCGGCATGGACAAGGTCGTCAAGGCGGTCTCGGACGAGGTCGGCGCGTCGCTGCTCATCGATGCCGGCGACGACACGTCGACCGGTGGCTCGTGGGAGGGCTTCAGCATCCGCTCGCTGGCCGAGCAGTTCCGCGACATGCCGGTGGTGGCGGTCGCCGGCAACCACGACGAGGGTCCGTACGTCACCGAGCAGATGGAGAAGGCGGGTTTCACGGTGCTGGACGGCGAGCCCGTCGAGGTCGAGGGCATCCGCTTCATCGGCTTCAGCGATCCGCGGAGCTCGGGACTGACGGCGGGCTGGAGCCAGGGCGACACCTCCATCAAGCAGCAAGGTGAGGAGCTGGCGGAGACGTCGTGCGAGGACGGCGGTGTCAGCACGGTCGTGGTGCACAGCCCGACGACGGGGGAGGAGGTCGCCGACTCCGGCTGCGTCGACCTCGTCGTCTCCGGTCACCTGCACGTCCAGCGTGGGCCGACGGCGCTGATCTCGGAGGACGGACGACGCACCGTCACGTTCACGAACGCCAGCACCGGTGGCGCGGCGTTCGCGTTCGCGCTGGGCAGCAAGCTCCGTCGCCAGGCGCAGGCGACCCTCATCACCTACGCCGACGGTTCCCCGGTCGGCATCCAGCCGGTCAACTTCAACCCCGACGGCTCGATCGGCGTCGAGGAGTACGCGGCGTTCGACACGCTTCCGGTGCTGTCGGAGGAGACGACGACGGCGACCGACTGACCACCCTTTTATTGTCGAACTGACCAATATCGCGATATGGTCGTTCTGACAAGAAAGGATGGAGACGATGGAGCTCTTCTTCGAACCGGCCTTCACGGCGTGGGGCGAGCCGTTCTCGTGGGCCGAGGTGATCGGCGCGGTCACCGGTGTCCTCTGCGTGTGGTGGGTCTCGCGCGAGGTCATCTGGAACTTCCCGGTCGGCCTCGCCAACAACGTCTTCCTGCTCGTGGTGTTCATGGACGCCAAGCTGTACGCCGACGGTGTGCTGCAGATCGTCTTCTTCGCTCTCGGGGTCTACGGCTGGACGGTCTGGGCCCGCGGCACCGGCGGAGGGCGCGACGGGGACCAGGAGCCCGTCCGCCGGACGACCCGGCGCGAGTGGGTCGGGCTCGCCGTCGCGGGCGTCCTCCTCCTGGGCGCGAGCTTCGCCTGGCTCCGGCACTTCACCGACTCGCCGGTGCCGTTCTGGGACAGCCTGGCGCTGGCCCTCAGCCTCGTCGCGACGTACGGGCAGGCCAGGAAGCTTGTCGAGTCGTGGTGGGTGTGGATCGCGGTCGACGTCGTCTCGGTGCCGCTGTTCCTCAGCCGCGGCCTCCCGCTGATCGCGCTGCTGTACCTCGTGTACGGGATCATCTGCATCCGCGGCCTGATCGCCTGGCGTCGCGCGCTCGTGCGGCAGGAGGCTCCGGTGGCCGAGGTGGTGGCCGCATGAACGTGCGCACGCCGCACGGCCTCATCATCGGCAAGTTCTACCCGCCGCACGCGGGCCACCACCTGCTGATCCGCACCGCCGCCGCCGTCTCGCACCGGGTGACGGTGCTGGTGCTCGACCATCCTGCCGAGTCGATCCCGGTCGCCGACCGCGTGGCTTGGTTGCGCGAGGTGCACCGTGACGACGAGGGCGTCGCGATCGTCGGTGCGACCGATCCGCACCCCGTCGACTACGAGGACCCGGACGTCTGGGACCTGCACGTCGGCCTGTTCCGCGACCTAGCGGCGACGGTGACCCCCGAGCCGGTCACCGCGGTCTTCAGCTCGGAGCCGTACGGAGAGGAGCTCGCACGTCGACTCGGCGCCCGCCCGGTCGCGGTCGACCCCGACCGCGTGCTGGCTCCCATCAGTGCGACCGCGGTCCGTCAGGACCCGGTCACACACTGGGAGTCGCTGGCGGAGCCGGTCCGCGGCGCATTGGCCTGCCGTGTCGTGGTCGTCGGTGCGGAGTCGACGGGCACGACCACGGTCGCCCTCGCGCTGCGCGACGCCCTCCGCGCCCGCGGTGGGAGCCACGGCCTGACGCGATGGGTGCCCGAGCACGGTCGCGACGCCACCGTCGAGAAGCTCGCGACCGCGCGTGCGCAGGCGGGGGTCGACGGCATCGCGGCCCCGCCCACGATGGACGAGCTGGTGTGGCGCAGCGACGAGTTCGTCACGATCGCCCGCACGCAGAACGCGCTCGAGGACGCTGCCGCGCGGCTCGGTGGCCCGGTCCTGGTCTGCGACACCGACGCCTTCGCGACCGGCATCTGGCACGAGCGGTACGAGGGGACCCGGTCGGCGGCGGTGGAGGATCTTGCCCGCCACCACCCGCTCTACCTCCTCACCGACCCCGAGGGCGTCCCTTTCGTGCAGGACGGCCTGCGCGACGGCGAAGGGATCCGTGACTGGATGACAGGCCGGTTCGTCGAGGCCCTGGAAGCCAGCGGACGACCGACGGTCGTGCTCAAGGGGTCGCTCGAGCAGCGCGTCGCGGACGGGCTCGCGGCGATCGACGCGCTGCTCGCCGCGCATTGGCGCTTCGCGGCGCCCGTCACCCCGGTGAACGGTGCCGCGTCGCTGTGAGCGCGCGTGCGCTACAGTCGCGCCCATGACCGCACGGACCACGCTTGGTTGGTGGCGCCACCTCTAGGTGGCGTCTCGTGCTGTTTCCCAGACCCCGCCTCCTCGGCCGCGTCTGGAGATCGCGTCGGCCGACGAACCCGTACGAGGACCGACGATGAACGCTCTCGAGCATCTGCTCACCCTTCCCGCGTACGCGATCATCCGCGTGCGCGACTCCGACCGTGTGCTTCTCCTCGGCGGCACCCGCACCGACGTGGACTCGCTGCTCGACGTGCCTCTCGCCCCAGCCGTGGCTCCGCCGGCGGGAGCGAAGGCCTCCCCTTCGTACGACAACCTCGTCCTCGTCCCGTACCGCCAGGTGCGCGAGCGCGGCTTCGACGCCCACGACGACGGCACGCCGCTGTCGGTGATCGCTGCGGAGACGTCGGTCGAGGTCGGGCTGGACGAGCTGCTCGCCGCGCTGCCCGACGGAGAGGTCGCGCTCGACGACCGTGGCGGGTTCGAGACCGACGACGAGACGTACGCGGCGATGGTCCGCACCGTGATCGACTCCGAGATCGGCCAGGGCGAGGGTGCGAACCTCGTGATCGGCCGTCACTACCGGGCGCGGCTGGCGGACTGGGGGCCGACCGGAGCCCTGACGGTGCTGCGCCGGCTGCTCGAGCGCGAGCGCGGTGCGCACTGGACGTTCCTGATCTTCACCGGCGAGCGCTACCTGATCGGTGCGAGCCCCGAGCGGCACGTGAGCGTCGACGCGGGCCAGGTCCGGATGAACCCGATCTCCGGCACCTTCCGGCTCCGCGGGCTCGAGACCCAGGCCGACCGCAAGCGCGAGCTGCTGCGCTTCCTCGACGACGAGAAGGAGATCTACGAGCTCTTCATGGTCGTCGACGAGGAGCTCAAGATGATGTGCGACATCTGCAGCGAGGGCGGCATGGTTCTCGGGCCGTACCTCAAGCCGATGACGCACCTCGTCCACACCGAGTACCTCCTCGCCGGCCGGACGCACCGTGACGTGCGCGAGGTGCTGCGCGACTCGATGTTCGCGGCCACCGTCACGGGAAGCCCGGTGGAGAACGCCTGCCGGCTGATCAAGAAGTACGAGGCCGAGGGGCGCGGCTACTACTCGGCGGCGGCGGCACTCATCGGCCGGGACGCCGACGGCGAGCCGACGGCCGACTCGCCGATCCTGATCCGGACCGCCGACGTCGACCTCGACGGCAACCTGAAGGTGACGGCGGGGGCGACCCTGGTGCGCGACTCCGACCCGCACCACGAGACGGCGGAGACGCACGCGAAGGCGGCGGGGGTGCTGAGCGCGTTCGGACTGGTCCCCGCCGCACCGGCACCGACCGCAGGGTTCGACGCGTTCGCGCACGACGACGAGGTGCTCATCGCACTCGGGTCGCGCAACCAGCGTCTGAGCCAGTTCTGGCTGTCGGACCAGGCGGGTACGGCGCCGGCGGCCTCGCTCGCGGGCAAGCGCGCGCTGATCCTCGACAACGAGGACGACTTCGTCAACATGCTGTCGCACGTGCTCGGAGTGCTCGGGATCAGTGCCGACGTCGTACGCCACGAGGCCTACGCCGGCCCCGAGACGTACGCCGGATACGACCTGGTCGTGGTCGGACCCGGTCCGGGAGACCCGCGCGAGCTCGACGACCCGAAGATCGCTGCCGTACGCCGTGCCGTCGACGACCTCCGCGGCTCGCGTACGCCGTTCCTCGCCGTCTGTCTCGGTCACCAGGTCCTGTGCGGTGCGCTCGGGCTCGACCTCGTCTACAAGGACATCGTGTTCCAGGGGACGCAGTCGGTGCTCCCGCTGCGCGGGCGGACGGAGACGGTCGGCTTCTACAACACCTTCGTGGCGCGCGAGCCGTCGGCGGGGCTTCCCGAGGGCGTGAGCATCGAGACCGACGCCGCGTCGGGAGACGTGCACACGGTGGCCGGGCCGGGCTACCGCGGGATCCAGTTCCACGCCGAGTCGATCCTGACCCAGCACGGCGACCGCCTGATCGGCGAGATGGTGGCCGAGCTCCTGGCGTGACTCGCGGTCGGGCCGGGGCGACTCGCGGTCAGGGCACGCGCAGCCGGGCGATCACGCCGGCGTGGTCGGTGCCGTCGATCGTGAAGGTGTCGGCGGTGTACGGAAGCGCCCCGCGGCTGAGGACGTGGTCGAGAGCGACGAACGGGGGCACCCACGTCGTCCCGCGGGGCCAGGTCGGCGCCAGCCGCGGCCCGGCCGCGTCCACGGCGTCGACGAAGCCGTCCGCGAGCCTCCGGAACACCGGGTGGTCCGACGACGCGTTGAAGTCGCCGGCGAGGACGACGGGGATCCCGTCGGGCTGCGCCCCCGCCCAGATCCGCAGGTTGTCGAGCTGCCGCCGCCACGCGCTCGCGCCGCCACCGATCGGCGGCCACGGGTGGACGGCCCGGATGCGGACGATCCTGCTGCTCACGACGAGGTCTGCCGCAGGCTGCTCGAACTCGTACGCCCCCGGCTCGGCGGGTTGGATGACCGGGGAGAGAGGATGGCTGGCCAGGATCATCGAGCCGGCCACGGGATTGTCCCTGGCCGCGTGCATCCGGAACGGCATGAGATCGCCCATCCCGGCGGCGTCGAGCGCGCCGAGGTACGCGGCGTCGGCCTCGAGCAGGACGAGGACGTCGACGTGCCGCTCGCTGACGAGCGCGACCACCTCGGTCGGGTTCGCCTCGCCGTAGTCCGCGTTCAGCGACGCCAGCACGAAGTCGCGACCCGGCGTGCGTGCGTCGACCGCGCCACCGTCGTGCGTCAACGCCGTCGCGGCGACGTACGCCGCAAGGACGAGCGCGGGTGCGTACCAGGCCAGCAGCCGCCACCTGCGCAGCACCAGCACCCCGAGAACGGTGAGCGCCGTGAGCACGACCCACAGCGGTGCGAGCGCCTGGACCGCGGGGACGGTGCCGCGCGCCGTCACGTCGAGCCAGCGGGACGCCAGCGCGACGGCGAGCCCCACCGGCACCAGGCGGCCGAGGACCCGCAGGAGGGAGTGCACGGGGCCAGTCTGCCGTGCGGCGCGCCGTGCTGGACACGGAAACGGCGGGCGGGCGGGCACAAAAGAGAGGGCCGTACGCACGTCGTTGTGCGTACGGCCCTCTCCGGAGGGGACTGGGTCAGGAACCCAGGGAACCACCGTCGGAGTCCAGCGTGACGTCGGCCGTCTTCTGCTCGCCGCCGCGCATGTAGGTCACCTTGACCTTGTCGCCGGGCTGGTAGCCGCGGACGGTGGCGACGAGAGCGTCGGAGGAGGCGATCGCCTGGTCGTCGATCCGGACGATCACGTCGCCGGTCTCCATCCCGGCCTTCGCGGCAGCGCTGTCGTCGCTGACCGACTTGACCTCGGCGCCGATCGTCGTCATGCCGTCCGACTCGACGGCGTCCGAGACGGTGACGCCGATCCGGGCGTGCTCGACGGTCTTGCCGTCGACGAGCTGTGCCGCGACGTTCTTGGCGAGGTCGATCGGGATCGCGAAGCCGAGGCCGATCGAGCCCGAGTCGCTGCCACCGCTGGTGCGGATGGCGCTGTTGATGCCGATGACGGCACCGTCGGCGTCGACCAGCGGCCCGCCCGAGTTGCCCGGGTTGATCGCGGCGTCGGTCTGGATCGCCGGGAAGACGTTGCTGGTCTCGGCCGACTCGCCGGCCTGGACCGGGCGGTTGAGGGCCGACACGATGCCGGTCGTCACGGTGCTCTCGAGACCGAACGGCGAGCCGATCGCGACGACCTGCTGGCCGACGCGGAGGTCGGCGGAGCTGCCGAGCTTCGCCGGCGTGAGGCCGGTCTTGTCGGCGGCCTTGACGACCGCGAGGTCGGTCACCGGGTCGCGTCCGACGATCTCGGCGCGAGCGATCGAGCCGTCGTTGAACGACACCGTGATCTCACCACCGTCCGCAGCCGCCTCGACCACGTGGTTGTTCGTGAGGATCTCGCCGTCGCTGCTGATGACGATGCCGGTGCCGCTGCCGCTCTCCTGGCTGCCGCGCACGTTGAGCTGCACGGTCGACGGAAGCACGGACTGCGCGACCTTCTCGATCTGCGTCTCGGGGATGGCGCTGTTCGACACGTTGGACGCATCGAGCGAGGAGGTCTGCGTGCCGGTGCTCGCGTCGTCGTTGAGCGCGTTGTAGCCGGCGGCTCCACCGAGTCCACCCACGAGGCCGGCGACGAGGGCACCCGCGACCACGGCGGCGGCGAGGCCACCGCTGCGGGTCTTCGGCTTCGACGGCGGCGGCGTCGGCGTGTTGGGGGTGAACCCGAACGGGTACGGCTGGGTGTGCTCGGCCGCACGCTCCTGTGTGCCGGTGGCGCCGTAGCGGTGGGTGTACTCCGCGCCGGCCGGGGCGCCCGAGGTGCTCGGGTACCCCGTGCTGCTCGGGTATCCCGTGCTGCTCGGAGCCGCGTAGGAGGGAGTGGGCTGCGGCGCCGGCTGCGGTGCCGGACCCGTGGGGTCTGACGGGCGGGATTCTTCGTTCATGGCTTCAGCATGGCGCGCGCTTCTTAGAGGTACCTGAGACGTCCCTAGGAGCACGAGAAGACCTCAGGGGGCTGGTGCGGGACGCGGCGGGTCGTCTCCGACCGCTCCCTGTCCCGGGATCCGCAACGTCATCAGCGCGCCGCCGTTCGGGCCCCGGGAGGCCGTGACCGTGCCGCCGTGGCGCTGCGCCGCCTGCGCGACGATGGCGAGACCGAGCCCGGAACCGGGCAGGCGGCGCGCGTCGCGCGAGCGGTAGAAGCGGTCGAAGACGTGCGGGAGGTCCTCGTCGTTGATCCCGGGTCCGGCGTCGGCGACCGTGAGCACGCCGTCGCGCAGGCGTACCTCGATCTCGCCCAGCGGCGGGCTCCACTTGGCGGCGTTGTCGAGCAGGTTCGTGACCGCACGCTCGAGCGCACGGGACTCGCCGACGACGATCCACGGCTCGAGCTGCACGTTCATCGAGATGCCAGGAGCTCGCCGCTGGACCCGCTCGACCGCGGTCTCGACGACGTCGACGAGGTCGATCGGCTCGGGGTCGGGGGCGCCCGCATCCCGCGCGAGCTCGACGAGGTCGCCGACCAGCGTCGCCAGCTCGTCGAGCTGGGCATGGACGTCCCCGATGAGCTCGCGCCGGGCGGCCGCGGACATCCCGCCGCGCGCCTCGGCCTGGCCTAGAAGCTCGATGTTGGTCTTCATCGAGGTGAGCGGCGTACGGAGCTCGTGACCGGCGTCAGCGACCAGCTGCCGCTGGCGCTGCTGCGACGCGTCGAGCGCCACCATCATCTGGTTGTACGCGACGGTGAGGCGGGCGAGGTCGTCGCGCCCGTGGACCGCGATCGGCTGCAGCTCCTCGGTCCGCGCGACCTTCTCGACGGCGGTCGTGAGCCGGCGGACCGGGCGCAGTCCGCTGGTCGCGACGACCGACCCGAGCAGTCCGGCGACGAGCACGCCGAAGGCGCCGACGGTCCACAGCACGACGCGCAGGCGTTCGAGCGCGGCATCCATGTTCGCGAGGGACTGGCCGAGGACGAGCGCGCGGCCCGGTCCGGCGTTGACGGCGACGATGCGATAGCTGGTGCCGCCGATCTTGGAGGTCCGCAGCGAGGTCGACTGTCGACCCGCCGCCACGGCGAGCTCGTCTCGTCCGACGAAGCTCTCGAGCCCGGTGTAGTCCTTGTCGGCCTCGATGACGGCCATGTGGACGTCTGCGGCGAGGAGCGCAGCCTCGGGCAGGCCTTGGATGTCGGCCTCGGTGACGACTCCCGCGCGCACGGCGGCCGTCGCACGCGAGACGAGGTTCTCGTCGACCGACGAGGTGAACTCCGACTTGACGCTCACGTAGATGATCGCGCTGAGACAGGCGAGGGTGATCCCGACGGCGGCTGTCGTCAGGATCGAGATGCGGGCGGCCAGCGAGACGTGCTGGGTGTGGTCGTGCAGCCAGCGACGCCACGAGCGGGTGCGAGCGGGATCGGTCACGTCGGGCGACCCGTCACGGTGCGGTCTCCCGCAGGACGTAACCCACCCCACGCATGGTGTGGAGCAGACGCGGCTCGCCGTCGGCCTCCAGCTTGCGCCGGACGTAGCCGACGTAGACCTCCAGGGAGTTGGCGGTCGTCGGGAAGTCGAAACCCCAGACCTCCTCGAGGATGAACGAGCGCTCGAGGACACGCTTCGGGCGCTCCATGAACAGCTCGAGCAGCGCGAACTCCGTGCGTGTGAGCGAGATCGATCGGTCTCCGCGCTGGACCTCACGCGTGGCGGTGTTCATCGTCAGGTCGGCGAACTCGAGGACGACCTCCTCGTCGTCGCCCTCGGGCGGGCGGGTCGCTCGGCGCAGCAATGCGCGGAGTCGGGCGAGGAGCTCGGCGAGCGCGAACGGCTTCGTGAGGTAGTCGTCCGCCCCGGCATCGAGACCGTCGACGCGTTCGTCGACCGCGTCCTTCGCCGTGAGCACGAGGATCGGGACGTCGTTGCCGGCCGCTCGCAGGGCGCGTGTCGCGTCGAGGCCGTCGAGCCGCGGCATCATCACGTCCATCACGATCGCGTCGGGATTGATCATCGGGACGCGTGCGAGCGCCTCGGCGCCGTCCGACGCGACGTCGACGGCGTACCCGTTGAACTCCAAGGAGCGGCGCAGGGAGTCACGGACCGCCCTGTCGTCGTCGACCACGAGGATGCGCATGCATGCCAGGGTGCCAGGTTCGGCTGAGGGAGACCTGAACGGCGCCGAAGAAGCGGACGGCTCGCCTTCTGCGTCGTACGTGTCCGAGTTCTACCGTGAGCTCCTCGGTCTTCGCTACCGGCCGGGCGACGAGCCCGGCTCATCGGCGACCGACGACCCCCCGGGCTGGCTGGCGCTGGTGGACGGGGACGACAAGCGCATGCTGGCGTTCCAGAAGGTGGAGCGGCTCGAGCGGACGACCTGGCCGAGCCCGGACGTCCCGATGCAGCTGCACATCGACTTCACCGTGACGGACCTCGCCGAGCTCTGCCGCCATCGCGAGCGCGCGGAGGCCCTCGGTGCCGAGCTGCTCCTCGACCGCAGCGACGACGCCGAAGAACCTCTCTTCGTCCTCGCGGACCCGTCGGGCCATCCGTTCTGCATCTTCGTCGCCTGACGGCGCCGTCCGGTCGCGCTGCTAGCCCGCCGGGTCGGGTCGTGGCAGCTCGCCGGCGAGCACGTACGAGGCAGCAGCCACGGCGCGCTCTCCGTAGCCGCCGCCGAACAGCGCGGCGTGCACGAGCAGCGGGTGGAGCTGGTGCAGCGGCACGCGAGACTGCCAGCCCTCGGCGAGCGGCGACACCTCGTCGTACGCGTCGATGATGCGCTGGAGGTGCTGGATGCCGAACAGCGCGAGCATGGCGAGGTCGGTCTCGCGGTGGCCGCCGTGCGCCGCCGGATCGATGAGGTAGGCACGGTCCTCGGTCGACCAGACGACGTTGCCGGACCAGAGGTCGCCGTGGATGCGCGCCGGGGGCTCGGAGGGTCCGGCGAGCTCGTCGAGTCGTCGGACCACCTCCTCCACGGGGGCCGCCTCCTCGGTGGTCATCGCGCCGCGGTCGACGGCGACCTTGAGGTAGGGGAGGACGCGGCGCGTCGCGTAGAACTCGGTCCACGTGGTGGCGGGCTTGTTCGGTAGCGGGGCGAGGCCGATGTAGCCGTCGCGGGCATAGCCGAACTCGTCCGCACCGGCCGCGTGGGTGGTCGCGAGTCCGCGGCCGAACGACTCGGCCGCGTCGGTCGTCGCCTTGCCCGGCTCTATCCAGGAGATGACCAGGCAGTCCTCGGCGACACCGAGCACGTCGGGGACGAGCGCACCGCCGGCCTCGCCGAGCCACTGCAGCCCCTCGGCCTCGGACGTGTAGAAGTCGTGCGGAGCCTGGGGTCGCGTCTTCATCACGGCGCTGCGACCGTCGGTCAGACGCAGCCGGGTGGCGGTGTTGGTGTCGCCGCCGGCCACCGAGGTCGTCGCGACGACCGTGACCCCCAGCAGTGCCTCCGCCTTCGCTGCGATGCCCCCCATGCGCGCCATGAGCAGACGGTACACAGGAGCGGGCCGCACTGCCCCTCGTCGTGCAACGACGCTCGGCCTAGCGAGAGACCTCCTCGGTCAGGCCCGGCGCTGCTGCCACGATGGCGTCCGCCGTGCGCTCGACCATCCGGAGCACGGTGACGAAGCCGTCGGGCCCGCCGTACCAGGGGTCGGGGACCTCGTCGTCGCCCAGCGACGCGGCAGGGTCGTACGAGCGGAACTTCCGGACCTTCTCCCGCTCTTGCGGCGTACGGGCGAGAGCGGCCACGTCGTCGAAGTTGGCGTCGTCCATCGTGAGGATCAGGTCGTGGTCGTCGAACCAGTCGGCCGTGACCTGCCGCGCGCGATGGCGCGACGGGTCGTACCCGTGCTCGGTGAGGACGGCAGCCGCGCGGGGATCCATCGGCTCCCCGCGGTGCCAGTCACCGGTCCCTGCGGAGTCGACGTGGACGGTGTCCGCGAGCCCGGCCTCGTCCAGCTTGTGCTCCAGCACGACGTCGGCCATGGGGGACCGGCAGATGTTGCCGAGGCAGACGACCGCGACGCGGAGCTGGGGCCCGCCACAGGTGGAGGTCATGGCGTCACGGTAGGACCTTGACCCTGCCCCACGCCGCTCGCGGTCGCGGATTCGTCCGGTTCGCACTAGTTTGCGGTGCATGGGTATCCTCCCCGGACCGAGTACCCCTGCGCGCCACAGGAGCGCCGCGCGACCGCCGCGGCGCCGGTTCCGCTGGCCCGCGGCGCTGATCGCCATGATGGCGGCCCTGCTGCTCGGTGGCCTCCTCTCGCCGGGCCCGGCGGTCGCCGACGGTGTCGGCGTCTTCACCCTCGAGAAGACCGCCAGCGATCCAGGCCCGTACGCGCCGGGTGACACGTTCTCCTACACGATCGACATCTCGTGCTCGAACACCACAGGCGAGGGGTGTGACGGGGCGGTCCTCACCGACGAGCTGCCCCCACCGCTCGTCCTCGACCCGGCCAGCGCGCAGCCGGTCACCGTCATCGGATCGTCCACGTCGACCGTCGAGACGACCGAGGACAGCTTCGCGATCACCTTCACCGACGACCTCGAGCGCGACCTGATCGGTCTCGAGGCCAACTCCCAGATGACGATCACCGTCGACGTGCTGGTGCCCGAGGACGCGTCGGCTGACGATGCCGGGACGCTCACCAACACCGCGACCGCGACCGCCGACAACGCGGCGACCGCCAACGCGACCGCCGACGTGATCCTCGAGGTCGACACGATCCTCGACTCGACGGTCACCAAGGAGATCACCGCTCCAGGCGGAGAGCCGGTCGTCGGTGTCCCGGGCGAGGAGGTCGACTTCTCGATCACCGGCGGCAACGCGTCCAACGCGACCGTGGACTCGCTGGTGATCCAGGACCCGGCCGACGGCGCGGACGATCCTTTCGAGTACCTGGAGCTCACCGGCATCGCGAGCATCACCCCGCCCGATGGCGCCGACACCGTCCAGGTGGACTGGCAGAGCGAGGACGGGACCTGGACCGAGGGGACGCCGGTCTCGCCGATCCCGGACGACCCGAACGAGCTGCTCGCCGGGGTCGACCTCGCGGACGTCCACGGGCTGCGCTTCACGTTCACCGGCCCCGACGGCGTACCGATCACGCCCGAGGACGGCCAGGCCGTGATCGAGCTCGAGACCGAGACCCGCGACAACGTCGAGGACATCGAGCCGGGTGAGACGGTGACCGTCGACAACACGGCGTCGTCGCTGGTCAACCTGGACGACGCCTCATCGGACCCGGTGACCGACGACGACACCGTGCCGATCGTCCGGAACCCCCCGACCGTCGACGTCGACAAGAGCTATGCGCTCGACACGCTTCCTGCCGGCGACTCGACCACCGCGTCGATCGTCGCCACGAACGGGACCACCCCGGTCGACACCATGGTGATCACCGAGCCTTCGCCGGGCACGCCCGACCTCGTCGATCAAGGCCTGACGTTCGACGGCTTCGACGACGACGCGATCGAGTGGCCCGTCGCCGCCACCGGCGTGTCGATCCAGTACACCTACGACGACGGCTTCGTCGAGGACCCGAAGACGTCGACGACGGTCGACACGATCCCGGCTCCGACCGCGGGCCACCGCGTCAGCGGGTTCACGATCACCTTCACCGGTCCCATCGCGGCCGAGTCCTACGCGACGCTGCCGTTCGACGTCACGGCGGACCCGGTCGAGGGGATCCTCAACGTCGACAGCACCAACACCGTCGACGCCCAGGTCAGCGGTGAGACCGGCGAGAGCGACGTCGCACAGGACAGCGCCGACCTGACACGGCAGCCGATCCGGATCGCCACCGACGTCGACAAGGAGATCGTCCGCGGGCAGATCCCCGGGGCGACAGGGTCGGGCACGACGATCAGCCTCGACGGGAGCATCCCGAACGACCGGCTCACCGGCGCGACGATCGGAGTCGACTACCTCGTCGTGAGCGACCCCGCCAACCCGACCGGCTCTCCGTCGAACGACTTCTGGAACTGCTTCCAGCTGACGTCGGTCGGACCCGTCGACGTTCCCGCGAACGCCGACCTGGAGGTCGAGTACTGGGACGGTGACTCGTGGGAGCCGGTGCCCGGCGGGACGATCGAGGGACCGGGCACGTTCACCTACTCGCCGACCGCAGCGGAGAGTGCCGCGGCCCAGGGCGTCCGGTTCACGTTCACCCCCAAGGACGGCGCGCTGCTTCCGCCCGGGTTCAACGTGCTCGCCTACTACAACGTCGAGCTGCGTGACGAGTGCATCGACGGCACGGACGTGACGCCGTGGGAAGGCGACCCGCTGACCCTGACCAACGACGCGGGCAGTGAGGCCGGCAACGACGACGCGGTCAACCCCGTCGTCGTCGACGACGACAGCGACAGCATCATCATCACCCCCGTCGACGCCGGCGACATCGACTCCATCGACAAGACCTGGCTGATGGACGGAGCACCGACGGACAATGCCACGGTCACGGCGCTCACCGACGACCAGCGGACCGCGCGGATCTCGTGGAGCACCCAGGGGTTCCCGGCCGACTCGTACGAGGTGACCGACCCCGCGACCGACCCCCAGGACGTGGTCACGTCGGTCTTCGACGCGTTCGACCTCGTCAGCATCCAGCCGATCACCCCGGCCACCGACCCCCACATCACCTTCGACGCCGTCGACTCCGTCGAGCTCTACCAGGACGGCACCGGCTGGGTCGACATCACCGCGCAGGCCTGCGCCAACGGCTGCGACGGCCAGTTCGGCGGGTACACGCTGACCGCCGAACAGCAGGCCTCCACGCTGGGCGTGCGGATGGAGTTCGTGGAGAGCCCCACGCGCGCCGACCGGATCACGGCACCGACCGACCCGCAGGTGGGGACCGGCGTCGCGGTGTCGGAGGGCAACGACCGGCCCATCGACCTCGTCTTCCAGCTGCGGCAGCAGCTGAGGTCCGACCCCACGCAGGCGGTGCTCGGCACCGAGCACGACTACACCTACAACACCGGCGACGCCGGCGTCGTCGACAACACCGTCCAGGGTGTCGGCATTCTCGACGGCGTGCCCAGCACGGCCACCGATGACGCGCAGATCACCATCCTCGACCGGCCCGTGAACGTCTCTCTGACGAAAGCCTTCGACCAGGACGTGCTCGGGGTGCCGCCTGAGGGCACACCCCAGGAGCTCTACCCGTTGATCACAGGGACGCTGGTCGCGACGAACGAGAGTCCGTCCAAGCTCCGCATGCTCACCGTGCTCGACCCCGATGTGAGTCCCGCGCTCCGGCCGGAGCCGTTCCGGACGACGAACCTGTACGAGATCGCGGGGATCTCGGTGCCCGCCGGAGCCACCGGGACCGTCGTCAACCTCAACCGCGACTGGGGCCCCGTCCCCACGCCGTACACGCTCGAGGAGGCGCTCGCGCTCACGCCAGGCGACCTCGCCGACGTGACGTCCATCGAGGTCGTGCACACCGGATTCATCGAGTCCCAGGCGTCGACCGAGATCGAGCTCGTCTTCCAGCTCCGGCAGACCGACCGGGCGACCGGCGATCCGGTCGCCGCGCCGTACACGGTCGACAACGAGGCTCGCGCGACGGCGAGCAACCCTGAGGACACGGTCGACACGACCGCGTCCGACTCGTTCGGCCTCACCGAGCCGACGTACGGCGTCGAGGCGGGCAAGGAGATCACCCCCGCCGAGCGGTACGAGAACGAGACGAACGACTACACCGTGGTGCTCCACGGCCAGCCGACCGGCACCGTGCGTACGACGACGCTCACGATGACGGACACGACCGCGACGTTCTGGAACGCGTTCGACTTCGTGGAGTTCGACCCGGTGACGCTCTCCGCACCGATCCGCCAGGTCAAGGTCGACGCGCTCGTCGGGGTCACGTACGACCTCCAGGGTGGCGAGCTGCTCGTGCTCTGCAACGGGAGCGAGACGCTCGACGACTGCTGGGTCGAGGGCGACTATGTGGCATCCGACGCGAGCGGCGCGATCACGCCGGTGCTGCCGGCGGGCGTGGCGGCCGGCGACGTCGAGGGCCTCAGGATCTCGGCACAGAACGAGGACGGGACACAGTGGGAGCGCCCGAGCAACCCGTCGTTCGACATCCCGTTCTCGGCCGTCCAGCGTGACACCCTCCGCTACGGCATCGACGGGGCGACGGATACACCGGTGCCGTCGACGCTGCCCGGGCTCGAGGCGGCACCCGGCGAGACGGTGCAGGGCCAGACCACCGACACCGTCGACGTGAACGCTGAGGGCCTGTGGGGCGTCCCCGGCTCCGGCACGCCGTGGGAGGCCGACGCGTCCGCGACCGACACCACGCTGCTGCGCCACCTCTCCAACGGCATCAGTGTGACGAAGACCCCCGGCAACCCCGACGCGCCGCCGGAGTTCTCGCCCGGCCAGCCGATCCCGTACCAGGTGTCGTTCACCAACACGGGGCAGTGGCCGATCACGGGGCTCGAGCTGACTGACCAGATCCAGACCGACGCGGACGGCTCGTTGCTCGTCGAGCCGCGTGACAGCGACGGGAGCCCGGCCCCTGAGTACGTCTTCACGCTCACCGACGCGGAGGGGAACCCTCAACCGACCGACGGCTTCTCGGCCAGTCTCGACGAGACCACCGGGCTGATGACGATCACGGTGCCCGACGGCTTCGTGCTCGAGCCCGGATGGACGCTGACGCTCAGCGCGCCGCTGGAGTTCCGGGCGGGAGTCTCACCCGGCACCGTGGTCGAGAACACGGTCAGTGCGAGCAGCGACCGGCCGTTCGACACCTGTGAGTACACCACCGACGCGACCGTGACCGACACCTCGCAGATCGTCGACGACTGCTCGGCGACCACGCACGTCACTCCGCGTGCGGCGGCCCCGGTGGCGGTGCAGAAGTCGGTGAAGGGCAACGCTGCCGGAGTCGAAGGGGCCTCGCCAGGCGACCAGAACTACGACGACCTCGGACGCCTGGTGACCGACGCGGGCGAACCGGTGTCCGCCTGCGACGAGCCGAACGCACCGAACGGCTTCTACCGGACCCCGTGCGTGCCGATCACCCGGCCGGGCGGCATCGAGACCTGGCAGCTGCAGATCACCAACAACGGCAACATCCCCGCGCCCGTCCTCGCGGGCATCGACACGAAGCCCCAGTTCGGCGACGTCGGCGTGATCACCGGGACGCCGCGCGGGTCGGAGTGGGCGGTGGAGTTCATCGGCAACGTCACCAACAACCTCGACGACCTCCCCGGAGACGGTGAGATCCAGTGGTACTACATCGACTCCACCCCGGGATCGGACTGCAACCGGCAGGACATCCTCAACGAGACCGAGCCGGACGGGCTGGACCCGGCCGACGAGTGCTACGACGAGGTGACGTCGCGCGACTGGGTGCCGTTCGACGCGTCGACCCCGACGTCGGACCTCCTCGACGCCCAAGCGCTCAAGTTCGTCATCACCTGGGACGGCGCGGGCGAGGGCCTCCAGCCGGGAGACTCGGTCTTCCTGACCGCGGACACCCGTACGGCGTGGGCGGTGCCCAACGGCGTGACGAGCGAGTACCCGATCTCGTGGAACTCGATCGCGGCGGGGTCGCGCGGTGAGTTCGACGGAGAGTCCTTCGTGAGCCAGGTGATCGAGCCGACGCGTGTCGGAGTCTCGACGGCGACGGGCAAGCTGGAGCTGCAGAAGGTGGTCGACGCGCCCGAGATCCCGGGCGTCGTCTTCCCCACCCAGTACACGGTGCGGGTGACGTGCACGTCCGGCCCGGAGCCGGTCTTCCTGGCGACCTCTGAGCCCCAGGGCTCGGACGCCAGCCTGGTCCAGCTCCCAGCGGACGGGACAGTGATCACGTTCAACGCGAGTGACACCTACAACGTGCCGTTGTACGCCGACTGCTCGATCGCCGAGGAGCCGCCGGCCCAGGGCGCGGAGGTCACGTACGACCCGGCCGGCGACGATCCCGGGACCTCGGGCGACGTCGTGGCTTACGACGACCAGTCCGACCGGACCGACATCGCCGAGCCGGCCTTCCCCGACCCGATCGAGCTCGAGCAGATCACGGTGACCAACACGTACGCCCTCGCGGGGTTCCTCGTCGAGAAGACCGTCGACAACGGTGGCGCCGTCGACGAGGACGGCAACCCGATCGTCTACGACGAGACGTACGACTTCAACGCCACCTGCACGTTCCAGGGCCAGACGGTCCTCGACGAGGACTTCACCCTCGAAGACGGCGACGAACCGGAGGAGTTCAGACCGCTGCCCGCGGGAGCCGAGTGCACGGTCGAGGAGACAGACGCCGGAGGATCGGCGTCGACGAGCATCGTCGTCACGCAGACCGGCGAGGAGGGTGAACCGGTCGACGGGACGAGTGTGACGTTCACTCTCGACCCGGACGCCGAGGAGGACGTCAGCGCGAATGCGGTGGACGTGACCAACACGTACACGGTCGGCTCGGCCGAGATCACGAAGGCTGTCGAGGGCAACGGCGCCGAGGCGTGGGGAGACGGCCCGTTCGAGGTGCGGCTGGTCTGCACGTACGACGGGGCCGATCCGGCCACGGTGTACGACGACACGCACACCCTCACACCGCCCGACGATCTCACCTGGACCGTGGACAACCTGCCGACCGGATCGGACTGCGTGGTCACCGAGACCGACGACGGCGGTGCGACCGGGGTCGAGATCGAGGGCGGTGAGTTCACCGTCGGCGACGACGCCGCCGACCCGTCGCTGGTCACCGTGACCAACACCTTCACGGTCGGAGGCGTCGAGCTCACGAAGGAGCTGCTCGGCACCGCGAACGACGTCGCGAACGTGCGGGACACCGGACACCTCGAGTTCGAGCTGACCTGCACGTACGAGGGGGAGCCGGTGGTGATCCCGGACGGAGCCGTGCGGGTGATCGACTACCCGTCCGGTGACCCCGACACGGTCAGCTGGGGCGGCATCCCCGTCGGGTCGGACTGCGTGGTCGAGGAGACCGTCGCGGTGCCGGAACCTGAGCTCGACTACATCCCGAACGCCAGCTTCACCATCGGGGAGGACGGGGAGGACCCGATCACCGTCGAGGCGATCAACATCTACACCCCAGGCTGGCTCGTGCTCGACAAGGTCGTCACCGGTGACGCTGCGCAGTTCGCGCCGGACGACTTCGAGATCCTTGTGCAGTGCGAGCGCAACGGCGCGCCAGAGACGCTGCCGAACGGCGGCGTCGTCACCCTGCCGGGCGACGGCACTCCCGTTTTCCTCGCGCCCGTGCCTGAGGGGTCGGAGTGCCACGTCGACAGCGAGACGGACGCCGGTGCGACGGACGTCGACCTCGGCGAGACCGTGACGATCCCGATCTTCGACCCCCAGGACCCGGAGCCGCCGCGCGCCGAGATCACGGTCACCAACACGTACGACGCCACCGGCTTCAGCGTCGAGAAGTCGGTCGAGGGTGCGACGGACGCCGACGGGAACCCGATCACGTACACCGCCGAGTTCCCGATGACGGCATCCTGCACCTTCCTCGACGAGGAGGTCGTGCCCGAGGGGGACCGGACCTTCACGCTCACCCAGGACGCGACGAAGGAGTTCGCGGGCCTGCCCGTCGGGGCCACCTGCGTGGTCGAGGAGACCGACGCCGCGGGCGCGACGTCCACCACGGTCGACGTGCTCCAGGACGGTGAGCCGGTCGTCCCCGACGACCAGACCGACACCTCCAGCGGAACGTTCACCCTCGTCGAGGGCGGCACGGAGGCGACGCTCGTCGGCATCACCAACACGCTCCCGCTCGGGTCGGTCGCGGTGACGAAGGTCGTCGACGGTGACGGCGCCGCAGCGTGGGGGGACGGCGAGTTCGAGGTCCGGCTGCTCTGCACCTACGAGGGGGCCGACCCGACCACCGTGTACGACGCGACGCACACGCTCAGCGCCGCAGACCCGAGCTGGACGGTGGACACGCTGCCCGTCGGAGCCGACTGCGACGTCACGGAGACGGCGACCGGCGGAGCGACCACGTCGACGGTCGCCCCCGCTGACGGTGTGGTCGTGGGCGACGATCCGGAGAGCCCGGCCGAAGTCACGGTGACGAACACGTTCGACGTCGGTGCGATCGACGTCGAGAAGGTGATCTCCGGACCGGGCGCGGACGACCGTGGTGGAGAGCGGTTCACCGTCGAGCTCACCTGTACGCGTGACGTCGACGGAGAGGCCGAAGACATCGAGATCCCCGGCGGAGCGGAGCGTACGCTCCAGCGTCCGAGCGACCTCATGGCGTCGTACGAGGGACTCCCGGTGGGTGCCGAGTGCACGATGACCGAGACCGAGGACGGCGGTGCGGAGAAGGCGACCGTCGAACCCGGCACGGTCACCGTCGAGGGCGGCGGCGAGGACGTGAAGATCGTGGTGACGAACCGCTTCGACGCGGCGCCTGCGTCCGGCGAGGGCGAGTCCGACCTGCCGGGGGCTGGCTCGGTGATCCCGCCGCTCCTGGTCCTCCTGGCGATGAGCCTCCTCGCCGCCGGTCTGACGATCGTGCGAGGACGACGCCGTCGGGAGGCGTGACGGCTAGTCCGTGTCGACGCTAGTCCGTATCAACGCTAGTCCGCATCAACGAAGAGACGCAGCGCCATGTTGACGAGCGAGATGACGATCGATCCCCAGACGGCGACCCAGAACCCGTCGACGTGGAACTCGATCGGCAGCGCGCCGGTCACCCAGGCCGTCAGGCGCAGGAGCAGCGCGTTGAGGACGATCAGCAGGATGCCGAGCGTGAGCACGATGAACGGGATGGAGATGAGCTTGAGCACGCGCCCGACGGTCAGGTTGATCGCCGTGAAGACGGCGGCGATCACCAGCAGCGTCCCGGCCTTCTCCCAGCCGTCCTGACTCGCCTCGCCGACGCTGATGCCGGCGAAGATCCACGCGGCGACGGCGATGGCAGCCGCATTGCACAACCAGGTCAGCACGATCTTCATGCGGACCATCCAAGCAGACCCGCGGCTGCGCTCAGCCTGCCACCTCGGGCACGACGCTCGGTGACGCGCTGCGTGAGAGCTGGGCGAGCGCGATGCCGCTGACCACCAGCAGACCGCCGAGCATCTGCACGGCGTCGAGCGACTCGCCGAACCACGCCCACCCGAGCGCCGCGGCTCCGACCGGCTCGAGCGTCGCGACCATCGTGACGACGGTGGCGGGCAGGTGCTGCAGTGCGCTGAGCTCCATGAAGAACGGGGTGAGCGTGCCCAGCACGACGACCCAGGCGAGCGCGAGCCACAGCGGCACCTCGTACGCGCCGAGCGCGCCGAGCAGGTTGGCCGGCGCACTGAGGTCGGGGGTCGTCCACACGGGTGCCACCACGTTCATCGCGAGCGCGGCGAACGTGAACGCCCACACCATCACCCGCACCGGGTCTGCCTCGCGCACGCCCTGCTCGCCGACCAGGAAGTAGACCGCGAAGCACACGGCGGCGCCGAGACCGGCCAGCATGCCGACCCCGTCGAACGCGAGTCCCTGGGCGATCTGGGCGACGAGGGCGAGACCGACCAGCGTCAGAGCGATCGCGAGCCACATCGTGCGGCGCACGTCCTGCTTCTGGACGAAGCGCGCCCAGAGGACGACGAGCACGGGAGCGAGGTACTCGAGGAGGAGCGCCATGCCGACCGGGATCCGGTCGATCGCGATGTTGTAGGTCCACTGCACGCCCGCGACTCCGACGATGCCGAGCAGCAGGAGCATCGCGAGCTCACGACCGCGGGGGACCCGCAAGGCGCTGCGGTCGGCGACGAGCGCGAACGCCACGAACAGCACAGCAGCGCCGGTCGTACGGAGGGTGGTCAGGAGCGCAGGGTCGATCCCCGCACGCATCACGACGCGGGAGACTCCCGCATTGACGATGAAGAAGCACGCGCCGCCGACGACGAGGGCGTACCCGAGACCCACCTTCGACTGTGCACGCGCCACCCCGGGATGCTCTCACGAGGGCCGCGCCGTCGCGGCTCCCGGTCAGGCGGGTTGCGCGGGCGACGTCCAGATCGGCCGACCGTCGGGCCCCACCGACTGCGTGAACGTGCCCGTGTCGACCTGACGTGCGGTGATCTCGGCCTTGCGGGCCGCCTTCGCGACCCGGTCGCGGAAGTCGAGCCACGCGGCACCGTCGGGGCCGCCGCGCTGGTCGGGTGCCGTCACGGCGGCCAGCGCCACCTCGCCGTTCGGCGTACGGACGAAGGCTGCAGAGGCGTTGTGCTCCTCGAAGCCCGTCATCAGGGCCCACCGGGTCGGGCCGACCTGCTTGCTCATCGTCTTGGTGGCGATCGTGTTCACCAACGCCGTCGCGGTCTGGGGATCGGTCTCGAGGACGAGTCCGGTGCCGAGCCAGTCGAGCGCACGTCCCGCACCGCGCTCGGCGCTCAGCCGGTCGTTGCGGTCAGCCACCTTGCGCTTCATCGCGACCCGGAACCAGCCGAGCCCCACGATCACGACGAGGACGAGGACTCCGACGACGAGGGTCGAGGCGGGCATGCAGACTCCTTGGGCAGGGGGTTGCCGACAGGCAGCGATGCTACAGCGGCTGTGTCAGCTCATGTCGAGCGGTTGAGCCGTGGACTCCAGGACCGACAGCCAGAGGTCGCCGTCCGGGGCGACGGAGTGGCGGCGGGAGATCACCAGCGGGATCGGGACGTGGACGAACCGGTGGCGGCGACGTCCCACGACCATGTCGGTGCGGCCGGACATCGCGGCGTGCACGGCGATTTGTGCCAGGCGTGCGCAGTAGACCGAGTCGGACGCGTCCGCTGCGACGGCGCGGATGCCGTACCCGGGGTCGAGGAACTTCAGCGTGAGCGGGACGCCACGGTCCCGGAAGTCCTTCTCGATGGCGTCGCGCAGGATCGTCGCGATGTCACCGAGCCGGCTGTTGCCGGAGGCGTCCGACTTGCCGGTCTCGACGGTGTGCTCCTGGCCAGCACCCTCTGCCAGCACGATGACGGCGCTGCCGTGGTTGGTGACGCGGCGGGCGAGAGAACGGAGGAGGCCGTTCTCGCCGTCGAGGGCGAAGGGGACCTCGGGGATGAGGACGAAGTCGGCGTCGTGGTTCGCGAGCGCGGCGTAGCAGGCGATGAAGCCCGCGTGGCGGCCCATCAGCTTGACGAGCCCGACTCCGTTCTCCGCGGACTCGGCCTCGATGTGTGCGGCGGCGATGGCCTTGGCCGCCTCCCCGAACGCGGTCGCGAAGCCGAAGCTCTGCCCGATGTGGGGGATGTCGTTGTCGATGGTCTTGGGGATGCCCACGACGCCGATCGGGAGTCCGCGGCGGCTGATCTCCTGCACGATCTTGTGCGCGCCGTGCATCGAGCCGTCTCCGCCGATCACGATGAGCGCGTCGATCTCGAGCTCGACCAGCCGGTCGACGATCACCACAGGGTCCTGAGCACCGCGCGACGATCCGAGGATCGTGCCGCCGCGCTCGTTGATCGCGCCGACCAGCTGCGGGGTGAGCGTCACGGGCTCGAACCCGAGGTCGGGGACCAGGCCGGCGTAGCCGTTGCGGAACCCGGTCACCTGGGTGACTCCGTAGTGCGTGTAGAGCTCGAGCGTCACGGCGCGGATGACGTCGTTGAGGCCGGGGCACAGGCCGCCGCAGGTCACGACGCCCACGTGCATCGTGGCCGGGTCGTGGAAGATCCGGGCGCGCGGCCCGCCGGTCTCGAAGGACGGCCACTGGTCAATGGGGTCCGTACGGCCCGAGAGGAGGTCGACGGTGTCGTCGTAGAGCACGCGGTCGGTCTCCGACACGTAGTACTCGTTGGTCTGCCGCCCGGCGACGTACGAGCTCAGCGGGGAGTCGTACTGGCAGGGGCCGAGCGTGGCGACCTGGAGGTCGGCGAGGGTGGTCACCGGACGAGCGTAGGCAAACGAGTGCCGTCTGCGCTCCTCCCTGTCGGCGTCCTGGTCTGGTCAGTCTGTGGGGATAGCGCGCCGCCGGGCAGCACTCTGACACCTGCTGAGTCGCTGCATTGTGCAGAGTGCTAGCCTTATCCCCGTACGACTTTCCACTCTGCTAATTATGTTGTTTCTCAGGAAAAAATGGATCTCTCGCTCCTCCTCGGCTTCGCCGGCCTCTGCGTCCTCCTCGCGCTGACCCCCGGACCCGACACGTTCCTCGTGCTGCGGTTCAGCCTCGGCGGCACGCGCGCCGGGCTCGCTGCGGCCGTCGGCTCGGCGACCGGGTCGCTGCTGTGGGCGCTCGCGGTCGCCGCGGGTCTCGCGACGCTGCTCGAGCAGTCCGCCGAGGCGTACCGGGTCGTGAAGATCGCCGGCGGCCTCTACCTGCTGTGGCTCGGCGTCCGCGCCCTGATCCGACGTGGCCGGGGCGTCGGTGACGTCGACGGAGCGTACGGCGTCCGTCCGGCCGCGGCGATGCGTGCCGGGCTGTTCTCCAACGTGCTCAACCCGAAGGTCGGCCTCTTCTTCGTCGCGATCGTGCCGCAGTTCCTTCCCGGTCACGACGTGACGCTCGGCGCGACGCTCCTCCTCGGGGCGATCTTCGCGGCGATCGGCTTCGTCTACTTCGCGCTCATCGCCGTCGCTGCCGGGAAGGCGATGGGGTGGTTGCGCCGGCCGCGCGTGGAGAAGACGATCGACCGTGGAAGCGCCGGCATCATCGCCACGCTCGGCGTCTCGACACTGGTCTCCGCCGCCCGCTGAGCCGAACGGGCACGCGTCGCCCCACGATTTGACGCCTTCTCCACCTGATTGCGCCCCAGTTGGGTGGGCAACGCGTCAAATCGTGGGGCCCGCCTGCTCGCGTACGACCTCGCGGGCGTCCTTGTCCTCGCGGAGGCCCTGGTAGCGCGGGTGACGCAGGCGCCCCGCCGACGTCCACTCGCTGAACCCGATCTGCACCACGAGCCGCGGCTCGACCCAGTGCGTCTGCGCGGCGCTGGTCCGGCTCGAGCGCCGGATCTCGGCCGCGTCCTCGGCGAACGGGTTGCCCTGGTGCCCCAGCGGCGCCAGCAGTCCGCCGAGCTGCGCGAGGGTGCGTTCGTCGAAGCCGGTGCCGACCTTGCCCGCGTAGCGCAGCGCGTCGCCGTCGTAGTAGCCGAGCAGCAGCGCCCCGAGCCCGGAGCGCGCCCCTTGCGGGTCCGTCCAGCCTCCGACGACGAGCTCCTGCGCGCGGACGACCTTGAGCTTCAGCCAGTCGGCGGACCGTCGCCCGGCCTGGTACGTCGACGAGGCGCGCTTGGCCATCACGCCCTCCCAGCCCTCGGCCTCGCCCTGGGCGTACATCGCGGTGCCCGATCCCACCTGGTGCTCGCTGTAGCGCACGGTCGAGGTGAAGGTGAAGGCCGACTGCAACGCCTCCTTGCGCACGGTCAAGGGCAGCTTCTGCAGGTCGTGGCCGTCGTAGCGCGGGAGGTCGAACGCGATGAACGCCAGCGTCACCCCGACGCCGGAGATCGTGCGCTGGTCCGTCACGTGGATGCGCTTCTGCAGGTCCTCGAAGCTCGTCCGGTCGCCGCGCATCGCGCAGAGCTCACCGTCGATCACGAAGTCCTTCGCCGAGTCGTACGGCGTGAGCGCGGCGACGATCTCCGGATAGCTCGCGCTCACGTCGAGGCGGTTGCGGGACCAGAGCCGTACGGCGCCGTCCTCGCGGATCGCCATCAGCCGTACGCCGTCGAGCTTGCGCTCGAAGACCCACGCAGGATCGTCGAACCGACGGTCCGACAACGTCGCAAGCATCGGCGGGATCCACAGCGCAGGCATGAAACGACCGTACGACGAGAAACCTGCCCCGCGCTCTTGACCGCGGGCTCTCGGAGGCGACAACCTCTAGCACATAACTTGGAACGCCGTTCCGAAATGACAAAAGCAGAGGATCCCATGCGTCTGAGACGTACTGCCCACCTCGCCCTCACCGCCGCCCTGAGCGTCGCTGCCAGCGGCGCCGTCCTCGCCGGCTCCCACGCCACCGCCAACGCGGCGACCGGTGTCGCCCACTACTCCACCCAGGTGGAGAACGACGGCGCCGACGTCTACTACCCCGCAGGAGCCACCGGCGAGCTGCCGGTCGCGCTCCTCATGCAGGGCGCCAAGGTCCACCGGATGCACTACGCCGAGTACGCCAAGGCCGTCGCTGCGTACGGCTTCGTCGTCGTGGTGCCCAACCACAAGCGCCTGGTCTTCTTCGACCAGAACTACTACCCGTCGCAGAAGATGCCGGCCGAGGCGATCGACTGGATGGACGACGAGAACGCCAAGGCCTCCTCGCCGCTCGCCGGGAAGATCGACACCGACACGCTCGTCCTGCTCGGTCACTCCTTCGGGGGCGCCGCAGCGCTCGGTGTCGCCGAGGAGTCGTGCGGGATCCCGTTCTGCACGACGCTCGGCTACTCCCTCCCCGGCGAGGTGAAGGCGGCCTCGCTCTTCGGGACCAACAACAAGTCCCCGCTCTTCGGCAACACGGCGAGCATGGACAACCAGATCCCGGTCCAGCTCGTCCAGGGCGCGACCGACGGCATGGCGCTGCCGGCCGACGCCGAGGCGTCGTACGGGGCGCTCGAGAACGGGCCCAAGCAGATCGTCCGTGTGGCCGGCGTCAACCACTACGGCATCACGAACGTCCAGAGCCCGTCCGGTGCCGAGGCGGAGACCAGCGGGCAGGCTGTCTCGCAGGCCGCCAGCATCGCCACGACGGCCCGTTGGGCGGCGCAGTTCCTCAAGGCCCAGCTCGGCGACGCCGCGGCTGCCGACTACGTCTACTCGAGCGGTGACGCGGCCGATGCCGGCGTCACGGTGAGCACCTCGATCTCCTGAGGCGTACGGGGTCCCGGGCGGCGCGGCCTGCCGTCGGGGACCCTGGGACAGCGGTGCTAACCTGGCTGCACGATGTGAGCCCGCTCACATCTCGTGGTGCGTACGTCCAAACACAGTCCGGACGGCGCGCCACGTCTCACATCCGCCGGCCGCGGAGACCCCGGGCCGCCGAACGCGAGGAGCGCTCCATGGCCGACCTTGTCGACCCCCCGCTCGTACAGCTGCTCACCCCCGAGGGCGAGCGGGTCGAGCACCCCGACTACCGCTTCGACGGTGACGACGAGATGATCGCCGGTCTCTACCGCGACCTCGTCCTCACCCGCCGGATCGACACCGAGGCCACCGCGCTCCAGCGCCACGGCGAGCTCGGCATCTGGGCCTCCCTCCTCGGACAGGAAGCCGCGCAGATCGGCTCCGGCCGCGCGCTCGCCCCGCAGGACTTCGCCTTCCCGACGTACCGCGAGCACGGCGTCGCCTGGTGCCGCGACGTGGACCCGATGGCGTTGCTGCGGCTCTTCCGGGGGACGGACCAGGGGACGTGGGACCCCGACGAGCACAACTTCGGTCTCTACACGATCGTGATCGGCGCGCAGACGCTGCACGCCACCGGCTACGCGATGGGCATCCAGCGCGACGGCGCGGTCGGCACCGGCGAGGCAGGCCGTGACGCGGCCGTCGTCGCGTACTTCGGCGACGGCGCCACGAGCCAGGGCGACGTCAACGAGGCGTTCGTGTACGCGGCGGTGATGAACGCACCCGTCGTCTTCTTCTGCCAGAACAACCAGTGGGCCATCTCGGAGCCGACCACGCGACAGACCCGCGTGCCGCTCTACCAGCGGGCCGCAGGCTTCGGCTTCCCCGGCGTGCGCGTCGACGGCAACGACGTGCTGGCCGTCCACGCCGTGACGACCGAGGCGCTCCAGCGGGCGCGCGAGGGCAGCGGTCCGAGCCTGATCGAGGCGTTCACCTACCGGATGGGCGCACACACGACGACCGACGACCCCACCCGCTACCGCGTCTCCGACGAGGTCGAACGCTGGAAGCTGCGTGACCCGCTCGAGCGGGTGCGTGCCTACCTCCGCCGCGTCCACGCCGTCGACGAGGCGTTCTTCACCGACATCGAGACCGAGGCCGAGGCGATCGGTGAGAGGCTGCGCGCCGACGTCCGCGCGCTCCCAGACCCCGATCCGACCATGCTGTTCGGCAACGTCTTCACCGAGCAGACGTCGGAGCTCGCCGCCGAGCAGGCGGAGTACGCAGCCTGGTCGGCGAGCCTCGAGTCGGAGGTGGTCCGATGAGCGCGACGACGATGACGATGGCCAAGGCGCTCAACGCGGGCCTGCGCCGCGCGATGGACGACGACGCCAAGGTCGTGCTGATGGGCGAGGACATCGGCCGGCTCGGCGGTGTCTTCCGGATCACCGACGGCCTCCAGAAGGACTTCGGCGACGAGCGTGTGATCGACACGCCTCTCGCCGAGTCGGGCATCCTCGGTACGGCGGTGGGCCTCGCCCTGCGCGGCTACCGGCCGGTCGTCGAGATCCAGTTCGACGGGTTCGTCTATCCCGCCTACGACCAGATCGTCAGCCAGGTCGCGAAGTTCCGCTACCGGTCAGGCGGCCGGGTGACGATGCCGATCGTGATCCGGATCCCCTTCGGCGGCGGGATCGGGGCCGTCGAGCACCATTCCGAGAGTCCAGAGGCGCAGTTCGCGCACACGCCGGGTCTGAAGGTCGTCGCGTGCTCGAACCCCCGCGACGCCTACTGGATGATCCAGCAGGCCGTCGCCTCTCCTGATCCGGTCGTGTTCCTCGAGCCCAAGCGTCTCTACCACTCCACGAAGGCCGAGATCGACGTCGAGGCGACCCCCGCCCCGCTGTTCTCGAGCCAGGTCGTCCGCCCCGGTACGAGCGCGACCGTGCTCGCGTACGGGCCGTCCGTCTCGGTCGCGATGGGAGCGGCGGACGCCGGCGTCGCGGACGGGCTCGACCTCGAGGTGATCGATCTGCGTACCCTCTCGCCGCTGGACCTCGGTCCCGTGCACGAGTCCGTCCGCAAGACCGGTCGCGCCGTGGTCGTCCACGAGGCCCACCGAAACCTCGGCATGGGCGCCGAGATCGCCGCCCGGATCACCGAGGAGTGCTTCTACTCGCTCGAGGCTCCCGTGCTGCGCGTCGGCGGGTACGACACTCCCTACCCGCCGAGCCGGGTCGAGGAGACCTGGCTGCCCGACCTCGACCGGGTCCTCGACGCGGTCGACCGAAGCCTGGCGTGGTGAGGCGGATGGCGACGAACGAGTACAGGCTGCCCGATCCCGGCGAGGGCCTGACCGAGGCGGAGATCGTCTCCTGGCACGTCGCGGTGGGTGACACGATCGCGGTGAACGACATCGTGTGCGAGGTGGAGACCGCGAAGTCGATCGTCGAGCTCCCGACGCCGTACGCCGGAACCGTCACGGCGCTCCTCGTGGCGGAGGGCGAGACCGTGGCGGTCGGCACCCCGATCATCGCCGTGTCCGACGGCGTCCCGCAGGAGGCCACTTCGCCGGTCGAGCCCACGGAGTCGACGGAGGCCCCGCCGGTCGCCACGCTCGTCGGGTACGGCCCCCGCGAGCGCCAGTCCGTACGCCGACGCCGGCGTACCCCCGCTGCCGAGCCGACCCCCCAGCCTGTGGCCGAGCCGACTCCGCAGCCCGTGGTGGAGTCGACCGCCCAGCCCGCCGCCGAGCCGACCCCCCAGCCCGTGGCGGATTCGACCCCCCAGCCCGCTGGTCGAGGCGACGGAGTCGATCGAGACCCCTCGGTCCGCACGCTCGCCAAGCCGCCCGTACGCAAGCTCGCCAAGGACCTCGGCATCGATCTCCGAGAGGTGCCGCCCGGCGACGGTGGCGTCGTGCGCCGCCCGGACGTGGAGGCGTACGCGAAGCAGATCGGGACGTCCCCACCCCCGCTGGTCGAGGCGACGTCCCCACCCCCGCTGGTCGAGGCGACGGAGTCGATCGAGACCCCTCCGGCACAGTCCGGTGACCGCGAGACCCGCATCCCGATCAAGGGCGTCCGCAAGGCGACCGCGGAGGCGATGGTCGCGTCCGCGTTCACAGCACCGCACGTGACCGAGTGGCTGACCGTCGACGTTTCCGCGTCGATGGAGCTGCTGGACCGGATGCGTGCGGAGCGGAGGCTGGCCGACGTGAAGCTGTCGCCGCTCCTGCTGGTCGTCCGCGCCGTCTGCCTGGCCTTGCGTCGCACCCCGGAGATGAACGCGTCGTTCGACGACGAGCGGCAGGAGGTCGTCCTCAAGCACGACATGCACATCGGGATCGCTGCCGCCACGCCGCGCGGGCTTCTCGTGCCGGTGGTGCGAGACGCCGACCGCCTGTCGATGCGTGACCTCGCGGAGACGGTCGGTGACGTGGTCGCGACGGCGCGCGCCGGCAAGACGCAGCCGGCCGAGCTCGCGGGAGGCACCTTCAGCATCACCAACGTCGGTGTCTTCGGCGTCGATGCGGGGACGCCGATCCTGGTGCCCGGGCAGACGGGCATCCTGGCCGTCGGCGCGATCAACCGGCGGCCGTGGGTTGTGGACGAGGAGATCGTGCCCCGCTGGGTCGCCACGCTCGCCGTGTCCTTCGACCACCGGGTGGTGGACGGAGAGCAGGGGTCTCGTTTCCTGGCCGACGTCGGTCGGCTCCTGGAGGATCCTGCGAGCGCGCTGACCCTCTGATGGCGTCCCCCGGGGTGGCACATCGACGCAGGTAGGCAGAGCGCGAGCGATGGCGGGATTACGCCATTTCCTGGGTTTTCCTGCCGCGGTCGATGCGGAGTCGTTACGTTTCGCCTGATGACCGGTGCCGGGGGGCGAAGGGGTGATCCGGTGGTTGCCGAATCCAGAGAGGTCAGCGCGTACGAACGCGTCGGGTGGTTGTTGCGCCAGTGGCGGTTGATGTCTGCCGATGCTGATCTGCGCAAGCTTCAGCCGTTCGCGGAGGTTCTCGCGCAGCACGGCCACAGGGCAGACGCGTCGCGCGTCAGTCGCTGGGAGTCGGGCCGACTGCGGGTGCCCGAGTCCGTCCTCACGTCGTACGAGCAGATCCTCGGCCTGCCGCGTGCCGGCCTGACTGCACTGTGTGAGGGCATCGCCCGATCATGGGGTGCCCGGCCACCGGCGCGCAGCGTCGCCGTCACCGACGAGATGCTGGCCGCGAGCTTCAGCGCGGTCCGAGGCGACGTCGTCGAGGGGGTGGACTGGTTCGAGTGGGCCGGTTGCCTGGCCTCCGCCGGCCACGTCTCCGACGAGCACCTCGATGCTCTCGACCCGCTCGTCGCACGGCTCGTCAGCGAGGCGTCCCGTGCCAACGGGCTCGCGCTCGTCACGCGGTTCGAGGCGCTGCGGCGCCTGATCGAGGTCCCGCGGTTCCAGGCGCGCACCATGCGTGCCGTCGGCGCGCAGGTGATCGACCCGAACGCCCAGGCCACGCTCGTGCCGGTGGTGCTGATCGCCGACGTGCGTGCGGAGAAAGCGGTCAACACGCTCATCTCGCTGCTCACCCAGCCGTCGGCCCAGCTCCAGCTCGGGGCGACGTGGGGTTTGTACCGCAAGCTCAGCCGCCACGAGGTCACGCCCGCGTCGATGGCGGCGCTCGAGGCGCAGCTCGCCCAGATCATCTTCGACGGCAGCAACGAGGGCGCGCTCCTGCGGATCAGCCCGCTGCTCGAGGTCCTTCCGCAGCCGACGGCCGACCGGCTCCGAGGTCTGCGGCCCCAGCTGTTCCCCTCGCGTCCCCGCGGCGTGGCCGGCTCGGCCACCAACCGGGCGACGCTGCTCGCGACCGCCGTCCGCGGGGCGACCGCTCGCATCGAGGGGTTCACCGGCCGCGAGGTCGATCCCGTCGGCCGCGCCATCATCGAGGACGCGTACAACGCGACCAGCCACGACGTCCGCCACCAGTCGGCACTCGTCCTCGCGCGCAGCCCGTACGCCGCCGCGCTCGGCGAGGTGCTCATCGAGCAGACCCAGCCCAACCGGTGCTTCGACGGGGCGCCCGGTGTCCTCCCGTACCTCGTGAGCAAGGCCGAGCGCGACTGCCTGATCACCCGCCTCGGACTGGCGGGCGTCGACCTCCGGCAGACGTTGATCGCCCTGGCGCACGTGCCGGGCGGTCCCGCTCCGGGCGTGGCCGAGCTCGTCGACCATGCCGACCTGGGCGTCGCGTCGGCGGCTCTGTTCGCCGCCGGCATGCAGCAGGACCCGGTCCTCGCGCAGCTCGCGAAGGACCGGAGTCGGACCCCGGGGATGCGGGCGGGTGCGCGCTGGTGGCTGGCTCAGGGCGGTCGTGTGGACGACGTGCGCGTCGTCTGACGCTCCCCGGTCGGTCGTACCCCGTGGGACGTCGGGCTCGACGCGGCATGGCATCATGTATGCAACATGTGTGCATCACCTCTGCGCGATACTGCGCCCCCGGCCACCGCCCCCCGTACGTCCGCCACCGAGCGCACCTACGCGGCGCTCAAGCGCGCCATCCTGGTGGGCGACCTCCCCGGCGGCGAGGAGCTCGGTGAGGTCGCGCTCGCCGAGCGGTTCGGTTGCTCGCGTACGCCGGTCCGCGAGGCGCTGCTGCGGCTGCAGACCGAAGGGCTCGTCCGCATCTACCCGAAGAAGGGCGCGATCGTCCTCCCGGTGACCAGCGCCGAGGCGGAGTCGGTGTGGGAGGCTCGCGCACTCGTGGAGCAGTGGGCGGCGCCGCGAGCGTTCCCTGCCGGCGCCCGGATCCGGCCTGACCTCGACGCACTCGTCGACGCGGCGGAGCAGCACCGGACCGACGGCGACCTCGCGGCCTTCACCGCCGCCGACCGGGCGTTCCACGAGGTCGTGGTCGACTCCGCCGGCAACGCGCACGTCTCCCGCTTCTACGCGAGCCTCCGTGAGCGCCAGATGATGGTCAACGCAGCGGCGATGGGCATCTCGCCCGAGCGGATGGAGAGCGCGGTCCGCGACCACCGCGAGCTGGCACGCCTGATCGCCGGCGACGACCTCGACGCCTTCGTCGCGGCCGTCGACGAACACCTCGCCACCAGTCGGCACGCCGTCCTGTTCGGGGGAGCGGCGTGATCGCCCGCGTCTCGCGTCGCCTGGGCCTGCGGCGCGGGCCGTACGTCGTGTGGCTGGTCGCGCTGGCCGTCTACGGGCTCGCTGTGTTCCACCGCTCGTCGCTGGCGGTGGCCGGGCTCGACGCGACCGACCGTTTCGGGATCGGTGCCGCCCAGCTCTCGACGTTCGCGGTCCTCCAGCTCGTCGTCTACGCCGGGATGCAGGTGCCCGTCGGTCTCGCGCTCGACCGGTTCGGGCCGCGTGCCGTGATCCTCACCGGTGTGGTCACCCTGAGCGCCGCCCAGGTGGTCTTCGCGTTCGCCGAGTCGTACCCGGTCGCGCTCCTCGCACGAATCGCTGTCGGTGCCGGCGACGCGATGGTGTTCGTATGCGTCCTGCGCCTGGTCTCCAACTGGTTCGCGCCGCGCAAGGTCCCGATGATGACGCAGCTGACCGGCATCACCGGCCAGCTGGGCACGATCGTCGCAGCAGTCCCGATGACGTGGGCCCTGCACCAGCTCGGGTGGACGCGGGCCTACCTCCTCACCGCCGTGGTGGGCATCGTCCTTGCGGCCGTGCTGCTCGTCGTCGTCCACGACGTCCCGGGGTCGCGCCGAAGCCTCGGCCCGCCGCTGGAGCTGCGCGGCCTCGGTGGCCGGATCCGTGAGGCATGGAGCGACGACGGCACGCGCCTGGGCTTCTGGACGCACTTCTCGACCCAGTTCAGCGGGACCGTCCTGGCGCTGCTGTGGGGCTACCCGTTCTTCGTCCGCGGCGAGCACACGAGCCCGGCGTTCGCGGCGACGCTGCTGACGGTGCTGACGCTCGCGACCATGGCCGTCGGGCCGCTGCTCGGGTGGGTCACCGCGCACCGTCCCTACCACCGGTCCTCGACGACGCTGACGATCATCGCCGCCATCGCTGCGACCTGGGGAGTGGTGCTGGTGTGGCCCGGCGATGCTCCCGCCTGGCTCCTGGTCCTCCTCGTCGTCGTGACGGCGGTCGGCGGCCCGGCCTCGATCGTCGGGTTCGACTTCGTCCGGACCCTCGGCAGCGCCGAACGGGCAGGGCTCGCGACCTCCCTGGTCAACACGGGCGGGTTCATCGCCTCGCTGCTCACGATGCTCGCGATCGGCATCGTGCTCGACGTCCTCACCCCGGCCGGCGCCGACTCGTACTCGTCGAGCGCGTTCCGTTGGGCGATGGGGGTCCAGGTCGTCCCGTGGCTGGTCGGATCCGTCATGATCCTGCGGCACCGGCGCGCGATCCGCCGGAAGCTTGCAGTGACCGCCCCTGAGCGCCTGGAGGCGATCCGCCGCGGGGAGGCCGTGAGCGTCTGACCCTCGGCGTCAGCCGGTCGTACGCCCTCAGAACTGCTTGGTCATCAGCGCGACCTTCTTGCCGTCGGGCTGGTCGAGGCGCCCGATCTCGGCATACCCTCGCGACCCGTGGAAGGCCAGCGACGCGTCGTTGCGCGGCTCGACGTAGACCTCGAGCGCCATCACCTCGTGGACCCGCGCGCGCTCCTCGAGCACGTTGTAGAGCATCGTCGCGACACCCCGGCGCCGGAATCCGGGCGCGACGACCACGCGGTCGAGGTACGCGAAGTCGGCGAGCTGCTCGCCGTACCAGCGGTAGTTCACGCTGTCGTACGCCGTGCCGGGCGGCAGCATCAGCGCGAACCCGGTGATCGCGCCCTCGGCGTCCTCGGCGACGACGGCCTGCTCCGCGTACGCGAGGATCTCCTCGAGTCGCGGCACGGTCAGGGACCCCACGCCTTCTGGCGCGCCCTGGTTGAGCGCGAGGACGTCGTCGAGGTCAGCAGCGGCGATGCGGCGTACGAGCATGGGCGGAGCCTAACCGCTGTGGGGGGCCCACGGGAGAGAATGCGGGCGGCGGCGGCCTCAGGTCGCCGCGAAGGTGAGGCCGGCCGCCTGCTCCGACGCCGCCCACAGACGCGCTGCGAGATCGAGGTCGCGGGCCGTCGACGTCATCCCGACGGGCTTCGGGTGTCCGCGCAGCTGACGGAGGTTCGCGGGGCCGACGTAGGTGCCGCTGGTCAGACCCGGGTCCGTCGCGGCGCGCTCGAGGGGCCACGCGCCTGCGGCTGCCGACTGTCCGACGGCTCGGCTGAACTGGTGGACCACCGCACCCTGGAAGCTGCGACCCCCGAGCTGGAGACCCGACTGAGAGAGGTTGGTCAGCGCATATCCCGGGTGCGCGGCGACGCTGGTGACGTCGAGTCCAGCCGCGCTGGTGCGCCGTGCCAGCTCGCGCATGAAGAGAAGGTTGGCGAGCTTGGACTGGGCGTACGCCGTCCAGCGGTCGTACTTCGGCAGCGGCGCGCCGGGCTCGAGCGAGCGGAGATCGATGCCGCGCGCGAACGTGTGCATCAGCGACGAGACCGACACGACGCGGCCGCTGCTCGCCACCAGCAAGGGCCACAGGTGCGCAGCGAGCGCGAAGTGGCCGAGATGGTTCGTGGCCATCTGGAGCTCGTAGCCCTGGGCGGACGTCCGGAACGGGGCCGCCATGATCCCCGCGTTGTTGACCATGACGTCGAGGCGACCGAACCGCTCGGCGATCTCGGTCGCTGCCGCCGAGACGGAATCGAGGTCGGCGAGGTCGAGGCGCACGCCGAAGGCCTGCGCGTCGTGGACCCCATGCCGCAGCGCGGTCAGCGCCTCCTCGAGGCGCACCGGGTCGCGTCCCGTCGCCACCACACGGGCTCCGTGGTGGGCGAGCTGGTAGGCGACCTCGGCGCCCAGACCGCCCGTGACCCCCGTGACGAGGAACGTCCGGCCGTGGAGGTCGCCGATGTCCTCGGTGCTCCAGCGGCCGGCGCGATCCGGATCGGTCACGGAGTGATCGCGATCTCGGCGAGGACGTCGCCGATCAGCGAGGAGTCGCCGGTCCAGCTGATCGACACCGGCTGGATCACCTCACGCCCGGCGACGAGGTCGACGAAGGTCTCCGTCGCCATGCTCAGACGTGCGGTCGGATCGTCGGTCGCCCCGTCGTGCAGGCGCCCGCGGCCGTCGTCGCCGACCTCGACCGTGACCGTACGGTTGATCGGGCCTGTCAGCTCGAGGACGAGCTCGGTGCCCGCCTCGGCCTTGAGCTTCTTGGCGAGCACGTAGGGGAGTGCGAGCAGGAACCCACTGACGACGATCACCGCGGCCCGCCCGTCGTAGCCTCCGGGAACCCCCACGGCCGTACGGATGTCCTGCTCGTGGACGAACATGTCGATGAGCCGGTTGCGGAGCAGGACCTCGTTGCTCCAGCCGATGCCGCCGGGTGCAGCCTCCGCGGTTGCCTTCGGGTCCTCGGGAAGCGCCCCGAGGGCGGCGCGGCGGGCGGCGACGGCCGTGCGGAGCTCCTCGACGAGCTCGACCGGAGACATGTCCGCCCGCTGGCTGACGCCCGCCTCGGTGTAGGCCGCCGAGAGCTCACCGCCGTTGCTCTGCACCGCACCAGGTCCGCCCCGACCGGTCCCGGCGAGCTCGGCCTCGAGAGCGGCCAGGTGGGCGACGACATCACGCACGGTCCAGCCCGGGCACCCGGTCGGCGCCTCCCAGGCGTCGGCCGGGAGATCGTCCAGGAGTGCGAGGGTGCGGTCGGCCGACTCCGCCCAGCCGGCGACGTACAACGAGAGATCCATGCGCGGCAGCCTAGGGGACGGCGCGGTTCGCGCGCTCCTCCCCTCTGCCGATGCTCCTCTCATCGGTCGACGCAATCGGCACGGTGCTGGCCCGGAGGGGTTGCTAGGTTCGCAGCATCCCCCCGCTGGTCCTTGAGGAGGCGGGCGACATGCTGCGGACACGGTGGGCCGGCGCGTTGCTGGCGGCACTGCTCGTCGCCGGGTGCAACGGCGCCGGTGACGACGGCGGCGGCGGCGGTGGAGATGACGGCGGCGGCGGCGGTGGGAACGGCGGGAACGGCGGGAACGGCGGGAACGGTGCGCCGGCCTCACCGGTCGACGTGCCGAGCGTCCCCGACCCCGGCCAGCCGCTCGAAGACATCCGCGATGCGATCACCGCGGTGTGGGTCGACGCCTGCGGCGGTGAGGAGGTCTGCGTGGATCTCGTCTACGAGGACGGCACCTGCTACCAGGGCTTCGACCCGCAAGGCACCGTCGAGCGTGGATCGACCGTGACCGTCAAGACCGACGACTCGTGCGGCGGCGACGACAACGGTGACGGCGGCGACAGCGGCGACGGTGACAGCGACAGCGGCGACAGCGGCGACAGCGGCGACGGCGGCGACAGCGGCGGTGACGGTGACGACGGCAGCGGGTGAGGACGAGCAGCCCGAGACGCTCGACGTCTCGCGGCTGACGCGCATCCTGGCCCAGGTCGTCGCGCCGGTGACCGTGCTGACCGGGCTGTTGTTCTTCTTCGGTTGGTCGCGCGCGACCGCGATGTTCGGCTACTTCGGCCTCAACCCGACAGTGCTGGGCCTCAGCACGACCGACTACCTCCTGGGCGCGCAGGACGGGCTGTTCGTCCCGGTCGCCTTCGTCGCCCTCGTCGCGCTGGTCGGCAGCTGGTGCGCGCTCGTCGTACCAGGGCCGTTCCGCTGGCTGCTCACCCGACGGTGGTTGCCGACGGCTGCGATCGTGACCGGAGTTCTGCTCCTGACCAACGGGCTGCTCGGCCTGTTCGGGAGCCCGGCGCTCGACGGCGTCGCCGTAGCGCCGCTGTGCCTGATCGGCGGGGTGCTCGTGCTCGTGTTCGTGGTCCGCGGCCGCGCACCCCGTCGTACCCGGGCGCAGCGCCGTGCCCGTGCCGTCGAGCTGGTCGCCGTGTTCGTCGTCGTCGCGCTCGGCCTGTTCTGGGCGACGGCCGACTACTCCGCCGCCGTCGGCAGAGAACGCGCCCGCCAGATCGTCGACGGCCTGGGCACCTCGCCGTCCGCCGTGCTGTTCAGCGCGCAGAGCCTCGGCATCCCGCCGGAGTCCGTCCCCGTCACCACGTGCACGGCCACCGACAGCGCTTACCGGTACCGCTACGACGGGCTCTTCCTCCTGCTCGAGGCAGGAGACCAGTACGTCTTCCTTCCCGTGACCTGGACCCGCGACTCGGGCAGCGCCTTCTTGGTGCCGCGCACGGACGCCGTACGCCTGGACGTCCGTCCCGACGGGTCGACGGCAGCACGCGGCTCGTGCTGACAGATCACTCGCTCGCGGCGGGCGCCCGTCCGATGAGGCGTTCGAGCAGGCGGGGGTCGCTGGGCCACGCCGCGAGCAGCGTCGCCCGCGGGATGCTTCGAGCGGCGTAGCGCATCAGCAGGACCACGGCGACCACGTCGTCGAGCGGGCCGATCACCGGGAGGAACTCGGGCAGCAGGTCGATCGGCGAGACCACCCACAGCACCGCGACGAGCAGGGCGACCTTCGCGCGGCGCGGGACGTCGGGATGCCGGCGCAACGTCCGTGCCGCGGTGACGCACGACGGCAGGAACTCGGCGATCTGCCGCAGGAGCCCGTCGGGGAGCCGGGACGCGAACAGCACCATGAGAAGGCAGCTGAGCGCCCAGAGCGCCAGCGCGACCCCAGCGACGAGGATGAGCTTCTCCACGTCCAGACCGTAGTCCAGGAGGGCCGTTCGTGGTGGTCGACCTCGAGCGGGTGCGCCGGTCTGCCTAGGCTCTGAGCGTGAGCGAGAAGCGTCGCGTCCGCGTTAGGGCGCCGGAGCTGGTGGGTCGAGGCTGGCTGAACACGGGCGGGGCCGACCTCGACCTCGGACTCCTCCGCGGCAGGTTCGTCGTCCTCGACTTCTGGACGTCGGGGTGCGTCAACTGTCTTCACGTGCTGGACGAGATGCGGCCGCTGGAGGAGAAGTACGCCGACGCGCTCGTCGTGGTGAGCGTGCACTCGCCCAAGTTCACGCACGAGACCGACGCCGACGCCCTCGCGGCCGCGGTCGCGCGCAACGGCATCTCGCACCCGGTCCTGGACGATCCGGAGCTGACGACCTGGCAGGCGTACACCGCCCGTGCGTGGCCGACGCTGGTCCTGATCGACCCCGAGGGCTACGTGCTCGCGCAGTACGCCGGCGAAGGACACGTGCACGCGATCGACGCGATCCTCGACGAGCTGGTGGGGGAGTACGAGGCTCGCGGCACCCTCACGCGCGGACGCTCGCCGTACGTGGCGCCGGAGCCCGAGCCTGGGGACCTGCGCTTCCCGGCGACCGCGATCCGGCTGCCGTCGGGGTCGTTGCTGGTCGCGGACGCGGGGAGCGGGAGTCTGGTCGAGCTGTCGCTCGCATCGGGGACCGAGACCGTCGTCCGCAGGTACGAAGGGTTCCGCGAGCCGAACGGGCTGGTCCTGCTGCCGGAGCACGTGCGTGCGGCGGTCTCGTACGACGTGGTCGTCGCCGACACGCTCGCGCACCAGCTGATCGGGGTACGGCTCGCCGACGGTGCTCGGCAGGTCCTTGCCGGGGACGGGCGTCAGTGGATGCAGGGCGACGGGACGGCATCGCTGTCGTCGCCGTGGGACGTCGACTGGTGGCGCGACCGGGTCTGGATCGCGATGGCCGGCATCCATCAGCTGTGGACGTACGACCCGGCGACCGGCGACGTCGAGGTTGTCGCCGGCACGACGAACGAGGGGCTGATCGACGGCCCGCTCGCCGATGCGTGGTTCTCCCAGCCGTCCCGTCTGGCTCCCGACGGGGACACGCTCTGGCTGGCGGACCCGGAGGCGAGCGCGCTGCGGCGGGTGGTCGAGCGCGACGGCGACCTCGTGGTGGAGACGGTCGTCGGCAAGGGACTGTTCGACTTCGGCTTCGTCGACGGCCCGGCTGCCGATGCGCTGCTCCAGCACCCGCTCGGGCTTGCGGTGCTGCCCGACGGGTCGGTGGCGATCGCCGACACCTACAACGGTGCCGTCCGACGCTACGACCCGGCGAGCGACGCCGTGAGCACGCTCGTCGCCGGCCTGTCCGAACCGTCCGGCCTCCTGTGTGACGGCACCTCCGACGTCCTGGTCATCGAGTCGTCGGCGCACCGCCTCACCCGTGTGCCGCTCGGCGCGACGGCGGTGGCGAGCGGGGCGAGCCACACGACGGGGCGCCCCACCACCGAGGTGCGCGCCGGCGAGATCGAGCTCGCGGTCGCGTTCACGCCGCCGCCGGGCCAGCACCTCGACGAGAGGTACGGTCCGGCGACCAGGCTTGTCGTCACGTCCACACCCCCGGCTCTCCTGCGCGAGGGTGAGGGCCGCGCAGCCGGCCTCGTACGCCGTCTGGTCCTCGACCCTGCGGTGGGTGACGGGGTGCTCCACGTCGCCGCCATGGCCGCTTCGTGCGACGACGGCGGCGACGTGGGGGCTGCCTGCCACGTCCATCAGCAGGACTGGGGCGTTCCCGTACGGATCACCTCCGACGGGGCAGCCCGGATCGATCTTCCGCTCGGCGGCACCGCGTAGCCGTCCCGACCGTCACCACGGCACGGTCCCGCCGGCGTCGACGAACCTTCCCGACTCCGCATCGTCGGGGAGCGTGGCGGCCGCGGCGATCACCTCGGCCGCAGCCTCGGGGGTCGTCGGAGCCGCGTCCCGGTTGCCGGGCGCGAGATCGGTCGCGACCCAGCCGGGGCACACGGACGTGACCTTGATCTGAGTCTGGGTCAGTGCCTTGGCCAACGAGATCGTGACGTTGTTCAGGGCAGCCTTCGACGCCTGGTACGCCGGCACGAGCGTCGGGTAGTACGGCGACTCCGGGTCGGTCTGGTCGGTCAGCGATCCCATCGTCGAGGAGACGTTCACGATCCGGCCGGCCGCGCTCTCGCGCAGCAGCGGCAGGAACGCGGAGGTGACGGCGACGGGACCGAACACGTTCGTGGCGAACGTCTTCTCGTACATGGCGACGTCCACGACGCTCCCCGGTTCCGTCTCGGTGGCCTCGGGGAGGATGCCCGCGTTGTTCACCAGCACGTCGAGGCGCCCGAACTCCTCCTGGACCTGAGCTGCTGCCGAGCGGATCCGAGCTGGATCGGTGACGTCCAGGGCGAGGCTGCTTGCGGAGTGTCCTTCCCCCACCAGGCGCTGCGCTGCCTCATGGCCGGCCACGGCATCGCGCGAGCCCACGATCACGTGGTGGTCGTCCTTCGCGAGGCGGCGTGCGGTGGCGAGTCCGATCCCCCGGTTGGCACCGGTGATGAGCGCGATCTTCACGGTTGACGTCCTTGTCTGAGAAGCGGGTGCCGCGGCCCTTGTCAGCCGCGGCATGCCTTCATCTCAGCACCAGGGGGACGTACGCACTGGCGGGAAACGGACACCGCAGCCGGGGCTCACGCGGCCGTCGGACCGCTCTCGGGCGTGCTGCGCATCCGTCGACGTCGCAGGAGCCAGACCACGAGGACGGCGAGCGCACCCACGAGGACGCCGCCCACGCCGAACGCCATCGCACCGAGCGAGAGGGCGAGCACTCCGATGACCTGCGGCTGCCGTCCCGTGCCCCAGGTCGCGTCGGCGAGGCGACCGTCGGTGGACTCGCAGGACAGGGTCGCCGGGATGCCGGACCATTCGGAGGTGGAGTCGCGGGCCGACAGCGCGACGAGGTGCCACCCGTTGATCTCGGCCGACTGGTTGACGAGCGCGGGCACCTCGATGAGCGGACCGCCCTGGGGCACGACGTCGCACATGACACCCAGGTCGTCGCCGGTGGTGCCCGCAGGGACGTCGGCGTGCACCCAGACGGCGAGCCGGTGCGCATCGATCGTCACGGTGCCGTCGTCGGGGAGGGCATGGACCTCTGCGTCTCGGGCGAGGGCTGCAGCGGCGAGCCCGAGCAGCACCGCGCCGACGATCCCGATCACCGCGAGCGCGAGCCCGACTGCGTACCACGCTCGCGACGGCATGCTCAGAGCCTAGGTGACACGGGTCCCGACAGAAGGACCCGACGTCTGCACCCCTGTGCGGGGAGAGACGTCGGGTCGTTCCGTCGGGACGTGCGTCAGTGCGTCAGAACGCAGCCTCGTCGAGATCCATCACGTCGAGATCGGTGGCCTCGGCGATGGCCTTCTCGGCGCTGAGCTTCGGGAGCACCTGGCGGGCGAAGAACTGCGCGGCCGCGACCTTGCCCTCGTAGAAACGCTTGTCCGACTCCGAGACGTCGCCGGAGAGTGCGGCGAGTGCGACCTCGGCGCCACGCAGCAGCAGCCACGCGCAGACGACGTCGCCGAGCGCCATGAGCAGGCGGCTGGTGTTGAGTCCGACCTTGTAGACGTTCTTCGGGTCGCCGCCGTCGGCGGGGTTGGCCGACATTATCTGGCCGAAGACCGTGCCGAGGATGCCCTGGGCGTCCTCGAGGCCCTTCGCGAGCAGCTCGCGCTCGAGCTTGAGGCGACCGTTGCCGGCTTCCGAGGCGATGAAGCCCTGGATCTCCTGGGCGACGTGCGCGATGGCCTGGCCCTGGTCCCTCACGATCTTGCGGAAGAACAGGTCCTGACCCTGGATCGCGGTCGTGCCCTCGTACAGGGTGTCGATCTTGGCGTCGCGGACGTACTGCTCGATCGGGTAGTCCTGGAGGAAGCCCGACCCGCCGAAGGTCTGCAGCGACTCGGTGCCGAGCAGGACCCAGGAACGCTCCGAGCCGTAGCCCTTGACGATCGGGAGCAGGAGGTCGTTGACGCGCTCGGCGAGCTTGTCCTTCTCGCCGGCCGCCTCGGCCTGCATGACGCGGTCCTGCCAGCTGGCGGTGTAGATCACGAGCGAGCGCAGCGCCTCGACGAACGACTTCTGAGTCATCAGCGAGCGGCGGACGTCCGGGTGGTGCGTGATCGTGACGCGCGGGGCGTCCTTGGCCGGGTCCAGCATGTCGGCGCCCTGGACGCGCTCCTTGGCGTAGTCGAGCGCGTTGAGGTATCCGGTCGACAGCGTCGCGATCGCCTTGGTGCCGACGAGCATGCGGGCGTTCTCGATGACCTGGAACATCTGCGCGATGCCGTCGTGGACCTCGCCGAGCAGCCAGCCCTTGGCCGGCTGGCCGTTGCCGACCGACGAGTCTCCGAAGGTGAGCTCGCAGGTCGTGGAGACCTTGATGCCCATCTTCTTCTCGACGTTCGTGACGTACGCGCCGTTGCGGGTGCCGTCGAGCTCGCCGGTCTCGAGGTCGAAGCCGTACTTCGGGACGACGAACAGCGAGAGGCCCTTGGTGCCCGGGCCGCCGGCGCCCTCGATGCCGACCGGGCGCGCGAGCACCAGGTGGATGATGTTCTCGCTCATGTCGTGCTCGGCCGAGGTGATGAAGCGCTTGACGCCCTCGATGTGCCAGGTGCCGTCCTCCTGCAGGTACGCCTTGGTGCGGCCGGCGCCGACGTCGGACCCGGCGTCGGGCTCGGTCAGCACCATGGTCGCGCCCCAGTGGCGCTCGACCATGTGCTTGGCGATCTGCTTGTCACGGTCGGTGCCGTTGCGGTGGACGATGTAGCCGAAGTTCGGACCGGCGGAGTACATCCAGACCGGCGGGTTGGCGCCCAGGACGAGCTCGGCGGTGGACCACACCAGCGATGCCGGAGCCGGCTGGCCGCCGAGCTCGACGGGAAGCTGCAGGCGGAACCACTCGGAGTCCATCCAGGTCTTGTACGCCTTGGCGAAGCCTTCCGGCATCGTCACGGTGCAGGCCTCGGGGTCGTACACCGGCGGGAAGCGGTCGGCGTCAGCGAACGACTCTGCGAGGTCCTCGCGGGCCATCCGGTCGATCTCGCTCAGGATGCTCTTGGCGGTGTCGACGTCGAGGTCCTCGAAGAGGCCCTTCCCGAGGACTTCGTCGCGGCCGAAGACCTCGAAGAGGTTGAACTCGATGTCGCGAAGGTTGCTCTTGTAGTGGCTCACGGCGACAGGTCCCTGTTCGTTCGTGCTGCCTCGCGTGCAGCAGGATTACTAGCGAGTAATAACAGTGTCCTACTCGCAAGTAACCGACGCAAGCCCGGGGCGGCTCAACCCGAGTTCGTGTACGGATCTGGGAGACTTATCTCATGCGGGTCTCCACGAAGTCCGACTACGCCCTCCGCGGTCTCATCGAGATCGCCGGCCGAGACGATTCCTCCCCTGTCTCCGCGGAGGAGATCGGGCGCAAGCAGGAGATCCCGCACGGGTTCCTGCAGGCGATCCTGGCCGACCTCCGACGAGCGGGCATCGTGGTCAGCCAGCGTGGGCAGTCGGGCGGCTGGAGGCTTGCGCGCGAGGCGAGCGACATCTCGGTGGCCGACGTGATCCGCGCGGTCGACGGTCCGCTCGTCAGCGTGTACGGGCTGCGGCCGGAGGCCGTCTCGTACAGCGGCTCTGCCGAGGTGCTCCAGTACGTGTGGATCGCCGCGCGCGCCAGCCTGCGGGAGGTCTTCGAGTCGGTGACGATCCAGCACCTCGCCGACGGTCGGCTCCCCGACGGCGTCGAGTCCCTCACGAAGGACGACGACGCCTGGCAGCCGCACTGACCCTCGGCACGCCGAGGATGCGCCCGGGTGGTCAGGCCTCGGCCGCAGCCAGGGACTCCGGCGGCGGTGTCGCCTGTCCGCGCTGCCGTTCACGGTCCAGGATCGCCTTCGAGACGAGGATGGACGACGTCACGACGCCGAGCGCGAGCAGCGCGAGCTGCATCGGGATCGCCCGGAATCCGAGCAGGAAGAGCGTGCCGAGCCAGGCCGCGACGAGAGCGCAGTTGGCGGCGATGAGGCGCAGGACGAGCAAGGTGACTCCTCGGGGGAAGAAGTCCGACCTAGCCTAGTGGTGCGGCTGTGCGGCGTAGGTCACAGGGCGGCTACGGTGCAGGTATGGCCCCCGTGAACCCCTGGCGCGAGTCCCTCGGCGCCCTCGGCAGCATCTTCATGACGTCGGACCTGATCCGGTCGACGTCGAAGGAGATCGGCATGCCGGCCTCAGCCCTCTACTTCCGCGGTCGCGTCGGCGTTCTCGGTGACGTCACCACCGACGCTGCGTACGACGTCCTCGGGATCTTCCCCCGTCGCGTCATCGACCTGATCTGGGAGCGCAGCGCGAGCGTCTCCGCAGCCGACGCGGCTGCGGCCTACCTCGACACCTGCCACCGGTGGGGTCGCGAGCACCTGCTGGACGACGGCGCCGCGCGTTCGGCGGCGGACCGGCTCGAGAAGGTCCTCGACGAGGCACAGCTTGCGCCGATGCTGCTCGCGCAGGGCTGGCAGCGCGCAGAGCGTCCCGATGACGTGCCCGCACGGCTCGCGCAGGCGGCGATGACGGTGCGCGAGCTCCGGGGCGGCCTGTACTTCGCGGCGCTCGGGCTGGTGGGTCTCTCCGTCCACGCCGCGATGGTGGTCGACTCCGAGGCCGGACCCGACCGCATGCGCTCGCTGGGATGGAACGACGACGAGATCGCCGAGGCGCGCGACGCCCACCGCCCCAGCGACGCGGGTCGCTGGCGCGACGCCGAGAACGCACTCGAAGGGGCGTTCATCGGGCTCCTGGGTGACGTCCTGGGTGCCGACGGGGTGACTGTGCTCGCCGAGGCTCTGCTCGCGGTCAAGCGCACCACGACGCGTTGACGACGACGCCCCTCCGCCCGGAGGCGGAGGGGCGTCGAGCGTTCGGCCGTCGTTCCGGTCGGATCAGCGCGCCGCGTGACCTGCGTGCGCGCCGGCCGTCGGCGCCGAGAGCGCCTGGGCCTTGGCGGCGGCGGCAGCCTTCGCCTTGCGGCTGCCGTCGGGGTACAGCCCGGACTTCGACTTCGTCAACGTCAGCGTCGCGTGCGCGGCAGCATCGCCGAGCTCGTTGAGCGACTTGACGCTGAGGTTGGTGATGTCGTCGCACGCCTGGTGGTAGCACGGGTCGTACCACTCACCGGCCGTGCCGCCGTACACCGCGGCCTGCTCCGGCGTCTTGACGCCTTCAGCCCCCGAGAAGAGACCACCTGCGGGGATGCCCGCCTCGATGAACGGGCCGTAGTCGGACCGCCCGTCGAAGTCGGTCGGCTCGCTGGCCAGGCCCTGGCTCTCGAAGTAGTCGGTGAAGATCGTCTCGATCACGTCGGACCCGGGCGGGCCGACGGGACCGCCGTCGGAGCCGTCGCCGTCGTAGACGAACCTGACGTAGTTCGGCGAGCCGATCATGTCGAAGTTGAGGTTCGCGTAGATCTTCGAGCGCTGGTTGTCGGTCAGCGAGGCGACGTAGTGCTCGGCGCCGAGCAGGCCCGACTCCTCTGCGCCCCAGAAGGCGAAGCGGACGGGACGCGCGAGCTTCTTGGTCAGCTTGAGGTCGGCCATCTCCTGCGCGATCGCCAGGATCCCGGCCGTGCCGCTGCCGTTGTCGTTGATGCCAGGACCGGCCGCGACGGAGTCGAGGTGCGCCCCGACGACGACGACCTGGTCCTTGTTCTTCACCTTCTTGAGGTCCTTGGCTGAGAGGTTCGCGATCACGTTCCAGGTGGTGCGGTCAGGATCGTTCTCGACGTCCGTCGACACGCTGAGGGTGACCGGGCCCGCCTCGAGCTGATCGAGGATGGCGACCGCGTCGGCGTACGAAAGGCCGACCACGGGGATCGGCTTCTCTCCGCCGAGGGTGCCGACGGACAGCTCCGTACGGCCCGGGTTGCCCTCGTTGAAGATGATGAGTGCGTCGTAGCCTGCCGCAGCGGCGTTGTCGGCCTTGACCGCGAAGTCGCAGCCGCCGCGCTGGACGAGCGCGATCGCCGGCTCGGCAGGGGCCGCGGCGAAGTCGCCGGGCTCGCATCCTGCGGTGCTGCTGGGCTCTGGCGTCGCCGGGATGACGTTGTTGGTGGCCGGGACGACGACACCGGTGACGTCGCCGTCACCCGAGTAGTCGTAGACGTCCGTCTCGTAGTCCGTCGGCGTCGGTGAGACCTGCGACAGCGTCGGGTCGGAGAGGGACTGGAAGAACGGGAAGCTGAACGCCTGCTTCGTGACCCGGTAGCCGGATCGGCGCAGCTGCTTGGTGACGTAGTCGACGGACGCCTCGTAGCCGGGGAGCCCGGACGCGCGAGTGCCGTCGTTCTGGTTGGCGATGACCTGGAGCGCGCGGGCGTGCTTCAGGATCCCGTTGACCGTGACTTCCTTGCGGAGCTGGGTCGTGTTGACCTCGTCGATTGCCGCTGCGGGTGTCGCGGTGGTCACCATGGTGGCGGCGACCACTGCTCCCAGGGCTCCGGTGAGTGCTTTTCGCACGTCGGACCTCCTCGTTGAGTCTGTTGGACCCGACTCAACCTAGGTGAGACGTTCGTCACATGCCAGGGGCAGGTCATGAAATGTGGCGGTACGCCGAACATTGTCGTGCTGGGCCTCGAACTCGCGTGGGGACCGCTGGCGACTCTGTGCCTCGTACGCATGAGACGCCGCCGAGTGGAGAGAGACGCTGCGTACGACGAAGGGCCCTCGGACGGTGTCCGGGGCCCTTCGTCACTCGAGAGCGGGCGACGGGAATCGAACCCGCACTATCAGCTTGGGAAGCTGATGTTCTGCCATTGAACTACGCCCGCGAGGCGTGCCGCCGAAGCGACGCGGACCACTCTATACGAGCGCGTCAGCCCACTGTCACGTGGACGTGGTCGAAATGGTTCGCGGTGGAAGAGCCGCGATCCTCCATCGATCTCCAGCCCTCCGAGCCGCGCTGAGTGGTCCAGATCTTCTGGGCCCAGAGGACCTCGGTGACGCCCAGCTTGGAGGCGTTGGCTCGGACGAAGTCGGCGATCGCGTCACCGGTCTCCCCGCTCACCATGATGTCGAGCGCCCGGCCGGAGCCGTGCTCGCCGCCGTCACCCGAGCGGACCCCTCCGTACGAGGTGACGGCCGGGAACTCCGCGCACACCGCGCGGTGGACGGAGATGGCGTTGGCCGTCAGCCCGCTCTCCACGTCGGAGCCGCTCGTGCAGGGCTTGCCGGAGATCCTGCCGGTCGGGCTCACGACGGTGGCGCTCGGATCGGCGGTGGCCTCGGCCGCGCCCGCGACGACCTGCTTGGCCGGGTCGGTGAGGGCGGCGCGTGACGACGAGCGAGTGACGGCGACCTCGCGACGCTCCTCGATGTGCTGCTCGAGCGACGGCGCGGAGGCGATCGACGTGATCGCGACCGGAGAGCTGCCGGGATCCTGGGCGACGGTGGCCGCGAGGGGTGTCGACGCGGCGACGCCGACGACGCCGGCGACCACCAGGCCTGCGAAGGCTGCGGGACGGCGGCGGAGCGTACGGTTGCGCAGCGTCGTCAACGGGGTGCGGCGCGCGCGTGGGGCCTTCCTGCGGCCGGGGGTAGCCACAAGCTCACCTTCCGTAGACTCCGGGGACCCAGGCAGTCAAACACATCCCGGAGGGTGAGCCAAGGGCAGGTCAGACGGGTGTGCTCGCGAGCATCCTGTGGATCAAGGTCCTGACACCGTGGTTGCGCCGTCGCCTGGTGGTCGCCGCGGGTGCTGCGGCCTCGGCCCTCGTCGGCCGCGTCACCGTGCTCGGCGAGGGGTCGTCTCGCCTGCCGTTCCAGCGCAGGCCGGCGAATGCCTCGTACGTGGCCCAGGCTCGGCTGGGCTGCTGCTGGGTCCCCATCGGACGGCCCCCTTGTGCGGCGCCCGACGCCTGGCCGGGCGGTGACTGTGTGACATGGATGACAGATATGTCCGAGATGTCTCGAACGTAGGTCGCGCCGGGGGTCACGCCCTCCGCGCTTGCGCGCGGTCCTCCAGAGGCACCTGCGCTACCGTCGGTCTGTGCTGCTCTCCGACCGCGACATCCGTGCCGAGCTCGACAACGAGCGGATCGTCGTCGACCCCTACGACGAGGCGATGATGCAGCCGTCGAGCATCGACGTACGCCTCGACAAGTTCTTCCGGGTGTTCGAGAACCACCGCTACCCGCACATCGACCCGGCCGAGGACCAGTCAGACCTCACCAAGGAGGTCACGGCGGCCGACGGCGCGCCGTTCATCCTGCACCCCGGCGAGTTCGTCCTCGGGTCGACCTACGAACGGGTCGCACTGCCGGTCGACGTCGCCGCTCGGGTCGAGGGCAAGTCGTCGCTCGGCCGGCTCGGGCTCCTGACCCACGCGACCGCAGGCTTCGTCGACCCGGGGTTCGACGGCCACGTCACGCTCGAGCTGGCGAACGTCGCGACGCTCCCGATCAAGCTCTACCCCGGCATGAAGATCGGCCAGCTGTGCTTCTTCCGGCTGTCGTCGCCGGCGGAGCACCCGTACGGCTCGGAGAAGTACGGGTCGCGCTACCAGGGTCAGCGCGGGCCGACGCCGTCGCGTTCGTACGCCAATTTCCACCGTACGAAGATCTGACGCGACACTGGTCGGATGAACATCCACCCCGAGGTCTCTGCCGCCCTCGAGGCCGGCCGTCCGGTCGTCGCGCTCGAGTCCACGATCATCTCCCACGGTCTGCCGCGGCCCCGCAACCTGCAGGCGGCCCGCGACTTCGAGGCGATCCTGCGCGAGCGCGACGTCGTCCCGGCCACCATCGCCGTCGTCGACGGAGAGCCGCACGTCGGTCTGGACGAGGCTGCCCTCGAGCGGATCGCGCTGGACGACTCGGTGGTGAAGGTCTCGGTCCGTGACCTGCCGGTCGCGATGGCGACGCGCGCGTCCGGTGCCACGACGGTCGCCGCAACCGCGTTCCTCGCCGCCAAGGCGGGCATCCGGGTCTTCTCGACCGGTGGCCTCGGCGGTGTGCACCGCGGAGCGAGCGACACCTTCGACGAGTCCGCCGACCTCACGATGCTGGCCCAGACGCCGATCACCGTGGTGTCGGCCGGCGTGAAGTCGATCCTCGACATCCCGGCGACGCTCGAGCGACTCGAGACCCTCAGCGTCACGGTGGTCGGCTACGGGACCGACCGGTTCCCGAGCTTCTGGCTGACGGAGTCTGGTGAGACGGTCGACTGGGCGGTGCCTGACGCGGAGACGGTCGCGGCGGTGATGGCCTCGAACGACCTGCTCGCGCGAGCGAGTGCCGTGCTCGTCGCCAACCCGCTGCCGTACGAGAAGCAGCTCGACCCGCAGGTCCACCAGGACGCCCTGCGGCAGGCGCTGGCAGAGGCCGAGCGGGACGGCATCACCGGCAAGGACGTCAGCCCGTACCTGCTGGCACGGATCGTCGAGCTCACCAGCGGCTCCAGCCTCGAGGTGAACCTCGACATCGCGGCCAACAACATCAGGGTCGGTGCGGCGATCGCGATCGCCTGGAGCGCACGAGACCGGTGACACCGGAAGTCGGTGCCACCGGTCTCGGTGGTGTGGCGGCTCGTCGGCACGCGGCCTGAGCCACGGTCAGCGGGTCGTGCGTGCCGGCTGCGGCCGCACCGGGCGGCTGTCGAGACGGTCCGCCAGCCGGTGCAGCGTCCTCGCGGTCAGCGTCCGCATCGGCGTGCGCTGCCGAGTGGTGTGCTGCGTGCCGAGGTGGCGCCGCTGCTCGTTGCGTCGGTTGAGCTCTTTCTCGCGCATCTGCATGAGAAGGAGATGGGTGTGCTCGTTCATGGTGGTGCCCCTGTTCGCCTGTGCAGGCGTCGTCGACGTGCCCCGTGCGGGAGACGTCGGAGTCGTGAAGTCGTGCAGACCGGTGAGCAGTCACAGGTCGTGGCGGCGACCGCGGTCAGCGGTGCTCAGCAGTGCGTCGGCCCGGGGCGACCTGGGGTCACATCGGACGAGTGGGATCGGTCGACCCTGCGGGGAGGGCGTCCACGGCGTCGGCGAACCGACGAAGCGTGTCCGCGGCTCGTACCCGCCAGGAGGCCTGATGGATCGTCCCGGCACGTGCGCGCCCCATCGTGCGGCGCAGCTGTGCCTCCCGCTGACGCGTGAGGAGATCGTGGGTGTAGTCGTCCATCTCTAGCCTCCTTCCGGCACTCGTTCGTGTGCGACTTCCCCGAGACTAGAGGGAGGGGCAGGTACGACGCATCCGATTATTCGACGGGTAGCGTTCGGCCCATGGCGCGCATCCTCGTGGTCGGCGACGTGGTCGACGATCTCATCGTCCGACCCCTGACCGCGGTGACCCCGGCGAGCGACACCCCGGCAGTCATCCGGAGGCGTGACGGCGGATCCGCCGCGAACGTCGCCGCCTGGCTCGGCTGGCTCGGCGCAGACGTGATGTTCGTCGGGCGTGCGGGCAAGAACGGAGCACGTCGGCACACCGAGGCGCTCGAGCGCTTCGGCGTCCAGACGCGGATCGCCGCCGACGGCGAACGAGACACCGCGACGATCGTCATCACGCTCGACGGTGGCGGCGAGAGGACGATGTACGTCGACCGCGGTGCCAACAGCGGGCTGTCGACGAAGGATGTCCCCCTCTCGGCGTGGAAGGACGTCCGGTGGGTCCACCTCACCGGCTACTCGTTCTTCGACCCGGCCACGCGGCCGGTGGCGCAGGAGATTGTCGCTCGGGCCCGCGACCGCGGTGCTGCCGTGTCCGTGGATCCTGCGTCGATCGCCTTCCTGCGCGACGTCGGTGTCGACGCGTTCGTCTCCTGGACCCGCGAGGTGGACGTGATCCTCCCGAACCTCGACGAGCTGTGCTGCATGACCGGCGAGGACGACCCCGACCGTGCCGTGCTCGAGCTGAGCCGGTGGTACCCGACCGTCGTCGCGACGCTCGGCGCCTCGGGAGCCCTCCAGATGACGCCCGACGGGTTCGTGGTGCGCCAGCGTGCGGAGAAGGCCGAGGTCGAGGACCTGACCGGTGCGGGCGACGCCTTCACGGCCGGGTTCCTGGCGGCCAGCGCCGACGGCGTCGACCCGCAGCAGGCGCTGAGGCGCGGCGCGGAGACGGCTGCGCTCGCGGTCGGCCGCACGGGGGCGCGACCGCCGCTCGGTGAGGCGCGCCCGCTGCTGGGCTGACCGCCGACCCGTACCGAACCCAGGGTCGGCTCAGGGGGCGGCCGGGGTTGTTCCCCGATGGGCGAGGCGCGCGATCCGGGCACCGTAGTAGCCATGGACACGTCAGTCACCCGGGCGGCGATCGTATGATCCGCGCTCAAGCACTCAGCAAGAAGTTCGGAGACAAGACCGCCGTCGACGCGATCGACTTCACGGTCAAGCCGGGACGCGTCACCGGGTTCCTCGGCCCCAACGGCGCCGGCAAGTCGACGACCATGCGGATGATCCTGGGGCTCGACGCCCCGACGTCCGGCACGGTCACCGTGAACGGGCACCGTCACCTGACCTCGCCCGCGCCGCTGCGCTCCATCGGCGCTCTCATCGACGCCCACGCATTCCACCCGGGTCGCTCCGCGCGGGACCACCTCCGCTGGCTCGCCGCCAGCAACGGCATCCCGAGCACCCGCGTCGGTGAGGTGCTCGAGCTCGTCGGCATCGAGTCCGTCGCTCGCCAGCGCGCCGGCCGCTACTCGCTCGGCATGGGGCAGCGGCTCGGCATCGCCGCCGCACTGATCGGGGATCCGCCGGTCGTCGTTCTCGACGAGCCGGTCAACGGGCTCGACCCCGAGGGCATCCGGTGGGTCCGCGCGTTGGCTCGCCAGCTCGCCGACGAGGGGAGGACGGTGTTCGTCTCCAGCCACCTCATGTCCGAGATGGCGCTGACCGCCGACCACCTGATCGTGATCGGTCGCGGCCAGATCCTCGCCGACACCTCGACGGAGGACTTCATCTCCACGCACGCCGCGTCGTACGTCCGGGTGAAGTCGCCCGTGCGGGCGCAGATCGGCTCGCTCCTCGAGCGGGCCGGACTGGACGTCGTCGCCGTCGACGACGCCCTCCACGTCCAGGGGATCGACGCCGCGGCGATCGGCGACCTGGTCCACGGGCAGGGGCTGGCGCTCCACGAGCTCACGCTCGTCCGATCGTCGCTGGAGGACGCCTTCATGACGCTGACAGCCGACAGCGTCGAGTACGCGTCGAAGACCCGTGAAGAGGTGGCGGCATGACCGCGACAGTGCTCAGCGTCACCGATGCTGTCGAGGACGTGGTGACCCGACAGGGCTTCGGCGACGTCCTCCGCGCCGAGTGGATCAAGCTGCGGACGGTCCGTTCGACCTGGTGGACCCTGGCCGCGCTGGTCGGGCTCGGCGCCGGTCTCACGATCGTGATGTGCTGGGGCAACGCCGACTGGCTCGCCTCCGAGGGCGCCGACGAGTCACCCGGCTCGTTCATCACCTGGGGCATGATGATCGCCCAGATCACGGCTGTGGTGCTCGGCGTCCTCGCGGTCACCAACGAGTACGGCACCGGGATGATCCGGACCACGTTCGCGGCCGTGCCGCGGCGTGGACGCGTCCTCGCCGCCAAGTCGCTCCTCGTGGCCGGCGTGCTGTTCGTGGTCGGTACGGCCACGGCGCTGATCGGCTACTTCGGCGGCAACTTCTTCTTCGAGCGCGAAGGCATCGGCATGGCGCTGGAGGGCGACGTGCTGCGGTCGATGTACGGCAGCGGCCTCTACATGGCCGGGCTCGGTCTGCTCTCGGTCGCCGTCGGTACGCTCCTGCGGCACACCGCCGGAGCCATCACGATCACCATCGCCGTCGTCTTCGTCGTCAGCAACATGATCGCGCTGGTCCCCGGTGACATCGGGCTCTTCCTGGAGCGCGTCATGCCCGGCAACGCAGGGTCCGCGGTCGCCGTCCCGGTGGCGTTCAACCCGAACCTCCTCGACGCCTGGCCCAGCTTCGCGATCTTCACCGCGGAGATCACCGTGCTGATGGTGGCCGCAGCGGTCGCGGTCCGGCGCCGCGACGCCTGACGCGTCACTCCATCGCCGCGAGGTAGGCGACCCAGCCCCCGGCATCGGTGATGTCGGGGGCTTTCGCCGCGCTCGCGACGTCGCAGCCGTCAGTGGGCGGCGCCGAGCTCCACGAGCAGGACGCCGGCCGCGATGAGCGCGATGCCGCCGGCCATCACGACGGTGAGCGGTTCACCGAACAGCAGCCACGACGCGACTGCGGTGAGGGCCACGCCGCTGGCCGCCCAGATCCCGTACGCGACTCCGAGCGCCATGCCTGCGTCGAGGCTCAGTGCCAGGCAGGAGAAGGCGACGAGGTAGCCCGTGACGACGGCGGCGTACCAGGCGCGCCGCCCGGTGGCCGCCATCCGCAGCGACAGCGTCGCGGCGACCTCGACGAGGATTGCGCCAGCGAGGAAGAGCCACGCCATCAGGTCGCTCCGGTCTCGTCGGCGCGCGCCCGGGCGTGCGCTGCCTGGGATCCCAGCTCCACGGCCAGGACGCCGCCGACGATCAGGACCAGGCCGAGCGCCATGAGCGACGTGAACGACTCGTCGTACAGGACCGCGGAGAGGATGGCGGTCGCGGCGACACCGAGGGCGCCCCAGATGCCGTAGGCGACGCCGAGCGGCATGCCCAGCCGGAGGACGGCCGTCAGCAGCGCGAAGGACGCGGCGTAGCCCACGACCACGACGGCGTACAGCGATGGGCGGTCCAGGGCTCCCTTGAGCGAGAGGGAGGCGGTCACCTCGCAGGCGATGGCGCCGCCGAGCAGGAGCCATCTGGTCATGGTCGAGTATCCCCTGACAAGAGATGAGGCGTTCCGACCACCCAGTGGTCGAAACGCCTCATCCTTCGTGAGAGCGACGCGCGGTCAGGCCTTCGGGTGGCCGTGACCCTCGTCGTCGACGTGGACCTCGGACTCCTCGGCGATCTCCGCGTTCTCGGCAGGGGTGCCGGCCTCGGGATCGTCGAGCTCGGCACCCGGACCCTCGGGCCGCTCGAGGACAGCGGTGGCCGTGGCTGCCATGCCGGCGTCCGCGGCCGTCATGTCGGGACCCGGCTCTGTCGCGCCTGCGGTGTCGGCCTTCCGCTTCACGCCGGCGAGCAAGAGCTGTGCGACGTCGAGGACCTCGACCTCCTCGCGTGCGGCACCGTCGGCCTGCTTGGCGGTGAGGCCGTCGGCGAGCATGACGCGGCAGAACGGGCAGCCGACGGCGATCTGGTCGGCACCGGTGTCGATGGCCTCCTGGGTGCGGTTGAGGTTGATGCGCTCGCCGAGCGTCTCCTCCATCCACATCCGGGCGCCGCCCGCACCGCAGCAGAACGACCGCTCGGAGTTGCGGGGCATCTCCTTGAGCTCGGCGTTGGGGATGACGTCGAGGAGCTCGCGCGGCGCCTCGTACACCTGGTTGTGACGGCCGAGGAAGCACGGGTCGTGGTAGGTGATGGTCTTGCCGGCCACGCTCGAGTCCGAGGGAGCGACGGGGGTCAGCCTGCCCTCGCGCACGAGCCGGTTGAGCAGCTGCGTGTGGTGGACGACCTCGAGCTCGACACCGAAGTCGGCGTACTCGTTCTTGAGCGTGTTGAAGCAGTGCGCACAGGTCGAGACGACCTTCTTGACCTTGGTCTCCTTGAAGACCTCGGCGTTCTGCATCGCCAGCTGGGCGAAGACGATCTCGTTGCCGGCGCGGCGAGCCGGGTCTCCGGTGCAGGTCTCGCCGTCACCGAGCACGGCGAACGAGACGCCCGCGGTGTCCAGGAGCTCGGCGACCGCTTGGGTCGTCTTCTTGGCGCGGTCCTCGTACGCTCCCGCGCAGCCGACCCAGAACAGCCAGTCGACCTCGTCGAGGTCCTCGATGTCGACGCCGACCTGCTTGACCTCGAAGTCGAGGTCCCTCGCCCAGTCCATCCGGTTCTTGGGCGACATGCCCCAGGGGTTCCCCTTGCGCTCGAGGCCCTTGAAGATGTTGTTGAGCTCGGTGGGGAAGTTCGACTCGACGAGCACCTGGTAGCGCCGCATGTCGACGATGTGGTCGACGTGCTCGATGTCGACGGGGCACTGCTGCACGCACGCGCCACAGTTGGTGCACGACCACAGCACGTCGGGATCGATGACGCCGTAAACCGACTCGTCGCCGATCAGCGGGCGCTCGCTCTCCTTGACGACGTCCTCCGACAGGCCTTCACGGCCGTCCTCGCCGGCCAGGACGTACGGGGACTTCGCGTACGCGTGCTCGCGCAGGCCCATCACGAGGAGCTTGGGGGAGAGGGGCTTGTCGGTGTTCCAGGCGGGGCACTGTGACTGGCAGCGGCCGCACTCGGTGCAGGTCGTGAAGTCGAGGATGCCCTTCCAGGAGAAGTCCTCGACGGCACCGACGCCGAGCTTGGAGAAGTCCTCCTCCTCGAGGTCCTCCATCTTCTCGAGGTCCAGCGGCTCGCCCTTGATGTAGATCGGCTGGAGTGCGCCGAGCGCCGTGCGGCCTGACGAGTCGCGCTTGAACCAGATGTTGAACCAGGCGGTGAAGCGGTGCCAGGCGACGCCCATCGTGATGTTGAGCGAGATGGTGATCAACCAGGTCATCGAGATGACGATCTTGACCATCGCGACGGCGTAGATGGTCGTCTCGAGCGCGCTGGCCGACATGCCCGAGAAGATCTCGCCGAGCCAGAACGTGCCGGGGAAGTGGACGAAGGTGGCCTCGGCCGGGTCGTCGAGGGAGAAGAGGGCGTACTCGAGACCGCGGAGCAGGAACCCGCAGACGACGACGGCGAGGATGACGGCCTCGACGAAGTAGGCCTGCCAGAACGTCGACCCGAAGAACCGGGACTTGCGCCCGAGCTGGTTCGGCTTGTTCCGCTGGCGGACGACGATGAGGTAGAGGATGCCGATCAGGGTCAGCCAGGAGAGGAGGTCGGCCACCCACTGGTAGACGACCCAGTGCCCGATGATCGGGAGGACGGCGTGGGCGTCGAAGATCTGGAAGTAGGCCGCGGCCACCATCGTGGACAGCAGGATGAACCCGGCGAACACGAACCAGTGCATGATGCCGATCCAGTGCCACTGCAGCATCCGGGTGTGGCCGATGGTCTCGACCAGCATGTTCTTCCAGCGCGCACCTTGGTTGTCCGTGCGCGTGCCCCGTGTCGGCCCGCCCATCCGCACGACGTGCACCATCTGCGTGATCGCCTTGGCGGCGAGCGCGACGGCGACTGCGGTGATGGCCAGGGAGACGACGATCGCGACGACCTGCATGCTCAGCTCCTGCCGGTAGTACGGTCAAGCGAACCTTAGCCCCACAGCGGCGGCGCCTAGGGGTTAGGTACGCCAAACACTACCGGTCGGTAACCTCGTCCGCCGTCAGCGCATCCCTATCGTCGTGGCTCCCCAGTCGGGTCAACGCCCACGGACGCCGCCGGTCGAGCGACGCCGCCCACACCGCACCTCCCGCTGCGCAGGCCAGCGTGGTCGCCATCGTGGTGTGGCCCTCGCCTCCCCAGGGCTGGACCGTCATCGCAAGGAGAACCGCCAGCATCGCAGTGGCGCCCGCCGCATGCAGGACCGCGGTGCGGCGTCGAAGCGCGCCGCGCCGCTGCAGGAACGGGGTGGCCGCGAGGCACGTGAGGGTGAACGCGATCAGCAGCGCGGCCGTCGAGCTCTCGCCCAGCACGGTCACGACCGTGCGCTCGTCAGGCGCGACCAGGAACGCGACGGCGGAGGGTCCGAGCACCATGGCGGTGGCGGCGCCGACCGCAGCCGTCGGCGTCCCGCGACGGGCGTGGGTCGCACCCAGCCGTGCCGGCAGTGCGCCATCCCGCGCCAGCGAGAGCGTCAGCCGAGCGAGCGCCGCCCACACGGCCAGCACGCACCCGACGTAGGAGAGCAGCCGGACTGCCCGCACGATCGCGACCGACGCGTCGTGGTTCGCGCCGGGCGGGAACCACTGGAGCATGCTGCCGACACCGTCGACCGGCGCTGGCCCGAACAGGGCACTGACGAAGAGAGTCGCGACGACGACGGCCAGTGCGACGGACGTGGCGCGGGGGACGGACGCGTGCGGGCGCGCCGCCTCGGCGGACAGGGACGTGGCGGCCGAGAACCCGACCAGGCACGCGACAGCGAGCACGACGCCCCGCGCGATCCCTGCCGGCTCCGCTCCCTCGAGGGTGAGAGTCATCGCGGCCGGCACCCCGGCCCGCGCGACCGACGTCACGACGAGGGCCAGGACGGCGAGGAGCGCTGTGCTCGCGGCCGCCAACGTGACCAACAGCGACACCCGCGTGGAGAGTGCCAGGGCCGCGCCGCACGCCGCCGTGAAGACTAGTGCGACGAGCAGCTCCCGCACCCCGACCGAGCCCGGCGCTCGGGACGGGTCGAGCAGCTCGGTCGCCGTGATCGCTGAACGCACGATGCACCAGCTCGCGAGCATGCCGTACCCGATCACGAGCGACACCGCCGCGATCAGCCCGCCGACCGGGCCGAGGCCCAGGGCGACGTACGAGGAGAGAGAGCCCGCGGACGCCACTCGTGACGAGAACTGGAACAGCGCCCGGTTGACGAGCCACACGAGGGCGCCCGCGATCACCACGCAGAGCCAAGCGCCGCGACCGGCGACAGCGGTGAGCGTGAACGGGATCGTCAGTGCCATCGACGCCGGCATCGCGGCCCCGAGGGACTGCCCGAGGACCGGCGCGAACGGGAGCGTCCCCTGAGCAGGGTCCGTCACATCGGGCCGGGTCGTCGACGGCGCGGGGCCGCTCATCGCTCGCTCGCGGAGATCACGTGGGAACCGCCGGTCTCGGCCCTGCTCGGGCGTGGTCGTGGGGGAGGAGGCTATCGCAGCGGCGCCTCCGCGTCGACGGGTACGAGCGGTGCAGCAACGACGGGGCACAGGGCCACCAGGGCGAACGCCAGGGGGAAGCCCAGCAGCGTGACCGCGCCGCCGATCAGCGGGGGCACGGCAGAGGCGGCGAGGTACTGGCCGGTGTTCTGGATGCCGAGCGCACGGCCGGACCAGAACGGGCCCGCATGCTCGGCGATCGCGGTGAACGCGAGCCCGTTGTCGGCCACGGTGACGACGGTGGCGACGACGAGCAGCACGACCGCGACCATGTCCCAGCCGACCCGGTCCGTGACCGCGAGGCCGACCATCGTCGACGCTGCGGCGATCGCGACCCAGCGCATCGGGCGGAGCCTGCTGCCGACGAGATCGGAGAGCTGCCCCGCGCCGATCCGGCCGACAGCGCCGAGCAGCTGGGTAGCCGCGACCAGGCCTCCGGCGATCCCGGCCGACCACCCCAGATCGCCGACCAGCCACACGAGCGCGAACGTCCAGACGGTGAACTGCGGGACGACGAGCAGCATCGACGCGAGATGGATGCGGACGAGGTAGCCGTTGCCGTACGGGTGGGCGAGCTGCCCGGCGGCCTGCGCGTCGGCGCGGCTCGGGCGAGGCGGGTCGGCGACGACGAGGGCGCACGCGGCGGCGGCCAGGGCAGCGGCGGCGGCCGGCACCCAGAGCGCGGCCGAGATCCCGTGGGCGGCGGCCAGCGGAGCCATCGTGGCCGCGGCGAGCCCGACTCCGAGCGGCTGGGCCATCTGGCGGATCCCCATCGCGAGCCCTCGCCTGTGCGGGGGGAACCATCCGGCGACCACGCGGCCGGACGCGGAGTTCGTGCTCGCGGCGAACGCCCCCGCGATCAGGAGGGCGCCGCAGAGCACCGCGAGGTTGCCGGCGACAGCGACTGCAAGGACGGCGCTGAGCGCCGTGCCGGCGGTCCCGCTGATGAGGACGAGGCGCTCGCCGTACCGGTCGGCGACCGCTCCCCACACGACGAGGGTGAGCATGGTGCCGATCAACGGCATGGAGGCGACGAGGCCGGCGGTGGACAGCGAGCGTCCCTGTGACTGGAGCGTGGGAATGAGGAAGGCCGCTCCGTGCGCGAGGCAGGCGCCGGAGACCTGTGCGCCCGTGGCGACGGCGAGCATGCTCCAGTGGCGCGCCGTGACGGGAGGTGCGGCGATCGACGAATCCATATGTTGAGACTCCAATCTCGGAATATGGATACCTTACGCCTGGTATTCTGGCCTCAGCCACCCGGCTCCGGACGAGCACGACGTACCCGGTGAAGAAAAGACGTCGCCCTGTAGGCAATCTCTAGGAGCTCGTCATGGCATGGCTGATCCTCGTCGTCTCCGGCGTCCTCGAAGCAGTCTGGGCAACCGCGCTCGGCCGCTCGGAGGGATTCACCCGACTCGTCCCGACGGCCGTCTTCGGGGTGACGGTCGTCCTCAGCATGGTCGGTCTCGCCATCGCGATGCGGACCCTCCCGACCGGCACGGCCTACGCGGTGTGGGTCGGCATCGGTGCCTCGTTGACCGTCGCGTTCGCGATGGTGACCGGCTCCGAGCCCGTCTCCGCCCTCCGCCTGGTCTTCCTCGCGATGATCATCGGCGGAGTCGTCGGGCTGAAGGCCGTGCACTGAGAAACCCTCGCCGGTCAAGTCTGCGCCGGCAAGCTCCCGCTGGTCGAGGCCGGAGCGCCAGCAAGCTTTCCCGCTGGTCGAGGCCGGAGCGCCAGCGGAGGATCGAGACCCGGTCGCGGGGTCTCGAACGCTTCGCGCCTCGACCAGCCGAGGCCAGGGGGCTGCCTCGACCAGCGAAAGCCTGGGGGCTCCCTCGACCGGCGCAGTCGAGGCCGGAGCGCCAGCAAGCTTTCCCGCTGGTCGAGGCCGGAGCGCCAGCGGAGGATCGAGACCTGGTCGCGGGGTCTCGATCGCTTCGCGCCTCGACCAGCGAAAGTGGGGGCTGCCTCGACCAGCGGAAGCCTGGGGGGCTGCCTCGACCGGCGCAGTCGAGGTCGGAGCGCAAGCAAGCTTTCCCGCTGGTCGAGGCCGGAGCGCCAGCGGAGGATCGAGACCTGGTCGCGGGGTCTCGATCGCTTGGCGCCTCGACCAGCGAAAGCCAGGGGGCTGCCTCGACCAGCGAAAGCCTGGGGGCTCCCTCGACCGGCGGAAGTCGAGGCCGGAGCGCCAGCAAGCTTTCCCGCTGGTCGAGGCCGGAGCGCCAGCGGAGGATCGAGACCTGGTCGCGGGGTCTCGATCGCTTCGCGCCTCGACCAGCGAAAGTGGGGGCTGCCTCGACCAGCGGAAGCCTGGGGGGCTGCCTCGACCGGCGCAGTCGAGGTCGGAGCGCAAGCAAGCTTTCCCGCTGGTCGAGGCCGGAGCGCCAGCGGAGGATCGAGACCTGGTCGCGGGGTCTCGATCGCTTCGCGCCTCGACCAGCGAAAGTGGGGGCTGCCTCGACCAGCGGAAGCCTGGGGGGCTGCCTCGACCAGCGGAAGCCTGGGGGCCGCCTCGACCCGCGGGCCGGCTGCGTCAGCCGCCGAGGACGCCGAGGTGCGCGAGGGCCTGGCGCAGGAGCGCGCCGCGCCCGCCCTCCATCTCGGCGGCCACCGCGTCGGTCGCGGCCTCGCCCGGCGTGAGCCAGGTGAGCTCGAGGGCGTCCTGGCGAGGCTGGCACTCACCCGAGACCGGCACGACGTAGGCGAGCGCGACCGCGTGCTGGCGGGCGTCGAAGAACTGGGACGCCCCGGGGTACGGGAAGTACTCGGTCACCGCGAACGGCACGGTGCTCACGGGTAGGACCGGGAATGCCGTGGGCCCGAGGTCCTTCTCGAGGTGGCGCATCAACGCGTCGCGGATGCGCTCGCCGTGCATCACGCGCCCCGAGACGAAGGAACGCGTCATGACCCCGGTGTGGGAGCCGCGCAGCAGCAGTCCGATCTCGGCGACCAGGCCGTCGGGGTCCATGCGCACCGGGACTGCCTCGACGTAGAGCATCGGGACGCGGTTGCGGGTCTCGTCGAGATCGTGGTCGGAGAGCCAGCCGGGATTCGGGTCGGGAGTGCGTACCGTCATGGCGCCAGTCTTCCCCATGACTCCACAGGCTTGCGTACCGTGGCCAGGGTGGACGCCGCCCTTCGCCTTCGCAGCGCACCGGGTCGCTGGCTGCTGCTCGCCACCGTGCTCGGGTCCAGCATGGCGATGCTCGACTCGACGGTGGTCAACGTCGCCCTCCCGACGATCGGTGACGACCTCGACGCCGACGTGGGCGGGCTCCAGTGGGTCGTCAACGGCTACACGCTCGCTCTCGCGTCGCTGATCCTGCTCGGCGGCGCGCTCGGCGACCGCTGGGGTCGGCGCCGTGTGTTCGTCATCGGCGTCCTGTGGTTCGCCGCCGCGTCGCTGCTGTGCGGTGTGGCCCCCAACATCGAGACGCTGATCGCCGCGCGGGTCCTCCAGGGAGTGGGCGGCGCGCTGCTCACGCCCGGCAGCCTGGCACTCATCTCGGCGTCGTTCGACTCCGAGGACCGCGGTGCGGCGATCGGCGCCTGGTCAGGACTCGGCGGCGTCGCGACCGCAATCGGCCCGCTGCTCGGCGGATGGCTGATCGAGGCTGTGAGCTGGCGGGCGATCTTCCTCCTCAACATCCCGCTCGCCGCGGTCGTGGTGTGGGTGTGCGGCCGCCACGTCCCCGAGAGCCGCGACCCCGACGCGCCCGAGCACTTCGACATCCTCGGCGTCGCCCTGACCGCCGGGGGGCTCGCCGTGCTGACATACGGGTTGATCGAGTCGACCACGTGGCTGGCCGTCGTCGGTCTCGTGGTGCTCCTGCTGTTCGTCGCACAGGAACGGCGCAGCCCCAATCCGCTCGTGCCGCTCGGACTCTTCAGCGACCGCGTCTTCACGGGAGCGAACCTCGTGACGTTCGTCGTGTACGGCGCTCTCGGCGCGGTCTTCTTCTTCCTGGTGGTGCAGCTCCAGGTCGTCGCCGGCTACACGCCGCTCGCGGCCGGTGCAGCGACACTCCCGGTGACGATCCTGATGCTGCTGTTCTCGCCGGCCGCCGGCCGGCTCGGCACCCGGATCGGCCCGCGCCTGCCGATGACGGTGGGCCCGTTCGTCGCCGCTGCCGGACTGCTGCTGATGCTGAGGATCGGCCCCGACGCGTCGTACCTCGTCGACGTCGCACCGGGCGTCGTCGTCTTCGGCATCGGGCTCACGATCCTCGTCTCGCCGCTGACGACAGCTGTCCTCGCCGCGGCGCCCGACCACCTCGCAGGGACCGCGTCCGGGGTCAACAACGCCGTGGCGCGGACGGCGCAGCTGCTGGCGGTCGCTGCCCTCCCGCCGATCGTGGGCATCGTCGGCGGTGCGCTGTCGGACCCGGAGCTGTTCGACGCGGGCTTCGACCAGGCGATGATCATCTGCACGGTGATGCTGGCGCTCGGCGGCGTGGTCGCGTGGGCGATGATCCGCACGGTGCCCAGCCAGCACGCGATCCAGGTGGAGCACCAGCCCGGGTGCGACGTGTGCGGCCCGCGGGCGTACCCGAGGTCGGCTGCCTCGCGGGACTGACCCGGAGGGGTCAGACCGACGTGGCGCGGGACGGCGTGGACGATGCGGCGGGGCCGTGCGCTCCACCCTCGAGCGAGCGGAGCGCCGAGTGCACCGCGCAGCGGATCTCGTCGCCCGCTCCTGGGCGCGGGGTCGCACACCACGACCGCACCTGCTCGCGGTCGGGTCGGGTCGGGCTCACCAGCTCGAGGAGGTCGGCACCGTCGAGCACCGTGAGGAGCCCGGCCGGCCTCGGCTCGAGGTCGGCGTCGGCCTCTGGAGGCGCGGCGCCGGCGATCGAGAAGATCTGCTGCAGGTCTGCGCGGACGGACTCGCTCGTGTCGGGCGAGGCGGCGTACCACCGGACGAGGATCTTCAGGACCAGGGTCCGGTGGACCTCGCGGCGCAGCATGCCGCGCTCGGCCATGCTCTCGAGCACCGTCTCGCGCAGCGTCGACGCGAGGTGCCCGATCGCGTCCCGCACGGTCACGGGGAACTGGCCGGTGAGCAGGGACAGGCCGCTGCCGAGCAAGGGCTGGCGCGGTGACGTGTCGGCGAGCACCAGGACGTCGCCCGGCTCGAGCGCGACGTGACCGGCGTGGGCGAGGTCGAGAAGCAGTGAGCCGGCGAGCGCACGGGTGACCCGGTCGTCGGGCCCGCGCAGCCTCCCGGTCTCGGGATCGAGCGCGAGCAGCGAGAATTCCTCTGCGAGCAGCATGGCGCGAGGTTACTCGTGATAGGGATCACACACCAGGGGTTCGGTCGATCCGGGTCACCAGCGTCCTCGGTGGACGACCTCCTCGCGGGGGCGCCGGCCTCGCGAGCGCGAGCTCGGCTCGTGGTCCTCGGCGCCGTATCCGACCGTGATCGCGCCCAACGGCTCGTACGCGTCGGGGACGCCGAACGCGCTGCGGAAGTCGGTCGTACGGGTCGGAGGGATCCCGAAGAAGCAGGCACCGAGACCCTCGTCGACGGCGGTGAGCAGGACCAGGAGCGAAGCCATGCCGGTGTCGACGTACCAGTACGGCACGGGCCAGCGCGCCTCGTCGCGGTCGGTCCACCCCTTGTCCGGCTCCGCGTAGCGGTCGAGGTAGGCGTCCTTGTGCGTGAGCGGCACGAGTACGACCGGCGCGGTCCGCATCCCGCGCAGCCAGCGCGACGGAGCAGCCGCGCGCTCCGGAGGCGTGGTCGCCTCCCAGAACCGGTCGACGTCGTCCGGTGCGTCGAGGACCAGGAAGGCCCAGCCCTGGGTGAACCCGGCGCTCGGCGCGCGGGTCGCGTGCTCGAGCATGCGGTCGACGACCTCGGGCGGTACCGGGTTCCCGTCGTACGCACGAACCATGCGCCGCCGGCGCACCACCTCGGCGAGCTCCACGTCAGTCCTGTGCGTCGCTGTCGAGCGAGCGGTGCTCATCTGCGCCCTGCAGGTCGGAGACGTGCAGGTCGGCGGCGTCCGCCTCCTCGTCGTACCCGTCCTTCGGGCGTCCGAGGCGCGTCCGCAGATCCCGGCGCGCGAGCAGCAGGAGGTCCCACGTGCCGGTGTCGACCATGTCGGGGTCGAGGTGCTCGAGCGCTCGGATGCCGATGTTGAGCCAACGCTCGGCCGCGAGCGGCTCACCGGCCGCGTCGTACAGGTCGGCCATGTAGTGCGACGACGCCGGGGTGATGCGGCCGGACTTGCGGTAGCGGTCGGCGTACGGCGTCGGGTCGAGGCCCCGTGCGAGCGCCGTCCCGACCCGCACGACGTCGGGGTGGATCGCCGAGACCCCGGCGGCGGTGTCGGCCATCTCCAGCACCTCTGCCTGCCGGTCCCAGGCACCGTCGAACCCGAGGAACTCCGACGCCGCCACCAGCAGCGACCGCGGTGCGACGTCGTCGGCGAGGTCGTACTCCGACGAGGTCGCGTACTCGATCAGCTTCTCGGCCTTGGCCAACGAGGAGAGGTCGGACTCCTCGACCGCGTCGGTCTCTTCACGGGTGATGCGCATGGCGTTCAGTATCGCCTGCGCGCCCCGCGCGGCGTGCGCCCGGCGACGATGCCCCGGCAGGATGGGGGCATGGAGCACGCCGTGGTCGTCGAGAGCGGGCCGGGCTCCTTGCTGTGGCGTTCCGCGTCCGGGGTGCTCGTCGAGATCGCCGACGACCTCGCCGGAGTGCTGCCGTCCTCCGCCGCGGTCGGGGTCGTCTCGGTGGCCTGGCCCCGAGGACGGTGGGCCTTCACCTTCCGTGGCGACCCGCTCCCGTACGAGGCTCCGATGTCCGTGCGTGCGGATCCGGCGCTGACGTGCGCGATGACGGTGCTCGCCGCGGCGAAGCAGGCGAACCTTCGCGCCGGCGACGGCGTGCGTGCGACCCTCGGCGAGGTCGCGAGCCTCGAACCGGGGTACGGGCTCACGACGGAGGTGGCCACCGGGGTGCTCGACGTGCGGGCGCCGAGCGAGTCCGCGCGCGACGCGGTCGTCGACGCGGTCTTGGCGCAGGCGCGTGCGCGGGCCGATCGGGACCGGACGCGGGTCGAGGTCGACGTCGAGGAGGTGCACGGAGCGCTGACCTTCGACGAGGTCGCGGTACGGACGATGGTCGACGTGCTCGGTGCCGTCGAGGTCGGCTCGCCAGGGGCGGACCGCGCCGCACGCGCCGCTCGCCGCGGAGAGCCGGCGCTCGCGCTGGTCCTGCGCCGGCGCGACGAGCGGATCGTCCGCGCAGCCCTCGCGGCGGTGGGCTGAGCCGCGGCGAGGGACCTCAGGCCTTGCGCGGTGGGAGCGGGAAGAAGCCGGACGTCCGTCGCATGTACTCGCGGTACGCCGGCCGCTTCGCCATCCGCCGCTCGAGGACCTTCTTGCCCGAGCCGAAGGCCAGCAGGTACACCATGATCACCGGCCCGAACACGGTGAGCGCCCCCGGCCACGCGTCGGCGGCGACGAGGAAGATCCCCACCCAGACGCACGCGTCGCCGAAGTAGTTGGGGTGACGTGTGAACTGCCACAGCCCCTCGTCCATCACGGGCGGGCGCTCGTCCTTCGGGCGAGCCTTGTACTGCTCGAGCTGCCAGTCGCCGACCCCCTCGAAGAGCAGTCCGACGAGCCACAGCACTGCACCGACGTAGGCGAGTGCACCGACGGGCGCGTCGAGGAACATCCCGACCTGGACGGGTGCCGAGATCACCCACGCGAGCACACCCTGCAGCCCGTAGACGACCGCGAGGACGCCCAGCTCGCCGCGGTCGCGGAGGAATTCCTCGTAGCGCGGGTCCTCGCCGGCGCCGATGCTGCGCCGGCCGATGTGCACCGCGAGCCGGACGCCCCAGACGAGGACGAGCACCAGCAGCAGCCACCGGCGTACGTCGTCGCCGTGACCCCCCGACGCGACGAAGCCCACCACCGCGACGGCGCAGAACAGCAGGCCCCACGCCACGTCGATCACGGCATGCTTGCCGGCGACCTTCGAGGCGGCGTACGTCACGGCGAGCACCGCGACGACTCCCAGGGCCGTCCACGGGAGCGAGCCCCAGAAGGCGTCGTCGAGGGTCGACGTCATGCTCTCCCCGCCCGGGTCGCCACGACCTGGTCGACGCCCATCCGGCCCTGCTCGAACGCGAGCCCACCTCCGACGAGATAGAGCCGCCACATCCGGGCCTGCTCCTCGCCCACCAGGGCGACGGCCTCGTCGAAACGCTTCTCGTACGCCGCCGACCAGTCGGCGACGGTGCGGACGTAGTCCTCACGCATCCCCTCGACGTCGACGACCTCGAACCCGCCGCGCTCGAAGAACCCGAGAGTCTCCGAGAGCGGCCGCATGTGCATGTCGGGAGCGATGTAGGTCTCGATGAACGTGCCGCCGCCCGGCGCAGCCCCCGCGCGCCGCGACATCTGCTGCACGAGCACCCGTCCACCCGGGCGGACGTGGCGTCGCAGGACCCCGAGGTACGTCGCGTAGTTCTCCTCGCCGACGTGCTCCCCCATCTCGATCGACGCGACGGCGTCGAAGCCGGCCCCCCGCTCGGTCAGACCGACGGCGTCGAGGGAGCGGTAGTCCTGGAGGCGCACCCCGACCAGGTCGCTCAGCCCCCGGCGTTCGACCTGCTCGAGGACGTACGCGTGCTGTTGCGCTGAGAGCGTGATCCCCAGCACCCGGGCGCCACGGTGCTCGGCGGCGTGCAGCGCGAGCGAGCCCCAGCCGCACCCGACGTCGAGGAGGTTCGACCCTGCGGTCACGCCGAGCTTGTCGCAGACGAGGTCCAGCTTGGCTCGTTGTGCCTGCTCGAGCGTGACGCCGGCACCGCCGTAGTACGCGCTGGAGTACGCCATGCTCCGGTCCATGAACAGGGCGTAGAACGCGTTGGAGAGGTCGTAGTGGGCCGCGATCACCGCGGCGTCGCGGCGCGTCGTGTGCCGCGTGCCGTCGACCTGGATCTCCCCGGCTGGTGGACGCGGGCGGGGCCCGACGACGCCCAGTCGCAGCGCCGTCGGGACCGACCGCACCCACGTCCACCAGCCCGGCCGGGACGGCTGCTCGACCCCCGCGAGCACCTGCCATGCCGTCCGCAGGCCGTCTGCAAGGTCCTCGGCGCCCCCCGGCACGTCGAGGTCCCCGCAGATGTACGCCCGCGCCAGGCCGAGCTCGCCCGGCGACCACGCGAGGTGGCGCAGGGCGCGGCGTGAGCGGACGTCGATCAAGGGCGCGTCGGCCGGTCCGGACGTGCTCCCGTCCCAGGCACGGATCCGGACCGGCGGCTCGGCGCCGACGAAGGGGGTGACGAGGTCTCGCAGGCGCTCGGCGTTCGAGGTCATCGGGACACCTCCGAGTGACCGTGGACAGGCTTCTCGAGCCCGTACTGGACGACGTCGAGGTAGCCCGAGCGGAACCCCGCCTCGGAGTAGGCCAGGTAGAACGACCACATCCGCCGGAAGACGGCGTCGAACCCGAGCTCGGCCACGACGTCGGCCCGGGCCTCGAAGCGCTCACGCCAGCGCCGCAGCGTCTCCGCGTAGTGCGCGCCCATCGACAGCTCCGAGGCGACCCGCATCCCGGCCGCCGTCGTGCGCTCGGCGATCGTCTCCTTCGACGGGATCGCTCCGCCCGGGAAGATGTAGTTCAGGACCCAGGTGTCCGTGTCGAGGCTCGCGAGCATCCGGTCGTGGGGCATCGTGATCGCCTGGAGCCCGACCCGGCCACCCGGTGCGAGCAGGCGGGAGAGCGTCGCGAAGTACTCGTCCCAGTGCTCCGCCCCGACCGCCTCGATCATCTCCACGCTGGCGATCGCGTCGTACGAACCCTCGGTGTCGCGGTAGTCCTGGAGCAGCACCTGAACCCGCTCACCGTGCCCCGCGGCGCGCAGCCTCGCCCGCGCGAGAGCGGCCTGCTCGTGCGACAGCGTGATGGTCGTGACGTCGGCCCCGCGGTCGGCGGCCTGCAGGGCGAGCTCGCCCCAGCCGGTGCCGATCTCGAGGAGCCGTGTCCCCGGTCCGGTACCGGCGAGGTCGAGCACCCGGGCGACCTTGCGACGCTGTGCCTCGGCGAAGGGCTCGTCGGAGACCCCCGACGTCCCGGCAGCGGCGCCCTCCGGCTCGGCCGCGAACAGCGCCGCCGAGTAGCTCATCGTCGGGTCGAGGAACACCGCGAAGAGCTCGTTCGACAGGTCGTAGTGGTGCGAGATGTTCGAGCGCGATCCGTCGCGGGTGTTGGCGTCGCCCCTGGCCCGTCGCGGGACCGCGACGCGGCGCAGCCGCTGGAGCCGCGGGGAGACGAGCGTCGACGCGTGCGCCGCCAGCACCGTCAGCACGGCGGTGAGGTCGTCGGCCTCCCAGTCGCCGGCCATGTACGACTCGCCAAAGCCGATCAGCCCACGCGCTCCGAGCCGGGCGTGGAAGTCGTCCGCCCGGACGAGACGCAGCACGGGATCTGCGGCGCCGCCGGCGCCGGTGAACGAGCCGTCCGGCCACTGCACGCGCAGGGGGAGCCGTCGTACGGCGGAAGCCACGACCGCCCGTGCCGCCGCCGCACGGACGCGACCGCGGGGAACGGAGGCCACGTGCGGCCAGCGGTCCGGGTCGACGACCAGGTCCGTGGCCTCGACGGACGGAGCGGGGTGCAGGGCGGTCATGCGTGTCCTCCTCGGGGGTAGGGCCGGAGGCCCATCAGGTAGAGCCGGATGCCGTGCCAGCGGATGGCCGCGCTGACGCCGCGGGTGCGCCACGGGCGCCGCAGGGACCTCCACAGGGACGCGCCGTCGGTGCGGGTGCCGGTCATCGTCGCGGTGAACGGCGGATGGTCGGGTCGGTGCAGCGTGACGACGACCGTGAGGGCGTGACCCGGTTCCGGGACGCGGATCGTGTAGCGGCCCTCGACGGGGTTGAAGGGGGAGACGTAGAACGCCTTGTCGACCTCGGCCGTCCCGTTCTCGTCGGGGCTCAGGAGGTAGCAGTGCCGCCCGCCGTAGGTGTTGCGCACCTCGGCGACGACGCCGGTCCGGCGGCCGTGACGGTCGTACAGCGAGAACACGGTGAGCGGGTCGAACACGTAGCCGAGAACGCGCGGCTGGGCCAGCATCGTCACCCGGGCCGGGCGTTCGACACCTTCCTCGGCCAGCCAGGCGTCGAGGTTCTCGCGCAGCGACTGCGACGGGGCGCCGAGGTGGTCGGCGGCGCGGAACCCGGCGAGCCAGCCGAGCCCACGAGGGAGACGGGGGAGGTTGTCGAGGTCGACCAGCCAGGCCTCGCCCGCCGACACCAGACCGTACGAGAACGGGCCGTGGCGCTGGTGACGGATCGTCACGTCGTAGCAGGCGGTCACCAGCGGACTCCGAGGCTCTCGGCCGCCTCGACGCCGGAGCGGCAGCCGTCCTCGTGGAAGCCCCAGCCGTGGTACGCCCCCGCGAACGCGAGGACGCCGTCGTTGAGGCCCGGCAGGAGGTCCTGCGTCGCGACCGACTCCGGCGTGAAGACGGGGTGGGTGTAGTCCATCCGCGCGAGGACGCGGTTGTCATCGATCGTGTCACCGTCGTCGTTGAGGGTGACGAACCACTGGGGGTCGGTGTCGAGCCGCTGGAGCCGGTTCATCGCATAGCTCACGCGGACCGCCGACGAGCTCGCGTCGCAGCCCGGCATCCGGTAGTTCCAGGACGCCTCGGCACGAGGACGGCTCGGCATGACGCGGCGGTCGGTGTGCAGCGTCGTCGCGTTGCGGGAGTAGCGCCACGGCCCGAGCGCCGCGACCTGCGCGGGCGTGGGGTCGGCGAGGAGGCGGAGCGTGTCGTCGGCGTGGGTGGCGAGCACCGCGACGTCGAACGCCGTACGCCCGCCGTCCGCGTCGTGGACCTCCACGCCGTGGGTGGTCCGCGAGACGGCGGTCACGGGAAGGGCGGTGTGCACGGCGGTCAGGCCCTTGACGACCTGCTCGACGTAGCGGGCCGAGCCTCCGACCACGGTTCTCCAGGTCGGCGAACCCGTGACCGAGAGCATCCCGTGGTGGGAGAGGAACTGGAAGAGATAGCGCGCCGGGTACGCGTAGGCGGTCTCGGCGTCGCACGACCAGACGGCGGAGACGAGCGGGACGACGAAGTGCTGGCGCGTGTACGTCGCGAAGCCGTGCTCGTCGAGGAAGGCGCCGAGGGTGGCGTCGGCGTCGGCGTCGGCGTCGTCTCCGCCCCGCGCGAGGTGCGCGCGTGCGAGCCGGTGGAAGCGGGGGACGTCGGCGAGCATCCGTAGGTACGCCCCGCGGCGGGCGTGCGATGCCGACGGGAACAGCCCGCCGAACCCGCGGGCTCCGGCGTACTCCAGGCCGCAGCCCTCGCAGCGCACCGACATGCTCATCTCCGACGGCTGCGTCGCGACACCGAGCTCGTCGAACAGCCGCGTCAGGTGCGGGTACGTCCGCGCGTTGTGCACGATGAAGCCGCTGTCGACCCCCACCGCGCGTCCGTGCCCGTCGACGAGGTCGTGGGTGTGTGCGTGGCCGCCGAGCCGGTCGTCCGCCTCGTACAGGGTCACGTCGTAGTCGCGCTGCAGCAGGTACGCCGCCGTCAGACCTGAGACCCCGGCTCCGACGACTGCTGCACGTCGCCGCTCCGGCGATCTCTCATACCCGCTCATGCTCTCTGTTCGGAGCGGCCGCGGCGGTGGATGGGTGGGGTCGGCGAACTTTTCTCGCGATCTTCTCGCGACGACGGTCAGGCGCTCATGACGGTGCTGTGCCAGCCCTTGCGCGGATCACCGGTCAGGTCCTGCATGACGTGCTTCACCTGGGTGTACTCCTCGAAGGAGTAGGTGCTCATGTCCTTGCCGTAGCCCGACTGCTTGTATCCGCCGTGCGGCATCTCGGACACGATCGAGATGTGGTCGTTGATCCACACGCAGCCGGCCTGGATCTCGGCCGCGGCGCGCTGGGCTCGGTAGACGTCGCGCGTCCACGCGGACGCCGCGAGGCCGTACGGGGTGTCGTTCGCCAGCCGGAGCGCCTCGTCGTCGGAGTCGAACGGGAGCGCGACGAGGACCGGACCGAAGATCTCGTTCTGGACGGCCTCGGCGTCCTGGGGCAGCCCGGTGAGCAGGGTCGGCTCGTAGTAGAACCCGGGACGCTCGGGGACGGTGCCGCCGCAGACGACGTCGGCGCCGGCGACGCGGGCGCGGTCGACCATCGCGGCGACCTTGTCACGGTGCGCGGCAGAGCTCAGCGCACCCAGGTCGGTCGCGGGGTCGGTCGGGTCACCGACCACGACCTTGCCCATGAGCTCGGCGACGCCGGCGACGAAGTCGTCGAACCGGCTCGCGTGGACGTACGCGCGGGTGGCGGCGGTGCAGTCCTGCCCGCCGTTGATCAGCGAGCCCGCCACCGCGCCGCGGATCGCGGCGTCGAGGTCGGCGTCGTCGAACACCACGAACGGCGCCTTGCCGCCGAGCTCGAGGTGGACGCGCTTGACCGTGGCGGCGGCCGTGGTCGCGATCTGCTTGCCGACCGCGGTGGAGCCGGTGAACGACACCATGCGGACCTGCTCGTGGCCGACGAGCGCCGTACCGGTCGACCGTCCCGGACCGTTGACCACGTTGACGACCCCGTGGGGCAAGCCGGCATCGGTGGCAGCCTGCGCGAGCATCAGCGACGTGAAGGGAGTGATCTCGGCCGGCTTGAGGACGACGGTGTTGCCCGCGGCGATCGCCGGGAGGACCTTCCACGCGGCCATCTGGAGCGGGTAGTTCCACGGGGCGACCGACCCGACGACACCGAGCGCCTCACGGCGGATCGACGACGTGTGGTCGCCCGAGTAGCGCCCGCTCGCCTTGCCCTCCAGGTTGCGTGCGGCACCTGCGAAGAACGCGGTGTTGTCGATGGTGCCCGGCACGTCGAACTCGGTGGACATGCGGATCGACTTGCCGGTCTGCAGGGTCTCGGCGGCCGCCAGGTCGTCGGCGATCTCCTCGAGCCGGGCGGCGAGCGCGTGCATCGCGGCGCTGCGCTCGCCGGGAGTCGCGTGCGACCACTCGGGGTACGCGCGAGCGGCTGCGCCCACGGCGTCGTCGACGTCGGCGTCGTTCGCCGACGCGAACGTGGCGACCACGTCACCGGTCGCGGGGTTGCTCACCACGACGTCGGCGGGGCCGGAGCCCTCGACGTACCGGCCGCCGACGTACTGGCCGGCCGGGATGGTGCGGGGGTCGAAGGCGCGCGGTGTGGTCATGCCGCGATTCCAGCACGCCGCCGGGCGGCCGACAACCGTCGGTGTGTCACCCCGGGCGGGCCGGAGGTGACGTCGTGTCAGGCGATCGTCTGCGGCAGCGCGATCACGAGGAGCGCTGCGAAGAACGCGAGGACGATGCAGGCAGCACCGGTGCCGGCGGCCTTCGCGGCCGACGAGCGGTCGACGACCATCGGCAGCATCCCCAGACCTGCCACCACGGTGAAGACGGCGATCCAACCCCACGTCGACATAACGGCCTCCTCAGACCTCGCGCGCCACGAGTGCGGTCGCCTCCCCAACCTAGCGGGCGCGGCCGATCCTCCGCCCGCCGGTCCAATGCCGCTGACCGTACGGTAAGTAGAGGGGTACGCTCGCGGCATGACGACGCACGACGTGCCCGGTGTCCCGGCCAAGCGGCAGCGCTCGGCGCGCGTCCCGGCGGACCAGCGGCGCGCCGAGATCCTGGTGGCCGCGCTCGACGTGTTCGGCGCTCGCGGCTACCACAAGGCGGCGCTCTCGGAGATCGCCGAGCGGGTCGGCATCACGCACCAGGGGATCCTGCACCACTTCGGTTCGAAGGACCAGCTCCTCGTCGAGGTGCTCGAGTACCGCGACGCCACCGACGTCGCCGACTTCGAGAACCAGGAGCCCCCGCACGGGCCCGAGCTCATGCGGCACCTCGTACGAACGGCGCGCGCCAACACCGAGCGGGCAGGCCTCGTCCAGTCGTACGCCGTGCTGTCGGCCGAGTCGGTGACTGACGGCCACCCCGCGCAGGCGTCGTTCCGCGACCGGTTCACGCACCTGCGTGGTCTCATCCGTGACGCGTTGCGCGACTCGTGCCCGTCGGACGGGCCGAGCGATGCGGAGGTCGACGCGGCCGCCTCGTCCATCATCGCCGTCATGGACGGTCTGCAGATCCAGTGGCTGCTGGATCCCGAGCGGGTCGACATGCCGTACGCCGTGGGTCTCGTGATCGACGCGCTGCTCGCGCGGCTGGGCTCCGACCACCGCGCCGGGGACAGTCGGTAGGTCGCGATCGTGGCGGGGGCTGCGTTATTTGATCGTTATCTGTGCTACTTACTTGCCGGTCAGTAAGTATGGTTCCATGGACGCGCCGGGTGATGTGTCCGACGTCACACCTGGCGCCTGCTGCGCAATCGATCCGAGCGCGCGCCTCGAGCTGCACGTCGGGACCTCGAAAGGACGACACGACATGGCGGTACTCACCACGCGCAGGCGTCGCAGCGCCGGTGCGCTCGCGGCGGCAGCGGCAATGATCCTCGTCGCTGCGTGCGGCGGCGGCGACGGCGACGACGACACTGACTCGGCATCCGACGCCTGCAAGCCCGCGGCGGACGGCGAGAAGGTCGAGCTGACCTTCACCTCCTGGGTCCCCGGGATGCAGAAGACCGTCGACCTCTGGAACAAGAACAACCCCGACATCCAGGTGAAGTACAAGGAGGTCGTCGGCGGCAACGACGGCACCTACCAGGCGTACTCGAACCAGATCAAGGCCGGCACCACCGGCGACATCGGCATGGTCGAGTTCGACAACCTCGCGAGCTTCCGGCTCCAGGACGGCCTCGCCGACATCGGTGCGTGCGAGCCGATGGAGGAGGCGGCCGACAAGTTCGTGCCGTGGACGATCTCGCAGGTGAGCTTCGGCGAGGAGGGCTCGGCGTACGGCGTCCCGATGGACATCGGCCCGATGGCGCTCTACTACCGCAAGGACCTCTTCGAGCAGAACGGGATCCCGGTCCCGACCACCTGGGACGAGTACTACGAGGCAGCCAAGAAGATCAAGGCGCTCGGTGCGACCATCGGCGACTTCCCGCCGGACCAGCCGGCCTGGTTCACCTCGCTCGCCTGGCAGAACGGCGCCACGTGGTTCGAGGACGACGGCGGCACCTGGAAGGTGAGCCTGAACGACGAGAAGACGACCGAGGTCGCCGAGTACTGGCAGAAGATGCTGGACGAGAAGCTCCTCGACACCGTGCCCGGGCTCGGTGACCCGCAGTGGAACGCGCTCGACAACGGCAAGGAGTGGTCGATCATCGGGGCCGCCTGGACCACCAAGCTCCTCGAGAACAGCGCTCCCAAGACCAAGGGCAAGTGGGCTGTCGCACCCATGCCGCAGTGGGAGGCCGGGAGCAACGCCGCCGGCAACTGGGGTGGTTCGAACGCCGTCGTCTGGAAGTCCTCGAAGCACCCGTACGAGGCAGCGAAGTTCGCGACGTGGGCCTTCAGCGATCCTGAGGCGCTCGCGCTCAACAACGCCAACGGCGGTCAGTACCCCGCCACCACCGAGGGCCAGGCATCGTTGCCCGCACTGACCGAGGGTCTGCCGTACTACGGCGGTCAGAAGGTCTGGGAGGTCTTCGCGCAGGCCTCCGAGGGTGTCGACCCTGACTTCCAGTGGGGTCCGACCATGACCCAGACCTACTCCGACCTGGGCAACGGCCTGGGCAAGGCGGTCAACGGTCAGGCCACCATCGCCGACGCGCTGGCCGACGCGCAGCAGAAGACGGTCGACACGATGAAGGCCCAGTCGCTGGACGTCACCGAGTAGTCACGGTCACGCTGACTCCTGGCGGGCGCCGTCGACCCATACCCGCTCGACAGCGCCCGCCAGGGCACGCCCCCCGCACCACGAGAAGGAGCACCGCATGGCGACCAGCGTCGTGCCGCCGCAGCTCGCGCAGGCCCCACCACCCGAACCCACCCGCCGTCGCCGGGTCCGCCACAAGGGCGCGATCGTCGGCTTCCTCGGGCCGTTCGTCGCCCTGTTCATCCTCTTCTACCTGACTCCCATCGCGTACGCGGTGTGGCAGTCGTTCCACAAGGTCGAGCGCGAGGGCACCTTCGGCAAGGCGACCGAGGTGTTCGCCGGCTTCAGCCAGTACACGCGGGTCCTGGAGAACGGCGACTTCTGGGCGAGCATCGGCCGGGTGCTCGTCTTCTTCGTCGCCTCGATCCCGCTCCAGCTCGGGCTCGCGCTGCTCTTCGCCCTCCTGCTCGACTCGCCGCTCGTGAAGGGCAAGAGCTTCTTCCGGCTCGCGTTCTTCGCGCCGTACGCCGTCCCCGGCGTCATCGCCGCGATCATGTGGGGCTTCATCTACTCGCCGCAGATCTCGCCGTTCCCCCAGGTCGCGGACAACGTCGACCTCCTCGGACCCGGCCTCGTGATGTTCGCGATGGTCAACGTCGTCAACTGGGTCTACACCGGCTACAACATGCTGATCATCTACTCGGCGCTGCAGGCGATCCCGAAGGACGTGATCGAGGCGGCGACGATCGACGGCGCAGGCCAGGTCCGGATCGCCTGGTCCGTGAAGATCCCCGCCGTCGCCCCGGCGCTCGTGCTGACCGGTGTCTTCTCGATCATCGGCACGCTCCAGCTGTTCAACGAGCCCCGAGTGTTCCAGTCGATCTCGAGCGCGGTCGGGAGCAACTACACGCCGAACCTCATGGTCGACGCGACCTCGAACATCCCCGACTACTACTTCGCCGCGGCCATGTCGGTGGTCCTGGCGCTCATCACCTGCACCTTGTCCTTCACGTTCCTCAAGCTGACCCAGAAGCGAGCCTTCGGATGACCCGCACGGCAGCCGGCGGAGGCGCGCAGCGGACGAGGCCGCTGCCCGTCGCCACGACCATGCTCTTCATGGTCATCTGCGCCTCGTACTTCCTCGTGCCGCTGTGGTGGCTCCTCGTCGCGTCGAGCAAGGACCGCGCCGCGCTGAACGACGGCGACGGGCTCTGGTTCTCGAACCCGATCCTGCTCTGGGACAACATCAAGGGCGCGCTGTCCTACGACAACAGCATCTTCGTGCGTTGGGCGTTCAACAGCCTGATCTACTCCGGCGTCGGAGCGGTCCTGGGCACCCTGTTCGCGGCGATGGCGGGCTACGCGCTCGCGAAGTACGTCTTCCCGGGACGCAACGCGACCTTCAACGTGATCCTCGGTGGCGTCCTCGTCCCGGCGACCGCGCTGGCTCTGCCGTTGTTCCTGCTGTTCAGCAAGGCCGGCCAGGCCGACACCATGTGGGCGATCCTGCTCCCGAGCCTCGTCTCGCCCTTCGGGGTCTACCTGGCGCGGATCTTCGCGGCGTCGGCCGTTCCCGACGAGCTGCTGGAGGCGGCGCGCATCGACGGCGCGTCGGAGTTCCGGACGTTCTTCACCGTCGCCATCCGGCTGATGGGTCCGGCCCTGGTGACGATCTTCCTGTTCCAGTTCGTCGCCATCTGGAACAACTTCTTCCTCCCGCTCGTGATGCTGCAGGACACGAAGCTGTATCCCCTCACGCTCGGCCTGCACACCTGGAACAGCCAGGTCACGCACTCGCCGCAGCTCCAGCTGTACGTGATCGTCGGCTCGCTGCTGTCGATCGTCCCTCTCGTCATCGCCTTCCTCGCGCTCCAGCGGTTCTGGCGCGGCGGCCTCGCCGAAGGCGGCGTGAAGGCGTAGGGCCACGCCCGAGCCCAGCCGCCGTCCCCACAACACCAGGAGACCCCTGTGTCCGAACACCTCATCACCAGCCGTCCCGTCGGCGACCGAAACCTCCCTGATTCGACCGATCCGTCCTTCGACGACCTCGTCGCTCGATTGAGCCTCGAGCAGAAGGTGCGCCTGCTCACCGGAGCCGACTTCTGGGCCCTGTACGACGAGCCTGCCGTCGGGCTGCGCCGGATGGTCACCTCCGACGGGCCGGCGGGCGTCCGCGGCGAGCTGTGGGACGAGCGCGACACGTCGGCGAACCTGCCTTCCCCGACCGCCCTCGCGGCCACGTGGGACGACGCGCTGATGACGGAGGTCGGTCACCTGCTCGCCGCGGAGGCGCGCCGCAAGGGGGTCGACGTCGTCCTTGCGCCGACGGTCAACCTGCACCGGTCGCCGTACGGCGGGCGCCACTTCGAGTGCTTCAGCGAGGATCCGGTGCTGACCGCCCGCGTCGGTGCGTCGATCGTCCGGGCGATGCAGGCCGACGGGGTGGCGGCGACGGTGAAGCACTTCGTGGCCAACGACTCGGAGTCGGACCGCCTCACCGTCGACATGCGCATCGACGAGCGGACGCTGCGCGAGGTCTACCTGGCGCCGTTCGAGGTGATCGTGCGCGACGCCGGCGCCTGGGCGGTGATGGCCGCGTACAACGGCGTCAACGGCACCACGATGACCGAGTCCCCGCTGCTGCGCGAGGTGCTCCAGGAGGAGTGGGGCTTCGACGGCGTCACGATGAGCGACTGGTACGCCGCCCGCTCGACCGAGGCGGCCGGTGCAGGCGGTCTCGATCTCGCGATGCCGGGGCCGACCGGCCCGTGGAACGCGGCGCTGGTCGATGCCGTCGGTGACGGGCGGGTGCCGGAGACCACGGTCGACGACAAGGTACGGCGGCTGCTGAGGCTCGCGCACCGGGTCGGTGCACTCGAGCCGGGGACGTCCGTGCCGCTCGTCGCGGGTTCGGCGGAGGAGACGCACGCGCTCGTCCGCCGGATCGCCGCGGCAGGCTTCGTGATGCTGCGCAATGCACGGGTCGGCGGCGCGCCTGCTCTCCCGGTCGATGCTGCCGACATCCGGCGGGTCGCGGTACTCGGGCCGAACGCGCACCCGGGTCGCACGCTCGGCGGTGGGAGCGCGTTCGTGTTCCCCGACCGCGAGATCTCCCCGGTCGACGGACTGCGGGAGGCCTTCGGCGCCGGCGACGTCGTGTACGCGGAGGGCGTCCGCTCGCACCACCGGATCGGCATCGCCGACTCCGCCCACCTCACCGTGCCCGACTCGGGCGCCCAAGGCGTACGCATCCGCTTCCTCGGCCACGACGGGCAGGTGCTCGCGACCGACGAGCGGTCGGGGACGGCGTACAACTGGAACAACGCCTTCGCCGCCGGCGTCGTCCCGGCCGAGCTCGGCGCGATCGAGATCACGACGGTCCTGACGGCGCCGGTGTCCGGCGAGCACCACGTCGGTGCGTCCGGTCTCGGACGGTTCCGGATGCTGCTCGACGGCGTGGTGGCCTTCGACGAGCTGCTCGTCCTGCCCGCGGGCGCCGACCCGGTCGAGGGCCTCATGCGGCCGCCCCAGCGCGGCGCCGTCGTGCCGCTCGAGGCCGGTGACACCCTCGAGGTCACCGTGGTCAGGACGATCACCGACCACGTCCCTGGCGCCGACCTGCTGGTCTCGCTCCAGCTCAACCTCGACCTCCCGTACGCCGGCGACGACGCCGCGATCGACGAGGCGGTCGAGCTCGCCCGCTCCGCCGACCTCGCCGTCGTCGTGGTGGGCACGAACGAGGAGGTCGAGAGCGAGGGCTTCGACCGCGAGTCCCTCGACCTGCCCGGCCGGCAGGACGAGCTCGTACGACGCGTCGCCGCAGCGAACCCGCGCACGGTCGTCGTCGTGAACGCCGGCGCGCCGGTCCTGATGCCGTGGCGCGACGAGGTGGCCGCGGTGCTGCTCTCGTGGTTCCCCGGGCAGGAGTTCGGCCACGCACTGGCGGACCTGCTCACCGGCGTGACCGAGCCCGGCGGACGGCTGCCCACCACCTGGCCCGCTGACGAGGCCGCCGCCCTGCCGTCCACACGCCCCGTCGACGGCAGGCTGGCGTACGAGGAGGGGCTGCACGTCGGCTACCGCAGGTTCCTGCGCGACGGTGTCGAGCCGGCGTACTGGTTCGGCCACGGCCTCGGCTTCACCTCCTGGGCGTACGAGGGGGTGGATGTCGTCGCCGGCGCGGATGCCGAGGCGCGGGTCTCGGTGCGCAACACCGGCGACCGTCCGGGCCGCGAGCTGGTGCAGGTCTACGTCGCCCGGGAGGGCAGCGCGGTCGAACGGCCGGTGCGGTGGCTCGCGTCGTACGCGTGGGTGAGCGCCGAGCCGGGGGAGTCGGTGACCGTCGAGGTGCCCGTGCTGGCGCGGGCGTTCGAGCACTGGGACGCCGCGGCCGGCCGGTGGACGGTGGAGCCCGGCGACTTCGAGGTCCAGATCGGCCGCAGCGCCGGCGACGTGGTGCTGACGGCGACCGTCACGCGCTGACGGGGCCTCGACGTCGCTGGTCGTGCACGAGCAGCGCCACGCCCAGCGCGAGCCGCGAGTCGGCGTCGTCGAGGCTCACGCCGAGGATGCGCTCGAGGTGCGCGAGCTTCTTGTAGAGCGCCGGCCGGCTGCGGTGGCTGATCCGGGCGAGCTCGGTCTTGTTGCCGCTCACCGACAGGTACTGACGGAGGAGCCCCAGCATGCCGTCGTCGTGCGTGGCCTCGTGCACGAGGAGGCGGTCGAGCTCCGCCTCCGCGAACGCCTGCACGCGCGGGTCGTCGTGCAGCAGCGCGACCAGGCCGTGGAGCCGGACGTCGCCTGCCCGGAAGAACGCCTTCTGGCGCCCGGGCGGCAGGGCGTGCGCGACCTCGGCGACGTGCTGCGCGTGCCGGAGCGCGGCACCGGCGGCGAGCACGGTGTCGGCGGGCGCACCGACACCGACCGAGACCGCGTCGAGGTCCCCCTGGCGGAGCCGCTGAGCGTGCAGCGCGTCGGCGAGCACGGCGACCGCGGCGTCCCCTCCCCGGTCGCCGGTCGCGACGAGTGCAGCGACCTCCAGCGGGCCGAGCGAGCCGAGCAGCGCCGGGACTCGTACGTCGCGGCTCGCGGCGGCGACGCGTTCGACGAGGCGGCGCGCGCTGCGGTGCGCGGCGACGGGGTCGTTGCTGGTGCTCCCCGCGGGCGGCGCGGCGCGGACGACGAGACCGACGTACGGCGCGGCGGAGGGGAGGCCGAGAGCGCGGGCGCGGGCGTCGGCCTCCGCCACGTCGGTGATCCGGGCGTCGGCGAGCTCGACGAGAAACCCACCCTGGGCCTGGTACGCGATCCCGAACCGGTCGCTCTCCGCCATGCGGGCCAGCTCGAGCGCCTGCGCGGCGCGTTCGAGAACCATCGCGAGACGCTCCTGGTCGGAGGCCGGGTTGACGACCACGAGGCGGGCCCACCGCTGCTGCGGGAGCCCGACCGGCGACGTCATCCACCCCTCGGGCCCGGTCACCCCCGTGAGATCGGTCTGGGCGACGAGGCGCGACCGCTTCTCCCAGCCTTGCAGGAGGCCGGCCGCCGGGCGTCCGAGGGCGGCATAGGCCACGACGTGCCGGGAGAGGTCCTCGAGGACGACCGACGAGCCCGCGAGCTCGGCGGCGGTCTCGACGATCGACTGGGCGCCGGCGCTGTCGAGGCTGAGCGCGGTGAACCGCTCGTGGACGCGCCGCGCGAAGTCGACCCGCTCGTACTGCTCGGCGACGATCGCGCGGTGCACCTGCTCGGTGATCTCCACGAAGCGCGACGGTCGACGCAGAGCGACGACGGGGAACCGCCTCTCGCGAGCGACCGCCAGGGCCGCTTCCGGGACCTCGGGGAACGTCTCGCCGACCTCGACGAGGAGACCGGTCGCCCCGGCGTCGACGAGCTCACCGACGTACGCCGCCGCGTCCTCGTCGCTCCCGCGCATCGCGAGGCCGGTGGACAGGAGCAGCTCCCCGCCGGAGAGGAGGCCCTTGACCTCGCGGACCTCGCTCACGTGCACCCATCGGACCTGGCGGTCGAGGCGGTCGTTGCCCGCGAGCACGTCGGGGGCGGCGGCCCGCAGCGCGTCGGAGGCGAGCACGGCGCGCAACGTGGGGAGCGGCATGCGGACAGCGTACGGTTCGTCGCCCCTGAGCGGGAGGGGGTGACGGATTGTCCGTTGTCGCCCGGTGCCTCGCAGGCGCACCCTCGTACCCATGAGCACTTCGACCGTGATCCCGCACTGGCTCGACGGCGCGTCCTTCCTCGGCAGCGCCGCCGACGGCACCACCGGCCGCACCGGTGACGTCACCAACCCCGCCACCGGCGGCGTGACCGGACAGGTCGCCTTCGCGGACCAGGCCGACGCCGAACGCGTCATCGGCGCCGCAGCGGCTGCTGCCCGCTCGTGGGCGGAGACGTCCATCACCAAGCGGACGCAGGTCGTGTTCGCCTTCCGCGAGATCCTCAACGCCCGCAAGGAGGAGCTCGCCGCGATCATCACCTCCGAGCACGGCAAGGTGCTCGACGACGCGCTGGGCGAGGTGACCCGCGGACTCGAGGTCGTCGAGTTCGCCTGCGGCATCCCGCACCTGCTCAAGGGCGGATACTCCGAGGGCGTCTCGTCCGGCGTCGACGTCCACTCCAAGCGCCAGCCGCTCGGCGTCGTCGGCATCATCAGCCCGTTCAACTTCCCGGCGATGGTCCCGATGTGGTTCTTCCCGGTCGCGATCGCCGCGGGCAACACGGTCGTGCTCAAGCCCAGCGAGAAGGATCCGTCGGCCGCCATCTGGATCGCCGAGCGCTGGAAGGACGCCGGTCTGCCCGACGGTGTCTTCAACGTCCTGCAGGGCGACAAGGTGGCCGTCGACGCGCTTCTCGACAGCCCCGACGTCAAGGCCATCAGCTTCGTCGGCTCGACGCCGATCGCGCGCTACGTCTACGAGCGCGCCAGCCAGTCCGGCAAGCGCGTCCAGGCCCTCGGCGGGGCGAAGAACCACATGGTCGTCCTGCCCGACGCCGACCTCGACCTCGCGGCGGACCAGGCCGTCAGCGCCGGGTACGGCTCGGCGGGCGAGCGCTGCATGGCGATCAGCGTCGTGGTCGCCGTCGGCGGCGTCGGCGACGAGCTGGTCGCGAAGATCGCCGACCGTACGCGCACGCTGCGCATCGGCGACGGCACCAAGGGCACCGACATGGGTCCGCTCGTGACCCAGGTCCACCGCGACAAGGTCGCCTCGTTCGTCGACGCCGGTGAGGAGGCCGGGGCCAAGCTCGTCGTGGACGGGCGCGAGGTCGACGCGGACGGCGGGGCGGACGGCTTCTGGCTCGGCCCGACGCTCCTCGACAACGTCACGCCCGACATGAGCGTCTACACCGAGGAGATCTTCGGCCCGGTGCTGTCGGTCGTCCGTGTCGACACCTACGACGAGGCCGTCGGGCTCATCAACGCCAACCCGTACGGCAACGGTGTCGCGCTGTTCACCAGCAACGGTGGAGCGGCACGCAAGTTCGAGTACGAGGTCGAGGTCGGCATGATCGGCATCAACGTGCCGATCCCGGTGCCGATGGCGTACTACTCCTTCGGCGGCTGGAAGAGCTCGCTGTTCGGCGACAGCCACGCTCACGGTACGGAGGGCGTCCACTTCTTCACTCGTGGAAAGGTGGTCACGTCGCGCTGGGGTGACCCGGCCGTCAAGCCCGTCGGCGGGCTCGAGCTCGCCTTCCCGAAGAACAGCTGAGCCGAAGGGACGCCATGACCAACCGCACGTACGAGCTCGACCGCGCCCACGTCTTCCACTCGTGGTCGGCGCAGGCATCGCTGACGCCGATGGTGATCGAGAGCGCCGAGGGGAGCTACGTCACCGACGACCAGGGGCAGCGGTTCCTGGACTTCTCCTCGCAGCTGGTGTTCACCAACATCGGGCACCAGCACCCGCGTGTGGTGAAGGCGATCCAGGACCAGGCCGCGACTCTGTGCACGATCGCGCCGCAGCACGCCAACGCCGCACGCTCGGAGGCCGCACACCTGATCGCCGGTCTCGCCCCCGACGGGATGGAGCACGTCTTCTTCACCAACGGCGGAGCCGACGCGGTCGAGCACGCCGTACGCATGGCTCGGCTGCACACCGGGCGTCGCAAGGTGCTCAGCCGCTACCGCTCGTACCACGGCGGCACCCAGACCGCGGTGAACCTCACGGGCGATCCGCGGCGCTGGCCGAACGACTACGGCGCAGACGGGGTCGTGCACTTCTTCGGGCCGTTACTCTACCGCTCCGAGTTCCACGCGACGACGGAGGCCGAGGAGTGCGAGCGCGCGCTCACGCACCTCGAGAACACGATCCGGATGGAGGGCCCGGACACGATCGCGGCGATCATCCTCGAGACCATCCCGGGCACCGCCGGCATCATGCCGCCGCCGCCCGGCTACCTCGAGGGCGTGCGTGAGCTGTGCGACCGCTACGGCATCGTCTGGATCGCCGACGAGGTGATGGCCGGCTTCGGACGCACCGGCACGTGGTTCGCCGTCGACCTGTACGACGCCAAGCCCGACCTCATCACCTTCGCCAAGGGCGTGACGTCCGGCTACGTGCCGCTGGGCGGCGTGATCATCTCCGAGCCGATCTACGCGACGTTCGCCGACCGCGTCTACCCCGGCGGCCTCACCTACTCCGGTCACCCGCTCGCCTGCGCCGCGGCGGTCGCCACGATCGAGACGATGCAGGACGAGCAGATGGTCGAGCACGCCGCCATGCTCGGCGCCGAGGCGTTCGGGCCCGGTCTCGCCGAGCTCAAGGAACGCCACGCGTGCGTCGGCGAGGTCCGCGGCGTCGGGGCGTTCTGGGCGCTCGAGCTGGTGGCCGACCGCGAGACCCGCGAACCCCTCGCTCCGTACGGCGGATCGAGCCCGGCGATGAACGAGATCGTCGCCGCATGCAAGAAGAACGGGTTGCTCCCGTTCGTCAACTACAACCGCATCCACGTCGTCCCGGCGCTCAACATCGACATCGACGAGGCGCGTTCCGGCCTGGCGATCCTCGACGAGGCGCTGTCGGTCGGCGATGCGCATGTCGCCCGCTGACCGAGGACAGCGCCGCACCGCAGAGCCCACCGTCTTCGAGCGCAACGCGCCGTCGCCGGCACTCGTCGAGGCGTCGCTGGCCGGCGCCCAGGACGGCTGCTTCTGGCTCGACGACGTCGAGGACTCGGTGGCGTACCCGGTCCTCGACCAGGCGCACGACGCCGACCTTCTCGTCGTCGGCGGCGGCTACACCGGCCTCTGGACGGCGGTGAAGGCCAAGCTGCGCAACCCCGCCGCACGCGTCGTCCTGCTCGAGGCGCAGACCGTGGGATGGGCGGCGTCGGGACGCAACGGGGGGTTCTGCGACGCCAGCCTGACCCACGGGGAGGACAACGGCCGTACGCGCTGGCCCGACGAGTACGACACGCTCGAGCGGCTCGGCCAGGAGAACCTCGAGTCGCTCGCGAAGGCCGTCGACGCACTCGGCATCGACTGCGAGCTCGAGCGGACCGGCAGCCTCGACGTGGCCGTCGAGCCGCACCAGGTCGCGTGGCTCGAGGAGGGTGGCGGGGAGGTCCTCGACACTGCCGGCGTGCGCCAGCATGTGAACAGCCCGACCTACCTCGCCGGCGTCTGGCACCGCGACTCGACCGCGATGGTGCATCCCGCCAAGCTCGCCAAAGAGCTGGCCCGGGTGGCAGTGGGGCTCGGTGTCGAGATCTTCGAGAACAGCGCGGCAGAGTCGCTGGAGGCGCCGGGTCGGAGCGGCCCGGTGCTGGTCCGCACGCCCCGCGGTTCGGTGCGCGCCGACCGGGTCGCGCTGGCCACGAACGTCTTCCCGTCCCTGCTCGCCCGGACGCGTCTGATGACCGTGCCGGTGTACGACTACGCGCTGATGACCGAGCCGCTGTCGGCCGCGCAGCTCGACGCGGTCGGCTGGCGCAACCGCCAAGGCGTCGGCGACATGGCGAACCAGTTCCACTACTACCGGCTCTCGGCGGACAACCGGATCCTGTTCGGCGGCTACGACGCCGTCTACCACTACGGGCGCAAGGTCCGCTCGGCGTACGAGGACCGCCCCGAGACCTACCGCACGCTGGCCGCGCACCTGCTCACGACGTTCCCCCAGCTCGAGGGGATCCGTTTCACCCACCGCTGGGCGGGCGCCATCGACACGTCGACGCAGTTCTGTGCCTTCCACGGTCTGGCGAAGTCGGGTCGCGTCGCGTACTCCGCGGGGTTCACGGGCCTGGGCGTCGCGGCCACGCACTTCGCCGCCGACGTCATGCTCGACCGGCTCAGCGGAGAACGCACCCCTCGGACCGAGCTCGCGATGGTGCGCAAGAAGCCGCTGCCGTTCCCACCGGAGCCGGCGGCAGCGGTCGGCATCAACCTCACGCGGTGGGCTCTCGACCGGGCGGACCACCGCGCCGGCGAGCGCAACGCGTGGCTGCGCGCGCTCGACGCCGCGGGGCTCGGATTCGACTCGTGAGGGGTCTCGATCGCTTCGCGCCTCGACCAGCGGAACAGCCCGACCCTCGACCAGCGGAGGCCCCGCTGGTCGAGGCCGGAGCGCCAGCGGAGGATCGAGACCCCGTCGGCGACATGACAGAAGGGAAGACATGAGCACCACCACGGTCTCGCTGCGCGGGGTCTCGAAGTCGTACGGCTCGGTCACCGCCGTCGACGGGCTCGACCTCGACATCGCCGAGGGCGAGTTCCTCTCCCTCCTCGGCCCGTCGGGCTGCGGCAAGACGACGCTCCTGCGGATGATCGGCGGCTTCGAGGAGCCCGACTCCGGTGACGTCCTGCTGTCCGGCGAGTCGGTCGTCGGGGTGCCACCGAACCGGCGCGCCGTCAACACCGTCTTCCAGGCGTACGCACTCTTCCCGCACATGACCGTCGCCGAGAACGTCGCCTACGGGCTGCGGCAGCGGCGGGCCGGCCAGCCGCGGCCCAGCAAGGGGGAGATCGCCGAGCGGGTCCAGGAGTCCCTCGCCCTGGTGCGGATGAGCGAGTACGCCGAGCGCCGGCCCAAGAAGCTCTCCGGCGGACAGCAGCAGCGGGTCGCGCTCGCGCGGGCGATCGTGAACCGGCCCGAGGTGCTGCTGCTCGACGAGCCCCTCTCGGCGCTCGACCGCAACCTGCGCGAGCAGATGCAGGTCGAGCTCAAGCTGATCCAGCGGCAGGTGGGGATCACCTTCGTCTTCGTCACCCACGACCAGTCCGAGGCGCTCTCGATGAGCGACCGGATCGTCGTGATGAACGCCGGCCACATCGAGCAGGTCGGCACGCCGCAGCAGGTGTACGGGAAGCCGGCCACCGCCTTCGTCGCCGGGTTCATCGGCACACAGAACTTCACCGACGGCATCGTCAAGGGCGGCGTCGTCGTCGCGGACGGCGTGACCTACGCGCCGACGCGCTCGGCGCTCGACGGTCTCGACGACGGGCGTACGGTCCGGGTCGCGGTCCGCGCGGAGGCCGTCACCGTCGTCGCCGAGCCGCCGCCCGTGGGCACCGCCAACACTGCCGTCGGGACGCTCGCCGGGACCTCCTTCCTCGGCGACGTCGTGCAGCACGTCGTGCTCTGCGAGGACGGGCGCGAGATCCTCGCGCGCACCGCCGCCGCGGGAGCCCCGCCGCTCGCGACCGGGTCGCCGGTCGGCGTGTCGTGGGCCCCCGACGCCGTCCACGTCTACCCGGCGGACCCCTCGTGAGCCGGCGCCGGGCGTCGGACCCCGTGCGGGTCCTCGCTCCGCGCGCGGAGGCCGGCCGCATCAGCCGACGGGCGCTGCTCGGCGGGTTCGCCGTGATCGGCACCGCGTCGCTGCTCGGGTGCGGGAGCAGGTCGATGGCCAGCACGGCCTCGCCCGACGGCACGCTCGAGGGGCGGCTGAACGTCTACTCGTGGGGCGACTACGAGAGCCCCGACAACATCCGCGCCTTCCGCGAGGCCAACGACGTCACCGTCCAGGTCGACGCCTTCGCCTCGAACGAGGAGATGATCGCGAAGATCGGCGCGAGCCGCGGCACCAGCGGGTACGACGTGCTGGTCCCGTCCGGCCAGTTCGTCCCGATGATGGTCGCGAACGACCTCCTGTCGAAGCTCGACCACAGCCTGCTCCCGAACCTCGCGAACATCGAGCCGGCGTTCACCGACCAGCCGTGGGACCCGGGCAACGCGTACACCGTCCCGAAGGCGTGGGGGACGACCGGCTTCGCGTACGACCGCACGAAGGTCGACGGACGTCCCCGGTCGTGGCAGGACTTCCTCGACGTCGCTGCGGGACAGGCGAGCGGGTCGGTCTCGCTGCTCGACGACCCCTGGGAGGTGACCTCGATCTACTTCGGGGCGAAGGGGATCGACCCCAACACGACCGACCCTGCCGACCTCGACGCGGCGGAGGCGTACCTCACCGAGGAGCTCGCCCCGCACGTGCGGAACTTCAACTCGGCGCCGACGCAGAGCGTCATCCAGAACGAGCTGGCACTGCTCCAGATGTACAACGGCGACGCCCGCCTCGCGTTCGGCGAGAGCGACGACCCCGATCGCTGGCGCTTCGTCTATCCGACGCCCACCGCGAACCTGTGGGTCGATACGTGGGCGCTGGCGCGGGGCGCGCAGCACGTCGACTCGGCGCACGCGTTCATCGACTTCATGCTCGACCCGGAGGTCGCGATCGGTGAGGTCGACTGGAACGGCTACCCGACCGGCGTCGCGGGTCAGCGAGCGCTCGCCGAGGAGTGGGAGCTCGACATGCTCGACCTGATCTTCCCGCCCGACAAGGTGGTCGCCCGGCTGACGCCCGCCGAGCTCACCGACGCCCAGGACCGGCTCACGTCGATCCTCGAGCAGGTCCAGGCGAAGGCGGGGTGAGGGCAGTGGCACGTCGCACGCCGCGCAGCAGCGCCGCGCTCTCGTTCCCCGTGTGGGCCTGGCTCGTGTTCTTCGTCTTCACGCCGCTCGCGCTCGTCGTCTGGTACTCGTTCGGCTACAAGCCGGACCTCTTCACCGCGGTCTCGACCGACCACCTGTCGTTCGACCGGTACGGCCAGGTGCTCGACGGCGCCTTCATGACGATGTTCTGGGCGACCCTGCGGATCGCCGTCGCCGGCACGCTGCTGTGCCTGCTCGTCGCCGTCCCGTTCGCCTACTGGATGGCGGTCAAGGTCGACCCGCGGTGGCGTCCGCTGCTGCTGGCGCTCGTCCTCGTCCCGTTCTGGACCAACTTCCTCGTCCGAACCATCGGCTGGCAGATCATCCTCGCGCCGAACGGGATGGCGAGCGACGTGCTGAACGCGATCGGCATCCTCGACGGACCGCTCGACATCCTCTACACCCGCAGCGCCGTCCAGCTCGGCGTCGTCTACAACTACCTGCCGCTGATGATCCTGCCGCTCTACGTCGTCTTCGAGCGGCTCGACCCGAGCCAGCGCGAGGCGAGCCGTGACCTCGGCGCGGGCCGGCTGCGCACCTTCTTCGCCGTGACGGTGCCGGACGCGCTCCCGGGCATCGCCTCGGGCTGCCTGCTCGTGTTCATCCCGCTGATGGGCGACTACCTGACCGCGTCCGTCCTCGGCGGAGCGCGAGGAACGATGGTCGGACAGGTCGTCGCACGTCAGTTCACGTCCGCCCAGAACTGGGCGCTCGGTGCGGCGATGGCGGTCACCTTGATGGCGTTCGTGCTGCTCACGGTGCTGATCGCGGCCGCGGTCTTCCTGCTCCTGCGTGCCGCTGTCCGAAGAGCCCGCCACCTGGACCTGGGAGTGACCTCATGAGGCGCAGCCGCCGTGACGGGATCGACCTCGGGCTGGCCGTGTTCGGGGTGCTCGTCTTCGTGTTCCTCTTCCTGCCGATCCTCGTGATCGTCGTCTACTCGTTCAACACCGGACGCCTGCTCGGGGCGTGGGACAGCTTCGGCTTCGCGGCGTACAGCCGTGCGTGGAACAACCCGGTGATCGGCGACGCGGTCCGTACGTCGCTGGTGACGGGTGTGCTCGCGTCGCTGGTGTCGACGGTGCTCGGGACCATCGGCGGCGTGGCCCTCGCCCGTGCCCGGACGGGTGCGCGGTGGGCCGGGGTCCTGACGGCGCTCCTCGCGGTCACGCTGATCACGCCGGAGGTCATCGACGGCATCTCGATCCTGCCGTGGCTGGTCACCCTCGGCACCGACGGTGGGCTGTCGATCGTCAACAACGGCATGGTGCGCCTGATCATCGTGCACACGTCGCTGGCGCTGGCCGTCGTCACGTTCATCGTGCGCGCGCGCCTGCGGGGCATGGACGAGCAGATCGAGGAGGCGGCCGCCGACCTGTACGCGACTCCGTGGAACCGGTTCCGCCAGATCACGCTCCCGCTGGCGTGGCCCGGCATCTTCGCCGGTGCGCTGATGGCGTTCACCCTGAGCCTCGACAACACCATCGTGGCGTCGTTCGTGCAGGTCCCGGGCTACACGCCGTGGCCCGTCTACGTGTTCGGGACGCTCAAGGTCGGACTGCGTCCGGAGATCGCAGCCGTGTCGTCTGTCCTGCTCCTGCTCACGCTCGCGGCGCTCGCTGTCGTGTGGGCCGTCCTGAGACGGTCCGGCGACGACAACACGTCGGTCGCCGCGACGCTGACCGGAGGGTGACCGCGATGACGAGCGCCACCGAGCGGCTGCTCTCCGCGTCACCGCTGAGCCACCCCCTCGAGGTCGACGGCCCCGACCTCGACGACGTCGTCGCGGGCTCGCCGACGACCGCAGTCGCCGAGCTCGCCGCGCTCGGCGACACCCGGGTGGGGATCTGGGAGCTCACCGCAGGCGTCGTCCGCGACGTCGAGGCCGACGAGGTGTTCGTCGTCCTGGCCGGCGATGCGACGGTGCGCTTCGAGGACGGCAGCACCATCGCGCTGCGACCCGGGGTGATGGTGCGGCTCCACGCGGGCGACCGGACCGTCTGGGAGGTCCGGGCGACCCTGCGTAAGGTCTACGTGGTCTGAGGGGCGCCTCGCGACCTGCGTCACGTCGATCGTCACGAGTCGGCATCAGAGTGGGCGATCTGCCCTATTTCGTTCGTACGGGGCGCGTCGGAGAGCGACCATGTGTGGGTGACCCCGTCCTGGACCGCCCGGCCGCGCCTGCTCGGCGCGCGCCGTCGTACGCGGTTCGTGGCGGCGCTCGTCCTCGCGCTGGTGTCGGTCCTGCTCGTGCTGGACGTCGGCGCGGACGCGAGCGGCAGCGAGGCGGCGCGGTGCGCGCGGTTCGCCGCCGACGCGCTCGACCGCCGCTCGGAGCCGGTGCTCGGGTCGGGTGACCGTGTCGTCGTCATCGGCGACTCCTGGTCCGCGGGACTCGGGCTGGACGACCCCACCGAGGCCTGGACGTCCCGCGTCCCCGGACGCGTGTCGGTCGATGCCTTCTCCGGCTCCGGCTACAGCCGGCTCGCGAGCCCGTGCGCCGGTGCGTGGTTCGCCCGACGCGCGTCCCGCGCCGTCGCCGGAGGCGCCGACCTCGTCGTCGTGGCCGGCGGGCTCAACGACGCCGACCAGCCGGTCGCCGCGCTCCGCTCCGGGTTCGCCCGGGTGATGCGTGCGGTCGAGGGCCCGCGCGTCGTGGTCGTCGGTCCCGCGTCAGCACCCGCCCGCACCGACGGTGCCCGTCGGGTCGACGAGGTCCTCGCGGCGCTCGCCAGCCGCTACGACGCCGCGTACGTGTCGACGATCGGTCTCGACCTCGACTACCTCGACGACGGGCTGCACCTCACGGCCCGAGGTCACCGCGAGCTGGGCGACTTCGTCGCGGGGCAGCTGGCGGCGCTCGCGGCCGGCGCTCAGGAACGGACACCGTTGTAGCCGAGCTGGTGCCCGCGCTGTCTCGAACCTGTCCCGACGGGGTACGCGCAGGTAAGGTCACCCTCATGACCGGTGGATCCAGCAACGAGGCAGACGAGGTCGCGGCCCAGCTGTTCGACATGGTGCGCGCCGGCCAGGCCGACAGCCTGCTCTCCCACGTCGAGGCAGGCGTGCCGGTCAACCTCACCGACGCCACCGGCAACTCCTTGCTGACCCTCGCCGCGTACCACGGCCACGCCGACATCGTGCAGCGCCTCGTCGACGCCGGAGCCGACGTCAACCGGCTCAACGACCGCGGTCAGAGCCCTCTCGCCGGGGCGATCTTCAAGGGCGAGGAGCTCGTCGTCTCGGTGCTGATCGGGGCGGGCGCCGACCCCGATCTCGGTGAGCCGTCGGCTCGTGCGATCGCGGCGATGTTCGGCCGCGAGAGCCTCCTCACGTAGGCGCGATAGAGTCGGCCGTACGACAGGGGAGCGCACGGTGCCGCACGGCACGGAGCGCTGAGAGTGCGGAAGAGCCGCAGACCCTCCGAACCTGATCCGGTTAGCACCGGCGAAGGGAGTCATCATGGCTGATGCCGTACGCCCGAGGACCCGTCCCCGCCCGCTCCGCAGCGCGTGGACCGAGTCCGTCCACTACCGCACGATCGACCTGGTCACGGTCGCGATGCTCGGCGTCGCGATCGGGGTCGTGTTCTGGGGCTGGAACCAGCTGTACGCGGTGGTCAGCACCGCGTCCGTCTTCGCGTTCCCGCCCAGCATCGGGCTGATCTCCGGCCCCTGGCTCCTCGGCGGCGTGGTCGGCGGGCTCGTCGTCCGCAAGGCGGGCGCCGCCTTCGGCACCGAGGTGATCGCCGCGATGGTCGCGCTCCTGCTCGGCAACCAGTGGGGGATGTCGTCGATCCTGTCCGGGGTGGTGCAGGGCATCGGCGCCGAGATCGTGTTCGCGATCCTGCTGTGGCGCCGGTGGGGCGTCGTCGCCGCCGCGCTCGCCGGCACCGTGTCGGCGCTGTGCGCGGTCGCGTACGAGTGGAACGTCTACTGGGCCGACTGGGGCACCGACTGGAAGCTGGTCTACGCCGCCTTCTTCGCGCTTTCCGGTGCGGTCGTCGCCGGGGTCGGCGGGTGGTTCCTCGTCCGTGCGCTCGCGCCGACGGGTGCGCTCGACGCGTTCGGCGCCGGTCGCGAGTACCACGACCGCGACGCCCGCTCGTCGGCATGACCGCGGACGCCACCGCCGTACGACGGGGGTCGGCGCACCTCGAGGGGTTCGGGTGGCGGCCCCTCGGCCGCCGCGAGCCCGTCGTGCACGACCTCGACCTGCAGATCGAGCCGGGCGAGCGGGTGCTCCTCGCGGGACCGTCGGGCGCCGGGAAGTCCACGGTGCTCCGAGCGCTGGCCGGGGTGCTCGGCAGCGCCGGCTCCGGTGACGAGCTCGGCCAGGTGCACGTCGAGGGCAGGATCGGCCTCCTGATGCAGAACCCGGCCGACGCGGTGGTGGCCGAGCGGATCGGTCGCGACGTCGCGTTCGGGCTCGAGAACGCAGGCGTCGCGCGCGACGAGATCTGGCGGCGGGTCCGGCGGGCGCTCGAGGCGGTACGGCTGCCCTACGACGTCGACCATCCGACTGCTGCCCTCTCCGGCGGTGAGCAGCAGCGCCTGGCGCTCGCGGGAGTCCTCGCGAGCGACGCCGACGTGCTGCTCCTGGACGAACCGACGTCGATGCTGGACCCGCCCAACGCCGACGCCGTACGCCGCTGCGTGCTCGACGCCGTCGAGCGGACCGGTGCCACTCTGGTCGTCGTCGAGCACCGGATCGGCCCGTGGCTCGCGCACGTCGACCGCGTGGTCGTCCTGAACTCCGAGGGCGCCGTGGTCCGCGACACCGACCCCGCGACCTTCGCTGCCGAGCCCGCGGAGCTCGCCGCGCGCGGGGTGTGGATGCCGGGGGTCGGCGCGCCGACCCCCGAGGAACCGCAGCCGGCGCTCGTCGTCCCGCCCCGGGAGGTGCCGCACCTCGTCACCGATGCGATCAGCGTCGACCTGCGCCGTACGTCGATGCGGGGCAGCACGGTCACGCCGGCCCTCCGGGGAGTGACCACCGAGCTGTGGCCGGGGGCGGTCACGGCGTTCACGGGCCCGAGCGGTGCCGGGAAGTCGACGCTCGTGGCGACCCTGGCCGGCCTCGTGGCCCCGACGACGGGCGCGGTCTCCGGGATCGGCGGCAGCCGCCCGCTCCACCGGCTGCGCTCGCGCGACCTCGCCCGCCTGATCGGCTGGGTCCCGCAGAACCCCGAGCACGGGTTCCTCACGTCCCGGGTCCTCGACGAGGCGGCGGCGACGGGCGCGCGTACGGGTGTGACGGTCGACGCGGCCGCCGTCCTCGCGCACCTCGGGCTCGGCGCACTCTCGGACGCCAACCCGTACCGCCTGTCGGGCGGCGAGCAGCGGCGTCTCGCGACCGCGGCGGCACTCGCGCACCGTCCGCCCGTGGTGCTGCTGGACGAGCCGACGGTCGGACAGGACCGGCTGACCTGGGCGGCGGTCGTGGGATGGATCCGCGCCGCCGCGTCAGCCGGGGCCGCCGTCGGCATCGCGACCCACGATCCCGACCTCATCGCTCTCGCGGACCACGTGGTGTCCCTCGAGGCGGGGGAGGTCGTCCGATGAGGCGGGTGGTCGTCGACGCCAATCCGCTCGTCCTCCTCCTCGTCGGCTTCGCGGCGGTCGTCGCCTCGCTCGCCGTCCGTGACCTGAGGACAGGCGTGATCGCCCTCGGGGCGTACGCCGTGGCGGGGGCGGTGCTCCTGCCGTCGCTGCGCTTCGCGCTCCTGCGGTTCCTGGCCGTCGGCATCGCCTCCGTCTCCGTGGTGTGGTCGACCTGGCTGCTCGGCGGCCACGACGTCGAGCTGGCCCTGACGGCCGGCCTCCGCATCGTCGTGCTCGCACTGCCCGGCGCCGTGCTCGCCGCGTTCCTGGACCCCTCCCGCCTCGCCGACCAGATGGGGCAGCGGCTGCGCATGCCGGCGCGGTTCGTCGTCGCGTTCTCGGCGGCGCTGCAGCGGTTCACCAGCCTCCGGGAGGTGTGGGTGCAGCTCGACCGGGCGCGGCGGGCGCGAGGCTTCGGGCCGACACGGAACCCCATTTCGCTGGCGCGGCACGGTGGTGTCCTCGCGTTCGCGATGCTGGTCGCCGCGCTGCGCGACGCGGGACGGATGGCGGCCGCGATGGACGCCCGCGGGTTCGCAGCTACGCGGACGCGGACGTGGGCGGAACCGGCGCTGTGGACGCGTGCGGACACCGGCCTGCTGGCACTCGGGATGCTCCTCGCCGCGGTGCCCTGGCTGCTGCGGTAGCAGCCGGTGTGAACGAGGCCACAGTGGTTGTCCTAGGATCGGGCACGGTAAGCGATCGCTTAGTCGGAGGAATCGGATGCGCGTCTTCAAGAACCTGGCCGAGCTCACGTCGTGCGTGGGGGAGGAGCTGGGCGTCAGCGAGTGGCACGAGGTGACCCAGGAGCAGGTCAACCTGTTCGCCGAGGCGACCGGTGACCACCAGTGGATCCACGTCGACCCCGAGAAGGCCGCGCAGGGCCCGTTCGGTCGGACCATCGCGCACGGCTACCTCACCGTCTCGCTCATCCCGATGCTGTCGGCCGAGACCTACAAGGTCGAGAGCGTCAAGATGGGCGTCAACTACGGGTCCGAGAAGGTCCGCTTCCCGGCGCCGCTGCCCGTGGGCTCGCGGGTCCGTGGTCGCGCCACGCTCGTCGAGGTCGTCCCGGTCGCTCTCGGTCAGCGCGTCGCGGTCGACTTCACCGTCGAGGTCGAGGGCGGCGACAAGCCGGTGTGCGTCGCCCGCACCCTCGCGATCTTCGCGGAGTAGCCCCGCCTCACGGCTTGCGCACACCCTGGGGGTCCGTACGGATTCCTCGCACGCGACGTGTCGACCATCGTGGACGGATGACACGTCGTGCGCTGCGCCACGTCCCGATGCTCGTCGCCGGAGTCGGCGTCGCTCTCGCGTTCGCCGTGAGCGGCTGCGGCGGAGACGCGCCGTCTGACGACACCGGCGCGGCGGCCACCGCTTCGGCGGGTGCGAGCACTGGGACACCGAGCGCCTCCGAGGCGCCCGCCTCGGAGGCGCCCACGGCGGAGGCCGCCGACGACAGTCCCTGCCAGGCGGCCGCGTTCGCGACGCTCCCGGACGCGGTCGGTGAGTCGCTGGGCGAAGGACGGCTCGTCACGGCCACCGTCCAGAGCAACGACGTCCGGTGGACTCCCGTCAAGTGCACGTGGAGCACGGCCGACGACGCGACGCGGGTCGACGTCGAGGTCGCGAAGGCTGCGGACTTCGACCAGGGAACGCTGGTGTGCGGCGAGCCGTTGGGCATCGGCAAGGACGTCGAGCCCGTCGACGACGCCCCGTTCGACGCGTGGTGGACGTACGAGACCTCGTCGGTGTCCCTGCGTGCCTGCCCGGGCGACCGCCTCGTGGACGTGACGGTCGAGACCGACGGCGGTGACCGGACCGCCATGAAGATCCAGGCGATGCTCGTCGCCAGAATGGTGGTCGACGCCGCCGCGTGACGTCAGCGATCGAGCGGCATCGGAGATGCCCATCTGAGCCAGACCTCTGCTGCCGCGACGTGCATGGAGAACGCGAGCCAGAACGCCGGGGCGAAGCCCTGCTGCAGAGGGATGTCGCCGAAGCCGACCAGGACTCCCACCCAGAGCCGGATCGTCCCGACGGCGAGTCCGACTGCGAAGGCGCGGATCATCCACCGCCGGTGGTTCCGCACGTCCCGCCGAACGATCGCGCGAAAAGCCAGACCGAGCGCGACGAGGAAGTAGGACGAGAAGACGACGGTCGCGACCGACTGCCAGAAACCACCGTACGAGTGGGGCACCCCGAAGACGAGCGCGAACGAACCACTGACGATGCCGGCAACCAGGACGGTCCGGCCGAGGCGCCGGTGGGTCGGCCAGTGGCGCTCGCGGAAACGCCGTGAGAGCTGGAAGCACGCGCCGACGAGGTAGATCACACCGGGCACGATGTGCAGGTAGGCGGGAACGGCGTTGCGCACGTAGCGCTCCTCGAACGAGCCGTTCTCTGCCGCACGCCCCGCGAACACCAGCGGGAGGTCTGTCATCACCCTGATCACCGCGAACGCGACGACCGCAGAGATGAGGAGCAGGACGGCCGCCCACGCCGCCCATGCCACGGTCGTCGCGCCGACGCGATCCGGCATCCTAACCGACCTTCCGGTAGTCGAGGTCGAAGTCCGGCGTCCAGCTGGAGCCGTCGTGCGAGGTCTCCCACCCGCCCACGATCGTCGTCCCGTCGTCGCTGAATCGGCCGGTGTAGCGCTGGTGCAGCGAGGGTGTCTCCCGCCAGACCGTCCAGACGCCGTCGGCGATGGTCATCCGGTAGACCCTGCGGACGCCGCGTGCATCGGCGTAGAGCATCGAGAACTCCCCGCTGACCTCGTCAACGCCGATGACGGCACAGGTAGGGAACGGGGAGCTCGCGGTCCACTCGGCGGAGATCTCGATGTCCGACGGTTCCGACTCCGCCCTCTGAACCAGGAACGAGCCCTCCGTCGACCAGGCGAACGTCGTCCTCCCGAGGCCGGCCGGTTCACCGCCGAGACTGGGGTGCATCGTCCACTCGCCCACGAGAGCGTCGAGCCGGCGCGCCGCTGGCGTGACTCCTCCTGCGAACGTGTAGGTGCCGCCGGGCTCCACGAGCTGCAGCCCGTCGAGCCCGAGCACCGCGAAAGCGTTCGCGAGGTCCTGCTGGGACTGGATGAGATGCGTCCAGCCGTCGTGATGCACGGGAAGGATGACCGCCTCGGGAAAGGCCGCCCTCACCTCGGCCGCGTCGTTGGCGTCCATGGTGAGCCGGAAGGCGCTACGGTCCGTCCTCGCCGCTCCGCCGTGGAGGATCACCACCCGGGGCTGGAACGACTTCGCCACACCGCCGACGCCGTCGAACCACACGGTGTCGCCCGTCACGTAGACGAGCGCCTCCCCGGTCTCCACCACATCGATCACGAACCCGATGACATCGCCGGCGAAGGCTTCAGCACCCCGTGGACCATGGCGGGCAGGCGTGGCGGTGACCCGCAAGGTGATGCCCTGAGCTGTCGGGATCTCCTGGACGGCGCCCGGAGAGAGGGCGACGGCAGCGGGGAGCTTCTCCGCGCTCGCCGGGGCCGTGAGTACCAGTCCGATCCGCCCCAGCAGCTCCCGGCCGGAATCGTCCAGGTTGTCGGGGTGCTGCTGATGGCTCACGAGCGCGACGTCGATGTCGCCCAGGTCCGTCACCTCGATCGCCGGGCCTCTGGTCTTGGAGAGCGTGACGACCGGCCCGAGCGGGTAGTCGCGGCCAGGGCTGTCGAACGTGGGATCGGTGATGAACCTGACGGAGGCGACGTCGATCACGGTGGTCGGGCCACCGAGGTACGTGATGGTCACGTCGGGCGATGTGGACGAGACGGCCATCGTCGAGCTCCTGTCGCGGGTTCGTCCCATCCTGTGCCGCGGCGACAGCCGGCGTCGCGATCCTGTTGCCAGGAATCGTCGAGAAGCTGCCAATCATTCGACCAGGCGTTCTCCGAACGTCCTGCGGTACGCCATCGGCGAGGTCCGCAGGACCTTCACGAAGTGGTGCCGCATGACCGCTGCGTTGCCGAATCCTGTCTCTGCCGCGATCGCTTCGAGACTCCGCGACGACTGCTCGAGCAGCTGCTGGGCGTGGATGATGCGCTGCCGATTGAGCCAGGCGGTCGGGGTCGTGCCCATGTCCGCCCTGAACCGACGGGCGAAGGTCCGTGGGGACATCAGAGCCTTGCGGGCGAGCTGTTCGACGGAGAGGTCTTCCGAGAGGTTCTGAAGCATCCACTGGGCGACGACCGCGAACGAGTCCGCCTTCTCGCCGCCCACGGGAGTCTGGATGAACTGGGCCTGGCCGCCGTCCCGTTGGGGTGGGACGACCATGCGTCGAGCGATGACGTTGGCGTGTCCCGCGCCGAGCTCCTGGCGCACGATGTGCAGCGCCGCATCGATTCCCGCTGCGGTGCCGGCGCTCGTGACGACCTTGCCGTCCTGGACGTAGAGGACGTCGGCATCCACCCTCGTGCGGGGATACTGAGCCGCCAGCTTCGCTGTGAACATCCAGTGGGTGGTCGCCCGACGCCCGTCGAGGACGCCCGACTCCGCCAGCGCGAAGGCGCCGGTGCAGATACTCAGGACCCATGCGCCACGTGCCTCGGCGTCGCGGATCACGCGAAGGTAGCGCTCGTCGACGGGCGCGAGATCGAAGGCAGGCACCGCGATCAGGTCGGCGTCGTCGGCGACGGAGAGATCGTTCTCGATGGTCACAAGGACGCCCTGGCTGGTGGGGACGGGGCCGGGCTCGGCTGTGGCGAGCGCAAGCTCGAACCGCGGTCCGCCCGTGTCGGAACGATCGATCCCGAACACTTCACAGACCACTCCGAACTCGAACGGCGTGACGCCGGGGACGGTGAGGAGCGCGACCTTCGTCAGCATCCGGTGGACCTCCACCTCGGCGGTGACAGTTACTTGATGATAGACAAGATCCTGCCATTCAGGGGCGGTGTGCGAAAGAGGATGCCTGTCCCCGGCGTGAGGCTGCAAAACGCTCGCGCTACGGTGGGAATGAAGCCGCGCTCACCTAAGTTGATACGATCAGACTCAACTTACGAGTGCTGGTAGACGGCGGGCCACGAACCCGCCCCGCGATCCATCAGGAGGAACTCATGGCCCGTGCAGTCGGGATCGATCTCGGTACGACCAACTCCGTCGTCGCCGTGCTGGAAGGTGGCGAGCCCACCGTCATCGCGAACGCCGAGGGTGCGCGTACGACCCCGTCCGTGGTCGCCTTCGCCAAGAACGGCGAGGTGCTGACCGGCGAGGTCGCGAAGCGCCAGGGCGTCACCAACGTCGACCGGACGATCCGTTCGGTCAAGCGCCACATGGGCACGGACTGGTCCCAGAAGATCGACGACAAGACCTTCACCCCCCAGCAGATCTCGGCGTTCGTCCTCCAGAAGCTGAAGCGCGACGCCGAGGCGTACCTGGGCGAGCCGGTCACCGACGCGGTGATCACCGTCCCCGCGTACTTCAACGACGCCCAGCGTCAGGCCACCAAGGAGGCGGGCGAGATCGCCGGCCTCAACGTGAGCCGCATCATCAACGAGCCCACCGCGGCCGCTCTGGCGTACGGCCTCGACAAGGGCGACGACCAGACGATCCTCGTCTTCGACCTCGGCGGCGGCACGTTCGACGTGTCCCTCCTGGAGATCGGCGACGGCGTCATCGAGGTGAAGGCCACCAGCGGTGACAACCACCTCGGTGGTGACGACTGGGACCAGAAGGTCGTCGACTGGATCGTCGACCGCTTCAAGTCGTCGACCGGCCTCGACCTCACCAAGGACAAGATGGCCATGCCGCGTGTCCGTGAGGCCGCCGAGCGCGCCAAGATCGAGCTCTCGAGCTCGCAGTCGACGTCGATCAACCTCCCGTACATCACCGTCGACGCCGAGAAGAACCCCGTGTTCCTCGACGAGACGCTGACCCGTGCGGAGTTCCAGAAGATCACCGCCGACCTGCTCCAGCGCACCCGCGCTCCGTTCGAGCACGTGATCAAGGACGCGAGCATCAAGGTCGCCGACATCGACCACGTCGTCCTCGTCGGTGGCTCCACCCGCATGCCGGCCGTCTCCGACCTGGTCCGTGAGCTGCTCGGCGGCAAGGAGCCCAACAAGGGCGTCAACCCGGACGAGGTCGTCGCCGTGGGCGCGAGCCTGCAGGCCGGCGTCCTCAAGGGCGAGGTCAAGGACGTGCTGCTCCTCGACGTCACTCCGCTGTCCCTCGGCATCGAGACCAAGGGTGGCGTGATGACCAAGCTCATCGAGCGCAACACCACGATCCCGACCCGTCGCTCCGAGGTCTTCACGACCGCGGACGACAACCAGCCGTCGGTCGCGATCCAGGTCTACCAGGGCGAGCGCGAGATCGCGGCGCACAACCAGATGCTCGGCACGTTCGAGCTCACGGGCATCGCGCCGGCTCCGCGCGGCGTGCCGCAGATCGAGGTCACGTTCGACATCGACGCCAACGGCATCGTCAACGTCTCCGCCAAGGACCGGGGCACCGGCAAGGAGCAGTCGATGACCATCACGGGCGGGTCGGCCCTCTCGAAGGACGACATCGACCGCATGGTGCGCGACGCCGAGCAGTACGCCGAGGAGGACCGTAAGGCCAAGGAGGCCGTGGAGGTCCGCAACCAGGGCGAGACGCTCGTCCACTCGACGGAGAAGTTCCTCGCCGAGAACGCCGACAAGATCGGTGACGACGTCAAGGCCGAGGTCCAGGGCGACGTCGACGCGCTCAAGGAGACGCTGAACGGCGACGACATCGACGCCATCAAGGCCGCCATCGCCAAGCTCGGCGAGTCGAGCCAGAAGATGGGCACCGCGATGTACGAGGCAGCCGCCGCGCAGGGTGCGCCCGCCGGTGACGGTGCCGGCGCCGAGCAGGCCGAGGACGACGACGTGGTCGAGGCCGAGATCGTCGACGACGAGGGTGACAACAAGTGACGAACGAGTTCGGTGAGTCGGAGGTGCCGGAGCAGGAGACTGCTCCGGCCCCCGGGCCTGACGCGCAGCCGACCGACGTCGAAGGCGCCGCTGACATGGGTGATCTCGGTCAGCAGCTCGCCGAGCGGACGGCCGACCTGCAGCGTCTGCAGGCCGAGTACGTCAACTACAAGCGCCGGGTCGACCGTGACCGCGAGGTCCAGCGGGTGAACGCCGCGGCGAGCGTCCTCGCGTCGCTTCTCCCGGTCCTCGACACCATCGACCGCGCCCGTGACCACGGCGAGCTCGAGGGCGGCTTCAAGGCCGTCGCCGACTCGCTGGTCCAGGCGACCGGCGCTCACGGGCTCGAGGCGTTCGGGCAGCACGGCGACGTGTTCGACCCGATGCTCCACGAGGCTCTGATGCACCGCCTCGACGCGGACGCCCCGCAAGGCGAGCCGACCGTGGACGCCATCATGCAGGTCGGCTACCGCGTGGGTGACAAGGTCCTTCGTCCGGCACGGGTCGCCGTCGTCGAGCACGACGGCAGCGAGCCGCAGGCCGAGGCCGAGCCCGAGGTCGCCGACGCCGCCGAGGTGTCCGATGCCGAGAAGGCCGAATAATCCGTACGAAGCACCGATGTGAGGAGGTGGTCTCGTGAACAACGAGTGGTTCGAGAAGGACTTCTACAAGATCCTCGGAGTCTCGAAGGACGCGAGTGCGTCCGACATCAAGAAGGCGTACCGCAAGCTCGCACGGGACCACCACCCCGACGCGAAGCCCGGTGACACCGCTGCCGAGGAGAAGTTCAAGGGGATCTCCGAGGCGTACTCCGTGCTGTCCAACCCGGACAAGCGCAAGGAGTACGACGAGCAGCGGGCGATGTTCTCCTCCGGCGGAGGGTTCCCCCGTGCCGGCACGAGCGGCGGCTTCGGCTTCCCCAGCGGCGGCACGACGACCGGTGGGTTCGACTTCTCGGACCTGCTCGGCGGGATGTTCGGCGGTGGCGGCACCACCCGCACCCGCAGTGCCCCCGCCCGCCGCGGCGCCGACGTCGAGACCGAGGCGACGCTCTCCTTCGACGACGCCATCTCGGGAGTCACCGTCCCGCTTCGGACGACGAGCGACGAGCCCTGCTCGACCTGCCACGGCACCGGTGCCAAGGCCGGCACCGTTCCGCGGGTCTGTCCGCACTGCGAGGGCAGCGGCATGCAGACCAGTGCCTCGGGCGGTCTGTTCGCGATGACCGAGCCGTGCGACATGTGTCGCGGCCGCGGCCTCGTGGTCGACGACCCGTGCACCACCTGCCACGGGTCCGGCCGCGCGGCGTCGTCCCGCACGATGCAGGTCCGGATCCCGGCCGGCGTCAAGGACGGGCAGCGCATCCGCCTCAAGGGCAAGGGCACGAAGGGTGAGAACGGCGGCCCGAACGGCGACCTCTACGTCTCGGTCCACGTCGAGACGCACCGGCTGTTCGGCCGCAAGGGCGACAACCTCACGATCACCGTGCCGGTCACGTTCGACGAGGCCGCGCTCGGTGCCGAGATCTCCGTCCCCACGCTCAACGGGGCGCCGGTCCGGCTGAAGGTCCCCGCAGGCACGCCCAACGGCCGGACGTTCCGCGCTCGTGGCAAGGGCGCCCCGCGCGCGGACGGCACGAAGGCAGACCTGCTCGTCACGATCGAGGTGCAGGTGCCGTCGCCGCTGTCGGACGACGAGCGTGCCGCGGTCGAGGCCTTCCGTGCCGCTCGTGACGGCGACGACCCGCGGGCGGCGATGCTCGGCGGAGGCGCGTGATGGTCGGCAGCGGCGACTTCGTCCCGCCGGGTCCGGAGGCCAAGGTCTTCGTGATCAGCGTGGCGGCCGAGCTGTCGGGCCTGCATCCGCAGACCCTGCGCACGTACGACCGTCTGGGGCTCGTGAGTCCGGCACGGACCGGCGGCGGGGGACGCCGCTACTCGCTGCACGACGTCGAGCTGTTGCGCGCGGTCGCCCAGTTGACCGGTGAGGGTCTCGGGCTCGAGGGCGTCAAGCGCGTCCTCGCGCTCGAGAACCAGGTCCACGCACTGCGGATGCGCGTCGCCGAGCTCGAGGCCGAGCTGGAGTCTCGCGCTGCGTCGACCCCGGTGCGCAACCTCCCGGTGCGCTTCACCGAGGCGCAGACCTTCGTCGTACGCCGCTCCCGCCGGAGCTGACCCGGCCGGCCAACGGAGAATTGCGCCATCCAGGCGTGTGGCCGGATCCGGACACGAAGGTTGTGCGATGCAACCCTGCACTGATTGAGTGAACCACGTCACATTGAAACGATTCATGTGGGGGAGCTCGTGCAGAGTCCGAGAAGAGCCAAGACATCCGTCCTGATCGCGACGACGGCACTCGTCGCCGCGATCGGTGTGCCGGTGGCCGCCGACGGCGTCACCGGTCGAGAGCCGGACAAGAGGTCGGGGCTGCTCGGCCTGCCGTCGCTGTCCAAGGCCGACCACTACATCCTCGCGCCGAGCTCGCGAACGGTGCGACCCGTGCGCGTCGCCCAGAGCAGCGACGTGAACCACGACTACGTGACCGCGGCGTCGTCGACCTCGGAGACGTCCGCGCACGCGTTGGACGTCGGCACGAGCGACACCGCGCTCGTGGGGGGCGTGCGAGTCCGACGAGCCGGTACGGGGGTGGCCGGCGGCCACTTCTCCTACACGATGCGCGTCCCGGCCCGACGGTCGTTCGACCTCCGCGTCGAGGAGGCCGGAAGCGCAGCCGCCCGCTACGAGGTCCTCGTGAACGGGACGGTCGTCCGCACGCGCGAGCTCGACCTCTACGCCGCGCAGGGTCGGCCGATCGGCGCCACGCACTACGACGTGCGCGTCCCCGCGCGGCTGGCGGACTCCGACACCGTCGAGGTCACGTTCCGCAACCTCGAGAACCCCGGGGACGGTGCACGCATCGCGGGCGTGTGGACGAACGGGACACGCGCGGCAGCCTCCGAGCCCGGCTACGGCGGGGCCGCGAAGAACCCCGACGGGGCAGCGGGCCGCGGCAAGACCCGCCTCGAGTCGGGCTTCTTCTCCAAGCCGTACGTGATCTACGACTTCGGCCAGGAGGTCGGCGGCACGATCTCGCTGCGGGCGTCCGACGTCGAGGGCGCGCCGCGTCTGGGGCTGGCGTTCAGCGAGTCCGACACCTACATGACGTCGTCCTCCGACTTCAGCCAGGACCCGTCCGGCATCGCGACCGAGACGCACTACTTCGACCTCGACGACGATGGACAAGTCTCGGACGAGGTCATCCGCGGCGGCTTCCGCTACCTGATGGTGTTCCTCGACAGCCCGGGGGAGGCCACGCTCTCGGACCTCGAGCTCGAGTTCACCGCCGACCCGACGAACCCCGATCCCTCGGACTACGCGGGCTCGTTCCTCTCCAGCGACGACCAGCTCAACGAGCTCTGGTACGCAGGCGCCTACACGACGCAGATGTCGACGATCGCCTCCGACACCGGACGCCCCTACCCGGCGACGCCCGGCCCGGTCCGCAACGACCAGGTCGTCGCGCAGGGAGACGTCTTCCTCAGCGACGGCGCCAAGCGCGACCGCTACGACTGGGGCGGCGACAACGTCGTGTCCAACACCGTGTCGTACCTGACCACGGGCCAGACCGAGCCGGCCAAGAACGCGGTCGAGTGGTTCGCCGACCACCCGGCCGAAAACGGGCAGATCCCCGGCGTCTACCTCCCCGAGCCCGCAGGGTTCACGTTCAGCTGGGGCGAGTACGCCGCCTGGTGGATGCAGAACTACTGGACCCACTACCTCCACACCGGCGACAAGGCGTTCCTGACGAAGTGGTTCGACGCTCTCGAGGGCAACGTCGCGTGGTTCGAGGGCAACGTGGGCGACGACGGTCTGTGGAACGTCCCGGCCGCGGCAGCCGGACACTGGGGCTACTCGCAGTCGGGCAAGGAGGCCTACAACAACCTCGTGTACGTCCTGGGGCTGCGCTCTGCGGCCAAGGCTGCCGAGGAGCTCGGCAAGACCGACTTCGCGACCACCTGGACCGAGGCGGCCGACCGTACGGCCGAGGCCGTCGGCAGCACCCTGTGGGACGACGAGGTGGGGGCCTTCCGGGCCATCGCCGGCTCCGACGCCCACCCGCTGGACGCCAACGCGCTCGCGATCGTCACCGGTGTCGCCGGTGCGGAGCGGAGCGAGCGGATCCTCGACTACGTCGAGAGCAACCTCGCCACGCCCAACGGCGACCGAGGTGTCGAGACGACCGAGGGAACCGCGGTGCCCGACTACATCAGCCCGTTCGTCTCCGGTCACGAGCTGCAGGCGTACGCGGCGGCGGGCGACGTCGACGGTGCGGTGAGCGTGCTCGAACGCACGTGGGGCCACATGCTCGACGGACCCGACAGCACCAAGACGTTCTGGGAGACGGTCTCGCCCGAGGGTGGACTCGGCCTCGGTGCCTACACGAGCCAGAGCCACGGCTGGGCGGCCGAGCCGACGAACTTCCTCACCGAGGAGGTCCTCGGCGTGACCCCGACCGAGGCGGCGTATCGCGAGTTCGAGGTCGCCCCGACCGTCCCCGACGACCTCGACTGGGCCCAGGGGGAGGTCCCGACGCCCGAAGGCACGATCCGTGCGGCCTGGAAGCAGAGCCGGCGGTCGCTGAAGGTCGCGGTCGAAGCACCGGTGGGCAGCACCTACTCGATTCGCGTGCCGGGTGACCGCACCGCCCAGGTCAGCGTCGACGGCCGCAAGGTCGACGCTGCGTACGAAGACGGCATCTTCACCGTCACCGGCCTCACCGGTGACACCACACTGACGATCACGAGGAGCTGACGATGTCTCCATCCCGTACGACGAGCATGCTGAGTGCGTTCGGCCTCGTCGCGGTTCTCGCCGTGGCCGGCGTCGGGTCGTCGGTCGCCGCAGCGCCGTCCCCTGGCCCCTCGCACGGAGCCGGCACCCCGGGCAAGGCCTGGGAGAGCGACAGCTACAGGCCGACCAAGGGGCGGTGGAAGGACTACGTCCTCGCGCCGACCGACCGGTCCGTCGACGCAGCCGGTGTGCACGAGGTCATCGAGCGAGGAGGAGAGGTCACGGGGAAGCCCGCCAACCTCCTCAGGCGTGACGGCAAGAGCGTCCGGATCTCCGGCGACGGAGACCGTACGACCTCGCCGATGGTCATCGTGGACTTCGGCAAGGAGGTCTCCGGCCCGGTGCGTGTCCGTGTGGCCGGTGCGTCGAAGGACCGGCCGGGGCTCCGGGTCTGCTACAGCGAGTCCATCGAGTACCTCGCGCGGTGGACCGGCCAGAACAACGGCCAGACCGAGCACGCCCCCGGGTGCGACACCGCCAACATCTGGAACGGGTTCCCCGGCAACGCCTACACCGAGGACACCGACAGCCACGCTCTGCCGATCGCGGACGCGAAGCTGCCCGCCGACGTCGAGGATCCCGAGCTGCGCGGCGGCTACCGCTACGCGACGCTCTTCCTCGACAGCCCGGGCTGGGTCGACGTCGACGCGGTGTCGATGAGCTTCACCGCTGCGCAGGGCCAGGGCGACGACCTGGCGGACTATGCCGGCCACTTCCTGTCCAGCGACGACGAGCTGAACAGGATCTGGTACGCCGGGGCGTACACCGTCCAGCTCAACACCGACCGTCCCGACACCGCGAAGTCGTGGCCGTACGAGAAGGGGGAGGGCGACCACGCCGACGACGTCGTGCCGGGCGCCGATCCCGACAAGGACGTCATCTTCGACGCGGGCAAGCGCGACCGGATCGTCTGGCAGGGCGACCTGGCAGTGCAGGACCCCGTCTCCTACGTCAGCACGTACGACCTGGACGCCGTCGAGAACTCGCTGGACAGCCTCGCCGGCCAGCAGCTCGAGGACGGCTACATGCCGGCCGCGAGCCTCGTCGGTGAGCACAACCGGAACGAGCTGCGCCACTACGGCGAGTACGTCCTGTGGTTCGTGAGCAACATGGCCGAGCACTACCGCTGGACCGGCGACACCGCCTACCTGAAGAAGTGGTGGCCGGCGATGGAGCGCGCGGTGGCTTGGGTGGAGAAGCAACGTGACGAGTCGGGCCTGGTCGGATTCGCGGCGGCGGGCTCGTGCGGTCACTACGGCTACAGCGACTGCGGCCACGAGACCTATCTCAACGCGCTCTACGTGAAGAACCTCACCCAGATGGCCGAGCTCGCCCCTGTCGCCGCGGCGGCCGACGACGCTGCGACCTACGAGAAGCGCGCGAGCGAGGTTCGTACGACGGTGGACGAGGCGCTGTGGGACGAGGAGGTCGGCGCGTACCGGCTCTCCACCGAGTCGCCGGGCGCGTACCCGCAGGACGGCAACGCGATGGCCGTGCTGGCCGGGGTCGCGTCGGAGGAGAAGGCGTCGCGGGCGATGCGCTACCTGCGCACCAGCTCGTGGAACGACCGTGGTGCGCTGACGATCTCGCCGAGCACGCCGAACGCCTCGCTGCCGGCATTCCACGCGCCGCTGCCGAGCTGGTTCGAGGTCGATGCGCGCCTCACCGCACCCGGTGCGACGGCGATGGACCAGGAGTCGGGCTTCACCCTCATGAAGCGGTTCTGGGGCTGGATGCTCGACCAGGACACCGGCTCCACCTTCTGGGAGCACGTCCAGGCCAACGGCCGACCCAACCTCGGGCAGTTCTCCAGCCTCGCGCACGGCTGGGCGGCCGGACCGACGGTCAGCATGACGACGCAGGTGCTGGGCGTGGAGCCGACCGGGGCCGGGTTCTCGTCGTTCGAGGTGCGTCCGCAGCCGGGCTCGCTCTCGTGGGCCGAGGGCACCGTCCCGACACCACACGGCGCGATCGAGACGTCGTGGGAGCGGAGCAAGGACGCGTTCAGCACCGAGGTGAGCGTCCCCGGCGGCACCACCGCCGAGGTCGCGCTTCCGACCGATGGTCGGAAGGCGACGGTGACGGTCGACGGCAAGCGCGTCGACGCGGAGATCGACGACGACGGCTATGCGGTCGTCCGTGGACTCGGCGCCGGCGACCACGTCGTGCGGGCGAGCCTGCGCGACAGCGCCGCGACCGAGGCGTCCCTCGTGATGTCCCCGACTTCGGCGGTCGTCGAGCCCGGCGCGATGCAGGCGTTCGACGCCGTCGTCACCGCCAAGGCAGCGAGGACGTTCAAGGGCACCCTCGAGGTCTCCGCTCCGGAGGGCTGGAAGGTCTCGGCGACCGAGCGGCCCGTGTCGCTCGACTCCGACGGGGCGCCGATCGAGAAGTCGTACCGCTTCTTCGTCCTGGTTCCCGACGGCGTCTCGAGCGGCGAGTTCGAGATCGGGGCCAAGCTCACCTACCGCGGCGAGGACGGCGAGGAGAGCGTGCAGGACAGCTCAGTGGTCAAGCTGCGCAAGACGGTCGTCCTGTCCGACTTCGAGGACGGGACCGACGGGTGGAGCGCCGGACAGAACGTCTCGGCCGTCAACCAGGTCAGCAGCTTCGCCAACGCGCCCGGCCGCCCGTACGCGGGGAGCGGAGCACTGGAGGCTGTCGTCCCGGCTCGCCCGGGCAACCAGCCGAGGTCGGTCCGCTACGTCCCGGAGGCGCCGCTCGACCTGTCGGAGGCGTCGTCGTTCGTGGCGCACCTGGACGCGTACGGCGGCCTTCCGGGCGCCACCGGCTACCAGGCCACCGTGCGGCTGGTGCCGGAGGCGGGTGAACCGTTGGAGAAGGTGCTCTCGGTCAACCCCGACTCCTGGAACACGCTCGACGTCGATCTGGCCGGCTGGGCAGGACGCAGTGCCGTCAAGGAGATCGAGATCGTCTTCCAGGGCATCGGGTCGACCACGGCGTGGGGTCACCGGTTCCAGATCGACGACATCTCGTGGATCTCCTGAGAACGGCCCTCGTGGCTGCCGGCGTCGCTGCGGCGACGCTGGCAGCCACGGCGCTCCCGCCGGCGGAGGCCGCGTGGGCGGCCCCCACCACGGCCGCACAGGCCCCGACGATCACGGGTGTCACGTACGGGAGCAACGACGTCGCGGTCACGGGTCAGGCGGCGGCAGGTGCGACCGTGGAGGTGTCGGCCTCCAGCGCGGCGCTGGCCGAGGACGGTGATCGGACCTCGGTGAGCGTGACCGCCGGCGACGACGGCAGCTTCCGTGCGTCGCTGCCGTCGGAGTCGGAGAGCGGCGAGGACCTCCGGTACGCCGAGTACACAGCCACCGCCGCCGGGACCGACAGCGGTTCGCACTTCGTCGACGACGTCACAGCGCCTTCGCGTGCCGATCTCCCGCCGACCCCGGTCACCAGCAAGAAGGGACTGCAGGTCCAGCTGAGCGACGACGCCGAGGACCTCGGCGTGCAGCACGCGGCGATCAACGTCTCGCTCGGGCAGATCATGTGGGTACGACCTGGGTCGGCCGACGCGACGCTGGAGTTCCGCAGCGGCGGGCGTACGTTCTGGTTCTCGCGCTCCGCGCTGGAGAGCCTCGACCGGCAGGTCCGCGGGTCGAGCGAAGCAGGTGCCTCGGTCTCGCTGATCGTGCTGGTCTACCGCAGCGGCGACCCGAGGTCGGCGGCCTCGGTGCTGACCGATCCCGGTGCGAGCGCCGGCGCGGGCACCGTGATGGGGTTCAACACGACCACGGCCGAGGGCGTCGCGCACCTGCGGGCTGCGATGGAGCTGCTGGCGAGCCGCTACACGCAGCCCGACCGTGCCCACGGACGCGTCGACGGCTTCATCATGGGCAACGAGGTGGACGCCCAGTGGGAGTGGTCGCAGTCGGGCGAGAAAACGTTGGACGAGTTCCTCGACGGCTACAGCCGCGCACTGCGGATCGGCTGGCTGGCCACGACGAAGTACTCCTCGTCGGCCCGGACGTACGTCTCGCTGACGCACAGCTGGACCCGACCCAGCGGGCCGAACCCGGACGAGGGCGAGCCGACCCGCTACTACGCCGGTCGTGACGTCCTCGACGGTCTCGTGGCACAGGGTCACCGCGAAGGCGGCTTCCCGTGGCAGGTCGCCTACCACCCCTATCCGCAGGACCTGTTCGACCCGACGGTGTGGGACGACCCCGACGCGACCGAGGACGTCGACGCCCCCGTGGTCACGTTCCGCAACCTCGACGTCCTGACCCGCTACCTCGAACGGCCCGAGCTCCGCTTCCACGGGGACGTGCGCCGCGTGATCCTCTCGGAGCAGGGCTGCAACACGCCGTCGGGTGATCGTGACGAGGCGGAGCGGCTCCAAGCCGCGTGCTACGCATATGCCTACTACCGGACACGCTTCCTCGACGGGATCGACGCGTTCATCCTCCACCGGCACGTCGACCACGGTGCCGAGGGCGGACTGAACCTGGGCCTGTGGGCGCGAGACACCGCCCTGTCGGACCTCGCGGCGCCGAGTCGCCGCAAGCTGGCGTACGAGGTGTTCCGCGACATCGACACCCGTCGGTCTTTGCAGGCGACGGAGTTCGCGAAGGACGTCATCGGCATCGAGGACTGGAGCGAGGTGATCCCAGGATTCGACGCGTCCGTCCTCGGCGACCGCCGCGCTGCGGTCCGGACCGGCAGCGTCGTCGACGCCCCCAGCCGTCCCGGGCGCGACCTCGCCGGGCCCGCCTTCGCCGGGTGGGAGGCTGACCACAACGTCACCTCCGTCTCGGTCACCGATGGCGCACTGTCGGCGGCTGCGACCTCGTACGACCTGCAGTGGCGCGGCGTCCGGCGTCGGTGGGACGGCGGGCTCCGGCTGGGCGGCAGCCGGGGTCTGGCTGTCCGCGTCTCCGGTGTCGCCGACGACGAGGCGGTCGCGCGCGTGCGCGTGACGACCAGCGACGGCCGTGTGGTCGACGCCGACGGTCGTCTGCCGGCGGACGGCTCCGCGCGGACGGTGACCGCCGACCTGAGGAGCCTTCCTCGCAGCGCGCAGGTCGCCGAGGTCCAGGTGTGGGTGCGCGGGAACGGCTCGACGCGGCGATCGACGCGGATGCAGGTCGAGGACGTCCGGCTGACGACGCGGCTGTCGCGGTCGACGGCGGCGAACCTCCTCGTCGAGGGCACGCTCGAGGCGACGTCGGCGACTCAGGCTCGCCTCCGGCTGGACCTCGTCGGGCTCGACGCCTACGGCGCCGGGCCGGCAGTCGTGCTGCCGTGCGGCGGCTGGCAGGTGGACAGGACCCCGCTCGACCTGTCGTCCCTGCGGATCGGGCGGGAGCGGTCGGTGGAGGTTCCCGTCCACCTCGGGTCGCATGGGAACGGCACGGTCTGCCTCGACGTCGGCGGGGAGCGGATCCAGGTCGCCGTGGACGCGCCCCGCATCTCGCTCGACGACCTCGATGGCGACGGGGCGGGATGGCGGCCCGGCTCGGCCGTCAGCGCGGTCGCCGTGGTCTCCGCCATCGCGAACGCTCCGGGCAGGCCGGCCCAGGGGACCGGCGCCCTGGAGGCGACCGGGTCGGCAGCGGCGCCCGACGTCGTCCACAGCGTCGTCCGGACCTTCGACACCCCGGTGGACCTCTCGGCCGTCTCCATGCTGGAGCTCTCGGTGAACTCCTACGGTGGGGCGGTCGGCGCAACCTCGTACGAGGCGGTCGTCACGGTCACCTCCGCCGACGGGACGACGCGGCGGACCACGACGAGCTACACGCCGGACCGCTGGAACCGCGTCACCGTCGACCTGCGGGAGTGGGACGGTGCGAGCGCGGTGTCGTCGGTCGAGGTCGGCACCCGGGCCGTCGGGAGCACGCTGCCCGCGTGGGCGCCGAGGTTCCAGGTCGACGACCTCGGTGTCGTGCTGGGCGGCCTCACAGCTGCCGGAGGATGATCTCGGGCGTCGGAGGGACGACCGCGGCGACCACCGCGGCGTACTCGTCGGTGCCGATCAGTCCCAGGTCCCGAAGGATCCATGCGGCGCGGTCCCAGCACGCGTGGGCGTGGGTGTCGCCGAGGGCGTGCAACGTCGAACCCAGCCCCCACAGGTGCTCGGCCTCGTAGTAGGTGCCGTCGTTGCCGACCTCGCGGTCCACGATCAGTGCGTCCTCGAAGTGCGTCCGGGCTCGCTGCTGCTGCCCGTCGCGGCGGTAGAGCTCGGCAAGGTTTCCGATCACGGCGCCGCGGTGCCAGTCGTCGCCGACCTCCGTCGAGATCGCCAGCGCCTTCTCGTGGGTCTCGATCGCCGGACCGAGCTGCTGCTCGTGCGCGTGGAGGAGGCCGATCGCGATCAGGCAGTCGATCTCGCCGGTGGGGGACCCCATCTCCCGGAAGAGTGCGAGGGCGGCGTCCGCCTGCTCGAGGGCGCCGCCGATGTCGCCGGTGAGCGTGAACGCCTTGACGAGGGCACGTCGGGTGTGGGCCTCACCGCGACGGAGGTGGTGGCTGGTCCAGAACGAGAGTGCGTCCACGAGGTAGGCGACCGCGTCGTCGCCACGCCCGAGGACGGCGTGCGTCCAGCCGAGGTCGTTCTGCGCCAGCGCCCGTGCGTCGCCGGGAACGGGGGTGTCGGACTTGTCGACCTCAAGGACGTAGCCGTTGAGAGCACGGATCTCGTCCCACTGTCCGCGGGTGTTGAGCGAGGCGAACAACAGGTTGGCGAAGGTAGCGCACAGCGCCGGGCCGTCGTCGCCGAGCGACGCGATCTCGTGCGCCACGTCGAGCAGGTTGTGCCGCTCGGCGAGGAGCCACGCATTGACGTCGGCGTCGCTGCGCATCGGTGTGCCGCCGCACCGGATCCCGTCGGGAGCCAAGCCGTTGCGCCAGCTGTCAGGGCTCTGGAACTCGGCGACGGTGAACGCCGTGGCGAGGTAGTGGTGTGCGGCACGGCGTACAGCCGCGGCGCGCTCGTCCTCCGACAGCTCGTCGGCGGCGCACTCGCGGGCGAACAAGCGGATCAGGTCGTGCATACCGAACCGGCCGGCGCCGACCGCCTCGACGAGCTGGGCGTCGACGAGCTCCTCCAGCAGTGTCTCGACGTCCTCCTCGGGAAGCGCGGCGGCAGCGGCGGCGGCCGCGATCCCGACGTCGGTCACGTCGAGCAGCGAGAAGGTGGCGAAGACGCCAGCCGCTGCGGCGCTGAGGTCCTCGTGGCTCACAGCGAAGCTGGTGCGTACGGCACGGTCGCCGGACTGCAGCTCGTCGAGGCGTGTGGCGCGGTCGCTCAATCGCGTCACGAGCGCCGACACCGGCCACTGCGGGCGTCGTGTCAGCCGCGCGGCGGCGAGGCACAGAGCGAGGGGGAGTCCCGCGCACAAGGCGATGAGCTCGCCGGTCGCGACGGGCTCGTCGTGGAAGCGATCCTCGCCGCACGCGAGGACGAGGATGTCGCGGGCTCCCTCGGCATCCAGGGCGCCCAGCCCGAGGTTGACGGCACCGTCGACCTCGGTGAGGAGCTGCCGACTGGTCACCAGGACAGCGCTCCTGCTGCCACCGGGGAGCAACGCGCGGACCTGCGCCGCGTCGGCGGCATCGTCGAGCACGATGAGCAGAGAGCGGTCCGCGGTGACCGACCGCAGCCTCGCGGCAGCCTCCTCCCTCTGGGAGGGGATGTTCGAGTCCGCGACCCCGAGCGACCGCAGGAATCGCCGGGCGACCTCGAGCGGATCGAGTGGTGCGAGTCCCGGGGTCGCTCCCTGCAGGTTGACGTAGAGCTGCCCGTCCGGGAACTGGTCGGCCACCTGGTGCGCGGCCTGCACCGCGAGGGCCGACTTGCCGACGCCGCCGATGCCGGTGACCACGACGATGGGAGTCGAGGACGGGGCTGTCAGCAGCGCCGCGACCTGGTCGATGTCCGCGCGACGACCCGCGAACGTCGTCGATGGACCCGGCACCTCGGCGGGAACCGGCGCGGGCTGGGTCGGGCTGTCGCCGACCAGGTCCGGGTCGTCGCCGAGGATCTGCTCCTGCAGGCGTCGCAGCTCTGCCCCTGGCTCGAGGCCGAGCTCGTCGACGAGCACCTTGCGGCCGTCGTGGAAGACCCCGAGCGCATCCGCCTGTCGGCCGGCGCGGTGCAGCGCGAGCATGAGCTGAGCGCGGAAGCGTTCGTGGAGGGGGTGCGCCGCCACCAGGGCGGTGAGCTCCGGGACGAGGGCGGAGTCCGCACCGCCCGCAAGGTCGGCGTCGATGCGCTCCGCGACGACGTGGCACCGCAGCTCGTCGAGCCGGACCGCCTCCTCGCGGGCGACGTCGAGGTCGTCGATCCCCTCGAACGCCTCACCGCGCCACAGCGCCAGTGCCTCGTGGTGCGCGCCCTCGGCGGCCAGCTCGGTGAACCGCGTCGCGTCGAGCTCGTCCGGGCGGACCACGAGCGCATATCCGTCGTGGCGGTGCACGATGCGGTCGGTGCCGAGACTTCGGCGGAGGCGGTGGACGTACAGCTGGAGGTTGGCGCGAGCGTTGTCGGGTGGCGCGCCGCGCCAGACGTGGTCGGCGAGCCGGTCGACGAGCACCGTCTGGCCGGGCGTGCAGAGGAGCGCAGCGAGCAAGAGCCGCTGCTTGGTCGGCGGGACGGCGAGCGGTTTCCCCCCGTCGTCGTGGACCTCGAGCGGGCCCAGAACGGCGAACCACATGATCTCGAACATAGCGACGGAGGAGGTCACGCGGGTTCGGCCTCGGTTCTGCAGCGCCGTGGACGTGCCTCCACGGAACCGGCGTCCGGGCGTGGTGTCATGGCGGTATGCGCCGCTCGTCCTCCCTCGCACTCGCCGCCGGGGCCCTGGTCGTCGCGAGCCTCTCGGGCTGCTCGGTCGTCAGTCAGCCGCCGGCGTCGGCAGACCCCAGCGCGTCGGCCGGGGCGAGCGCGTCGCCCACGGTCGTACCCCCCGCGGTCCCTGACCTCCTGTCGTTCCAGTGCCTGCCCACGGCAGATCCGAAGGTCTGGACGGCGACCGGCGTGATCGTCAACCGGGCCGCCACCGCCGACTACCGGGTGACGGTCTTCGTGGCGCCGCCCGGGACGACCACGGCCAAGGCGAGACGCCTCGTGATCCCCAAGGTCCCGACCGCGGTCGAGACCGCGTTCACGGTCGAGGGCCTCTCGGTGAACCCGGGCAGCGCGCCCGCCTGCCGCGTACAGCTGGTGAGAATGGACTGACGCTCCGTGCAGCCGGTCGGGGGTTGGGGCGCGGTCGGTACTCTCGATCGGGGTCGAGAGGCGTCACCTCGGGTGCCCGACCCTGCTCGTGAGTCTCGGAGGAAGTCCCGCATGTCACTGCGCCGTCCCACGGCGCCCGGTCTCGACGGCGTGCGTGCCGTCGCCGTGCTGCTCGTGGTGCTGTTCCACGTCGCGCCGGCCTGGCTGCCCGGCGGTTACGTCGGGGTCGACGTCTTCTTCGTCCTCAGTGGCTTCCTGATCACCACGGTGCTGATGGAGGACGCGGCGCGCGCCCAGCACTTCGACCTGCCGTCGTTCTGGGTACGCCGCGCGCGACGGCTGGTGCCCGCCGCGACGCTGATGATCGTGGTCGTCGCCGCGCTCACGCTGGTCGTCGGACGCGACACCGGCGCCGGCCTGCGCTGGCAGGTCCTCGGCGGTCTGACCTGGACGTCGAACTGGTTCCAGGTCGCGCAGGGGTGGGCGTACGCCGAGCAGGGCGAGCCGCCCGTCCTCAACCACCTGTGGTCGCTCGGCATCGAGGAGCAGTTCTACGTCGTCTGGCCCGCGCTCCTCGCGCTCGGCCTGCTGGTGATGTCACGGCGCCGGCTCGCCGGAGCGATGCTCGCGCTCGCCCTCGTGTCTGCTGCGCTGATGGGCGCCACGTACGACGCGGGTGACCCGACGCGCGCCTACGTCGGGACCGACACGCACGTCTTCGGGCTGCTGATCGGCGGGGCGCTCGCGCTGGCCAAGGTGCCGCACCTGCTGCGGTCGGACCGATCGCCGCCGGCGCGTCGCACCCGGCTCGTCATGACCGGGCTCGGCGTGACCGGCCTCGGGGTGGTCGTCGCGTACGCCGTCCTGGTCTCGTGGTCGGGTCCCGTGACGTACCGCGGCGGGCTCCTCGTCGCCAGCCTCGCGTCGGGTGCCGTGGTCGTCGCCGCAGCCAACCGGACCGCGTTCGCCGCCGCGCTCTCCCTGGCGCCGCTTCGCTGGGTCGGAGCGCGCTCGTACGGGATCTACCTGTGGCACTGGCCGCTCATCGTCCTCGCGACGCGCATCGCCCCGCCGGACCGGGCCGTGGAGGCGGGCGTGCTGGCCGTCGGCGCGTCCGTCGCCGTCGCCGCTGCGTCGTACCGGTTCGTCGAGATGCCGATGCGGATGGACGGGATCGGTCTGACGCTGCGCCGGTGGGTGTCGCCGATCGAGCGGCTGGTCGCGCACCGGCGGCGTCCGGCGTACCGCTGGGTGCTCGCCGTGGCGGTGTCCGCCGCGGTCCTCGTGGGTGCGGTCACCGCGGTCGGCACCGCGCCCGACGAGAGCCGGCTGCAGGCGAGCCTGCTGCACGGTCAGCGGCTCCTCGCCGGCGGAGCGGGGGAGCCTGTGGCGCCTGATCCCGAGGCGGCGGCAGGCGGGGCGCAGGTGCCGGCCACCTGCCGTACGGTCGGCACGTCGGTCCGGGTCAGCGCGTTCGGCGACTCGGTCCTCGTCGCTGCGGCGCCGGAGCTCCTGGGCACGATGGCGAGGCTGCGGGCGACAGCCAGGGTCGGCTGGCAGTACGAGGACGTGGCCGCGGCGGTCCGCAAGGCGGCCGCGCGAGGTGTCCTCGGTCCTGTGGTGCTGATCGGCACCGGGACCAACGGGCTCGTCGACCGCGACGACCTCGACCGGCTCGTACGACGACAGCTCGCGGGTCACGAGGTCGTGCTCGTGTCGCCGTACGTGCCGGGCAGGTCGTGGCAGAAGGGGGCGCTCAGCTCCGTACGCCGGGTGGCGCGCGACCACGACGCCGTGCGGCTCGCGGACTGGCACGGCGCGGTGGCCGGACGCGACGCGCTCCTCGCCGCCGACCGGGTGCACCCGAACGAGCGCGGTGCCCGCCTCTACACGCGCCTCGTGCGCGAGTCCCTCGGCAGCTGCTGACCGTCCCGTCCCCGATTTGTGCAGCTGATCAAGGAATCGCCGGTCGAACTCCTTGATCAACTGCACAAATCGGGGACGGAGTGGGACCGCAGCAGAGTTGAGCGGAATGGACTCAACTTTGGGTGCGTTGAACTGGGTACTAGTTGACTGACCGAGAACCAGGGGAGATCGATGGACGCTTCCAAGCTCACCACCCGTAGCCAGCAGGCGATCAGCGCCGCCATCCAGAGCGCCGCTGCCGCAGGCAACCCCGCCGTGGACCCGGTGCACGTGCTCCACGCGCTGCTGGACGCCGACGGCGGCACCGCCGTCCCCCTCCTGCAGGCCGCAGGCGCCGACCCGGCGACCGCGCGCGCCCGCACCGCCGAGGCGCTCTCCGCGCTCCCGTCGGCCGCGGGTCAGAGCGTCGCGACGCCGTCGTACGCCCGCGCGACCCTCGAGGTGTTCCAGCGGGCGCAGGACCTGGCCGGTGAGCTCGGCGACGAGTACGTCTCCACCGAGCACCTCATGGTCGGGCTGGCCACCGTGCAGTCGAAGGCCCGTGAGGTCCTCGACGGTCTCGGCGCCACCGCCGAGGCGCTGACCGGAGCGTTCCAGACCGTACGAGGCTCCGCCCGCGTGACGAGCCAGGACGCCGAGGACACGTACCAGGCGTTGGAGAAGTACGGCGTCGACCTCACGGCCACCGCCCGTGAGGGCAAGCTCGACCCCGTGATCGGCCGCGATGCGGAGATCCGCCGCACGATCCAGGTGCTGACCCGCCGTACGAAGAACAACCCGGTCCTCATCGGTGAGCCCGGCGTCGGCAAGACCGCCGTCGTCGAAGGCCTCGCGCAGCGCATCGTCGCGGGCGACGTGCCGAGCTCCCTGCAGGGCCGCCGACTGATCTCGCTCGACCTGGGCGCGATGGTGGCGGGCGCGAAGTACCGCGGCGAGTTCGAGGAGCGGCTCAAGGCCGTGCTCCAGGAGATCAAGGACTCCGACGGTCAGATCATCACGTTCATCGACGAGCTCCACACCGTCGTGGGCGCCGGTGCGACCGGTGACTCCGCGATGGACGCCGGCAACATGCTCAAGCCGATGCTGGCGCGCGGAGAGCTGCGGATGGTGGGCGCGACGACGCTCGACGAGTACCGCGAGAACATCGAGAAGGACCCCGCGCTCGAGCGCCGCTTCCAGCAGGTGCTGGTCGACGAGCCGAGCGTCGAGGACACCATCGCGATCCTGCGCGGTCTCAAGGAGACGTACGAGGCGCACCACAAGGTCGAGATCTCCGACGCTGCGCTGGTGGCGGCCGCGACGCTGTCCGACCGCTACATCAGCGGCCGCCAGCTCCCCGACAAGGCGATCGACCTCGTCGACGAGGCGAGCAGCCGGCTGCGCATGGAGATCGACTCCAACCCGGTCGAGATCGACACGCTCCGGCGCTCGGTCGACCGCATGAAGATGGAGGAGCTCCACCTTGCCAAGGAGACCGACGAGGCGAGCGTGGAGCGGCTCGACAAGCTGCGCGCCGAGCTCGCGGACGCCGAGGAGCAGCTGCGCGGTCTCGAGGCGCGCTGGGAGCGTGAGCGCTCGGGGCTGAACCAGGTCGGCGAGATCAAGCAGAAGATCGACGAGCTGCGGCGTGAGGCGGAGCGCGCCCAGAACGCCGGTGACCTCGAGACTGCCGCGCGTCTGAACTACGGCGAGATCCCGAGCCTGGAGAAGCAGCTCGAGAAGGCGGAGGCCGACGAGGCCGCCGAGCCGGTCGAGCGCATGGTCAACGAGGAGGTCGGCCCGGACGAGATCGCCGAGGTGATCGCGGCCTGGACCGGCATCCCGACCGGCCGTCTGCTCGAGGGCGAGACCGGCAAGCTGCTGCGGATGGAGTCCGAACTCGGGCAGCGCCTGATCGGTCAGACCACCGCTGTGGAGGCGGTCTCGGACGCCGTACGCCGGTCCCGTGCCGGCATCGCCGACCCCAACCGTCCCACCGGCTCGTTCCTCTTCCTCGGGCCGACCGGCGTCGGCAAGACCGAGCTCGCGAAGGCGCTGGCCGAGTTCCTGTTCGACGACGAGCGGGCCATGGTCCGCATCGACATGAGCGAGTACTCCGAGAAGCACTCGGTCTCGCGCCTGGTCGGAGCTCCTCCGGGCTACGTCGGCTACGACGAGGGCGGCCAGCTCACCGAGGCGGTGCGCCGTCGCCCGTACTCGGTCGTGCTGCTCGACGAGGTCGAGAAGGCGCACCCCGAGGTGTTCGACATCCTGCTCCAGGTGCTGGACGACGGGCGCCTCACGGACGGGCAGGGTCGTACGGTCGACTTCCGCAACGTCATCCTGATCCTCACCTCGAACCTGGGCTCCGTCTACCTGGCCGACCCGGCGCTCGAGGACGCGGTGAAGCGGGAGAAGGTGATGGAGGTCGTACGCACGGCGTTCCGGCCCGAGTTCCTCAACCGGCTCGACGAGGTCGTGATGTTCGACGCGCTGTCGATCGACGACCTCACCCGGATCGTCGACCTGCAGATCGAGGCGTTGTCGCGGCGGTTGGAGTCGCGCCGGATCCGCCTGAGCGTGACCGACGACGCCAAGACGTGGCTGGCCGCCACCGGGTTCGACCCGACGTACGGCGCTCGTCCCCTGCGGCGGCTGATCCAGCAGGCGATCGGCGACCCGCTCGCCCGTGCGCTGCTCGCCGGCGAGGTGCGCGACGGGGACGAGGTCGTCGTCGATCGCGACCCCTCGTCGGACGGGCTCGCACTGCGCTGAACCGTCCACATGCCGCCGGCCTGCCACAGCGGGCCGGCGGCGTGATGGGATGGGGCCATGGCGAACGCGACCGGTGCACGTCCGCAGAAGGTGACGATGGCCTGCCTGGCTGCGGGGCTGGCCTCGGCGATCGTGCTGGTCAGCGTCGTCGCCACGCTGTCGGACTGGGGTTCGACCGAGGTGCGCAAGCAGATCGAGGAGGCCCTCGCGTCCGGCCCCGTCGACGGCGCACTGAGCATCGACCAGGCCCTCACCTGGCTCCGGATCGCGCTGATGGTCGCGGGTGCGCTGTCGGCTGCGGCGATCGTCCTCGCGATCTGGACGGCGAAGCGGCACCGCGGCGCACGGATCGGACTCACGGTCCTCGCCGCGCTGTCGAGCCTCGCCTTCGTCGTGGCCGGGACGGCCGGCATCGTCCCCGGGCTCCTCGGCGTGATCGTCGTGGTGTTCCTCTGGGGAGCCGAGGCCCGCGCCTGGTTCGCGGGGGAGACCGCGACGCCGTCGCGGCGACAGCCGGCGCCCTCCGGTCCACCGCCGGCGGCACCGCCGCCGGAGCCGCCGGTCGAGGCTTCGCCGACCGCGCCCCCGATCCTCCCGCCCGACGCCCAGGGGTCGGCAGACGTCCCCGCGCCGGCGTCACGCCCGTACGCGTCAGCCCCGGGGCCCGTCACGGCTCCCGCGCCGTCGCAACCCGGCCCGCCGCCGTACCAGCAGCAGCCGTCGTACGGACACCAGCCGCCGCCGTACGGACAACCCGGCCCCTACGGCCAGCAGCCGCCCGCGTACTGGCAGCCGGTCGCCCTCGTACGCCCGCGTCGCCTGACGACGGCCGTCGTGATCGCGACGGTCCTGTCCGGGCTCGTGGCGCTGGTGTTCGGGGCCAACGCGCTGCTGTACCTGGTGTCGCCGTCGGAGTACGCGTCGCTGATCGCGGAGCAGCCGATGATCCGCGACAGCGACGTGCTCTCGCAGGCCGGCATGTCGTCGGGCGAGTTCGCGCGGATGATGTTCTGGCTCTCCCTCGCCCTCGGCCTGCTCGCCGTCGTCGGAGCGGTGTCGGCGCTCGCGATGCTGTCGCGACAGCCGGCCACCCGCATCGTGTTCACGGTCGTCACCGGCATCGCGATGGTGATGTCGGTGCTCACCGCGCCGCTCGGACTCGTGTGGCTGGCCGCCGAGATCGGCTGCGTCGTGCTGGTCTGGCGCCGCGACGTGTCGGCCTGGTTCGCCGCGCGACGCTAACCGGCCGTGGACGCCTTACGTCAGGGCCGTCCGCTCAGGAGACCTGGTCGAGCAGCGTCTGCATGCGCGCGATCTCGGCGCCCTGACCGGACGCCACATCGGCCGCGATCTCGCTGACGAGGAGGTCGGCCCCTTCGGTCTGAGCCACCTCCGCCATCGCGAGCGCGCCTTCGTGGTGCTCGATCATCCCGCGCAGGAACAGCTGGTCGAACGCGGAGCCGTCCGCGTCGGCCAGCGCGTCCATGTCCTCCTGGGTGAGCATGCCGTGGACCGGTGCGGCAGTGGGCGCCGCGCCGTGTCCACCGTGTCCGCCGTGCCCGTCGGCGCCTTCGGGGACGGGCAGCTCGCGCGCCTCGAGCCACGCCACCATGCCGTGGATCTCGGGACCCTGGGAGGCCGAGATGCGCTCGGCGAGGCTGCGGACGTTCGGGTCGGCAGCCCGGGACTCGGCCAGCTCGGTCATCTCCAGCGCCTGCATGTGGTGGGAGATCATCATCGTCATGAACTCGACGTCGGCCGCGTTCTGCTCGGCGTCCTGCGGGTAGTCCTCGGGGTCCAGCGTCGTGTTCGACTCGCCTGGGCGCCCGGGCTGGAGCACGGTGCTCTGCGCCGGCGGCGGGGTCGTGGCCGCCGCGTCGTCAGGGTCGTCGCTGCCGGAGCACGACACCAGCGCGCCGCCGGTCAGGAGCAGTCCGACCAGGGTCAGCGCGACCGGACGGCGGGTGTGTGGCGTCAAGAAGATCTTCCCTCCAGGGAACGGAACCGACTCATGAAGCGTTGCGGAATTCTGCATTTGGCGCAATGCTTCGGGGAAACCTCACGAGGAAGGCCCTCAGCATGAGACCGAAGCACAGCCCACGTCTCGCTCGAGTAGTCACCATCTCTGCGGGCGCCGGCGCGCTCGTTCTCACGTCCCTCGCCGGTGCGGGCCCCTCCGTGGGTGTCCCCGACGACGGCTCCTCCCCGGCCCCTGTGACGGCGCAGCGCCTTGCCGCCGTCGACGACAGCGACACCCAGCTCGGTGTCGGCGAGACGGCCTCCAGCCCCAACATGAAGCTGCTCGCCAACATCCCGAAGAACGGGGCGTTCGCCGAGGAGACCGCGTACAGCAGCGACCTCGCCTTCAACGGCGACTACGCCTACGCGGGCAACTACAACGGCTTCACCGTGTACGACATCAAGAAGGGCTCGCGGCCGAAGCAGGTCGCACAGGTGGTCTGCCCGGGCTCGCAGAACGACGTCTCGGTCTACGGTGACCTCCTCGTTCTCAGCACCGACTCCGGTCGCAGCAACGACTCGTGCGAGAACGTCGCGCTGCCGGCGACGGAGAAGGCGTCCTGGGAGGGCCTGAAGGTCTTCGACATCAGCCGGCCCACGGCACCGAAGTACGTCGCGTCCGTCGAGACCAAGTGCGGCTCGCACACCCACACGCTGGCGCCGTCGAAGAACAAGCGGGACCTCTTCGTGTACGTCTCGTCCTACTCGCCGAACGCGGCGTTCCCCGACTGCCAGCCCCCGCACGACCTGATCTCGGTCGTCAAGATCCCGGTGAAGAACCCGGCCGCTGCCGCAGTCGTGTCCGAGCCGGTCGTGTTCCCCGACGGTGGCAACCCTCCGGGAGGCTACTCGTCGACGACCTCGGGCTGCCACGACATCACGGCCTACCCGGCGAAGGACATCGCTGCCGGTGCCTGCATGGGTGACGGCGTCATCTTCGACATCAAGGACCGCGCCAACCCGAAGGTCGTCGAGCAGGTCCGTGACACCACGAACTTCGCGTTCTGGCACTCGGCGACGTTCAACAACGCGGGCACCAAGGTCGTCTTCACCGACGAGCTCGGCGGCGGCGGTGGCCCGACCTGCAACCCGACGGTCGGTCCGGTCAAGGGCGCGGACGCGATCTACGACCTGAAGCGTGGCAACCAGCTCGTCTTCAAGAGCTACTTCAAGATCCCGCGGACCCAGGCCAACACCGAGAACTGCGTGGCCCACAACGGATCGCTCATCCCGATCAAGGGCAAGGACATCATGGTCCAGGCCTGGTACCAGGGCGGGATCTCGGTGTGGGACTTCACCGACTCGGCCAACCCGAAGGAGCTGGCGTGGTTCGACCGCGGCCCGCTCAGCGCGGACCGGCTGATCCTCGGAGGGTCGTGGTCGGCGTACTACTACAACGGCTACATCTACTCGAACGACATCCAGAAGGGCTTCGACGTGTTCGAGGTCAAGGACCGCAGGTTGGCGGGTGCGAAGGGCTACAGGTACGACGAGCTCAACCCGCAGTCGCAGCCTGAGTTCTCGCGCGGCCACGGTCGGCACTGACGCAAGACCTGACAAGAAGACCCGGCGTTCCTCCCCTGAATCGGGGAGGGACGCCGGGTCTTTCGTCGTACGAAGGGCCTCGGTCAGAGGTTGATCATGTGTCCGGCGGCCCCGTGGATGACTTCCTGCACGGCCTCCGACAGCGTGGGGTGCGCGTGCACGTTGCGGGCCACCTCGTCGGCGGTGAGGTCCCAGCGCTGCGCCAGCGTCAGCTCGCCCAGCATCTCGGTGACCTCGGGGCCGACGAGGTGCGCGCCGAGAAGCTCCTTGTAGGTCTTGTCGGTCACCAGCTTGACGAACCCGGCCGTGTCGGCGAGACCGGGTGCCTTGCCGTTCGCGCTGAACGGGAACTTGTCGACCTGGACGTCGAAGCCGAGCTCACGCGCCTGCGCCTCGGTGTAGCCGAACGACGCGATCTGAGGGTGGCAGAAGGTCGCGCGCGGCATCATCACGTAGTCGAGCGGGAACGTCTCGACGCCGCCGATGGTCTCGGCGGCGACGACGCCCTGCGCCTCCGCGACGTGGGCGAGCATCAGCTTGGCGGTGACGTCGCCGATCGCGTAGATGCCGTCGACGTTGGTCCGCATGTAGTCGTCGATCTCGATCGCGCCGCGCGGCGAGACGTTGACGCCCGCCTTCTCGAGGCCGATGCCCTCGCTGCGCGGTGCGAAGCCGATCGCCTGCAGGACCTTGTCGGCCTCGAGGACCTCCTGCTTCGCGTCGCCCTCCGGGTTGCGGGTGACGGTGACCTTGACCTTGTCGCCGGAGTCGTCGATCGCGTCGACACGGGTCGAGGTCAGGATGTCGATGCCGAGCTTCTTGTAGGCGCGGGTGAGCTCCTTGGACACGTCGGCGTCCTCGTTGGGGACGGCGCGGTCGAGGAACTCGACGATGGTGACCTTGACGCCGTACGAGCTCAGGACGTACGCGAACTCGACGCCGATCGCGCCCGCTCCGGCGACGACGATCGACTCGGGGACGGAGTCTGCGAGGATCTGCTCCTTGTAGGTGACGACACGATCCGACAGCTCCGTGCCCGGGAGGAGCCGGGTGGACGAGCCGGTCGCGATGATGCAGGCGTCGAACGTGACCTGCTGACTGCCGCCGTCGTTGAGGGTGACGTCGATCGTCTTCGGGTCGGTGAAGACGCCCGTGCCGTGGATCTCGGTGATCTTGTTCTTCTTCATCAGGTAGTGGACGCCCTTGACGCGGCCGTCCGCGACCTCACGGCTGCGCGAGTACGCCTTGCCGTAGTCGAGGGTGACGTCACCGACGCCGATGCCGAAGACGGACTCGGCCTCGTGCGTGATGATGTGCGCCAGCTCCGCGTTGCGCAGCAGCGACTTGCTCGGGATGCACCCGACGTTGAGGCAGACACCTCCCCAGTACTCGGGTTCGATGACAGCCACGGTCTTGCCGAGCTGCGCGGCACGGATCGCGGCGACGTAGCCGCCCGGTCCGGCGCCAAGGACGACGACGTCGAAGTGATCGCTCATACCCCAATCCTAGGGACGTGAGGCACATCACCCGTCGGCGGACGTGTGATCGACCAGATACGCGGTGCCCGAATCCCCGGCGTACGCTCGAAGTATGGACGAATCGCAGGTGATGCCGCGCACGCGACCCCACGTCGTGGTCGTCGGCGGCGGGTTCGGCGGAGTATCCGCAGTACGGGCGCTGAAGCGGGCTGACGTCGACGTGACGCTGGTGGACCGGCACACGTACAACACGTTCCAGCCGCTCCTCTACCAGGTCGCGACGTCGACCCTGAACCCCGGCGACATCACGTGGTTCCTCCGCTCGCTGCGCGGGAAGCAGGAGAACGTCAGGTTCCTCAAGGGCACCGTCACCTCGATGGAGCACTCGACGCGGACGATCAACCTCGACGGCGGGCTGACCCTCTCGTACGACTACCTGGTCATCGCGGCGGGTGCGACGGCCAACTTCTTCGGCATCCCCGGTGCCGAGGAGTTCTCGCTGCCGCTCTACCGGCGCTCGCAGGCGCTCGCCGTCCGTGACCGGCTGTTCGCGATCCTCGAGGACGCGGCCGTCAACGGCCAGGACCGCGAGCTGCGCGTCGTCGTGGTCGGCGGTGGCGCGACCGGCGTCGAGACGGCGGGCGCGCTGGCCGAGATGCGCAACGTCGACCTCCCGGTCACGTACCCCGAGATCGACAACCAGCTCGTGCACATCACGCTCGTCGAGATGGCGCCGCACGTGCTCGCCCCGTTCTCCCCGAAGCTGCGCGACTACACCCGCAGGTCGCTGGAGAAGCGTGGCGTCGACCTCCGTCTGGAGACCTCGGTCAAGGAGGTGCGCCCCGACGGCGTCGTCGTCAACGACGACGAGTTCGTCGGCGCCGACATGGTCGTGTGGGCCTCCGGGATCACCACCCACCCGGTCATCGCGGACTGGGGTGTCCCGCTCGGCCGAGGCCGCCGCATCATGGTCGACGACCACCTCCGCGTGCAGGGCCTCGAGAACGTGTACGCCGTCGGCGACGTCGCCGTCGAGGACGGCGACCGCGCGCTGCCACAGCTGGCTCAGCCGGCGCTGCAGGGCGGCGAGTTCGCGGCGGAGGACATCAAGAAGCGTCTCGCCGGCAAGGACCACAAGCCCTTCAAGTACTTCGACAAGGGCACGATGGCCACGATCGGCCGCAGCTCGGCCGTCGCGGAGTCGAAGTTCACCGGCAAGCTGACCGGCTTCCCCGCGTGGGTCGTGTGGATCATCGTCCACCTGTACTTCCTCCTCGGGAACCGCAACCGGCTCGCGACGATGATCAACCTCGGTTCGCGCTACATCTTCTGGCGCGGCGGGCACAACGCGATCGTCGGCGAGACACCACCGGTGATCGCCCGGGTCGCGCCGGCACGTGCTGTCCTGAGTGCGCCGTCGAGCGAGCTGATGCCTCCGCGGCAGAGCAGCGACGGCCAGGCGGACACGGTCGCCGGCACCGAGACCGAGAAGGTGCGGGTCGAGAGCGCCGAGGCCGACGCGGTGGTGGACGAGCTCGACGACGCGGCCGCTCGGCGCGCCGACGCCGCCGCCAGCGACGCGGACACCGACCAGGCGAAGGCAGTCGCGCGCTCCAAGCCCCGCGGATGACCTCGGGATCGACGGCGCTCGAGGTCGACCTCGGAGACGGGCACCTCCTGCGTCATGCCCGGGTCGGTGACGCGGCGGCGCTTGCAGCGGCGTGCGTACGGAACCGCGAGCACCTCGCGCGGTGGGAGCCGGTCCGCGACGACGACTACTACACCGTGGACGAGCAGGTGCGTCGCCTCGGACAGCGCGAAGCCTCCGACATCGTCGGGACGAGCATCACCTCGCTGATCTTCCACGGCGAGGACGTGGTCGGCTCGGTGAACGTCAACGACATCGTGCTCGGCGTCTTCCGCAACGGCCACCTCGGCTACTGGCTGGACGGCGCCCACACCGGGCGCGGCCTGATGACGGGCGCAGTGGAAGCGATCAGTGGGTACGCCGCCGGCCTCGGCCTTCACCGTCTCCAGGCGGCGACGCTGCTGCACAACGCGGCCTCCCAGGCGGTGCTGAGGCGTACGGGGTTCACACCGATCGGCGTCGCCGAGGAGTACCTGAAGATCGACGGGCGCTGGCAGGACCACGTCCTCTTCCAGCGCATCCTCGAGCCGGTCGAAGGCTGACCTCTCTCGCGTAGTCTTCGGGCCATGCCGAAGATCACCGTGGCCGGACGCGCCACCCAGCACATCCCCGCCGAGCGGGGGACGCTCCGGTTGTCGGTCTCGTTCTCCGCAGCGCGCCGCGAGGACGTCGTCACAGCCGCGGAGCGCGCCCACGGCACGCTCGTGGCCGGGGCCAAGGACCAGGTCGCCGGAGGTGCGGCGACCTGGTGGGGGTCAGACCAGGTCTCGGCGTGGACGTTCGACGAGTGGATCAAGCCGAGCGCGCAGGAGGAGCAGGTCAAGGTCCGGCGCTTCCGAGCGAGCGCTGGCGTCCGGGTGAAGTTCCGTGACTTCGGGGCGCTGTCGCGATGGGCGAGCAAGGTGGCGCTGATCGACGGGGTGTCCGTCGGAGGCGTCGACTGGGCGCTGACCGACGTGCGCCGCGATGCCGCCGTCGCCCAGGTGCGCGCATCGGCCGCGCGGGACGCCGTGGCACGGGCACAGGCCTACGCGGACGCGCTCGGACTCGGCGCGGTGCGGCTCGCCGCGCTGTACGAGGAAGGGCTGCGGCCGCACATCGCCGCTGGTGGTGGCGGCGTCGGTGTCGCGATGCGCGCTGCGGCGGCGCCGTCCGGCGGCGGAGGCATGGAACTCCGACCGGACGACATCGAGGTGTCCTGCGAGGTGACGGCGGACTTCGAGACCGCGGCGGGGTAGGTCTCGATCGCTCGTCTCGAGACCGGGCGCTAGTGCATCATCTCGACGTCGAGCAGGTGCTCGGGGATCCCGAACGCGTCGACGAGGTCGGCCGCGTGCGGGCGGAGCTTCTCGCAGAGCTCGTTGACCGTCACGGTCACGTTCTTGGCCCGCCCCACCGAGAGCCGCCGGTGCTCGAGGAACCACGCCTTGTCGTCCTCGACGGCGCTGACCGCGAAGAGGTCGCAGACCGCGTCGAGCACCGCGCGCACGTCGTTGTCCTCGACCTCGGCGACGGTCGCCACGAACGCGTCGAGGACGACGCGCTCGACGTGGGCGCGGCCGAGGTGCACGAGGTGGTCCTGGGCGCTGTTCACCGCCGCGAACGCCGCCGCGCCGGAGTCCTTGCGTGCTGACTGCATCCGCCGCGCCAGGGTCTCGAGCAGGTGCTCCTCCCGGTCGGTGAGCAGGGCGAGCTGTGTGCCGCGGTCGAGCAGGTCGGGCTCGTCGCCCTCGCGCCGTGCGGCGTCGCGCAGCCGGGCGACCAGCGGCGCCACGGGCGTACGCTCGAGCACCACCTCGGCGGCGTTCGCGACCGCGAACGATGCCATCCCGACCGGGTCGAGCCCTCGGACCTCGTCGGCGTACCCCGTCAGCAGCTCCTTGCCGACCAGCTGCATGAGGACGGTGTTGTCGCCCTCGAACGTCGTGAAGACGTCGGTGTCGGCCTTGAGGGTCGTCAGCCGGTTCGCGGCGAGGTAGCCGGCGCCGCCGCACGCCTCGCGGCAGTCCTGGATCGTCGCGCTCGCGTGCCACGACGCGTAGGCCTTGACCCCCGCGGCGAGCGCCTCGAGCTCGCGCTGCTCGCGCGGGTCGGCCTCCGCGTCGGAACCCTGGATGCGGGCCAGTGTCGTGACGAGCTCGTTCTGCGCGATCTGGAGCGCGTACGACCGGGCGAGCGCGGGCAGGAGCCGCCGCTGGTGGGTGCGGTAGTCCATGAGCAGAACCTCGTGGTCCTCGTCGGGACCCGCACCGGGGGCGCCGAACTGGCGGCGCTGGAGCGCGTACCGGACGGCGATCGCGAGGGCCTGCCGCGAGGCCGCACCGCTGGCACCCGCGATGCTGACCCGGCCGCGGATGAGCGTGCCGAGCATCGTGAAGAAGCGGCGGTTCGGGTTATCGATGGGGGACGAGTAGGTGCCGTCATCGGCCACCGAGGCGTACTGGTCGAGCAGGTTGGCCCGGGGGACCCGCACCTGGTCGAAGACGATGCGTCCGTTGTCGACGCCGTTGAGGCCGCCCTTGACCCCGCAGTCCGACGTGGTGATGCCAGGCAGGTCGCGCCCGTCCGCGTCGCGGATCGGGACGAGCACGCAGTGGACGCCACGCGAGGTCGGCTCCTCACCGGGGCCGGCGGTCACGAGCTGGGCGAAGACCGCAGCCATCGTCGCGTCGTGCGCGGCGCCTCCGATGTAGTCCTTGCGGGCGCTCGGCGTCGGCGAGTCGACGACGATCTCTCCCGTGGCCGGGTCGTAGGTCGCCGTGGTCTCGAGGCTCTGCACGTCGCTGCCGTGGCCGGTCTCGGTCATCGCGAAGCAGCCGAGCAGGTCGCCGGAGATCACGTCGGGGAGGTACTGCTCGTGGTGCCGGGCGGTGCCGAGGTTCTCGATCGCGCCACCGAACAGGCCCCACTGCACGCCGGACTTCACCATGAGGGAGACGTCGGCGTACACGAGCGTCTCGAACCCGACGAGCGAGGCGCCGATGTCGCCGGTGCCGCCGTGTGCCTTGGCGAACCCGGCCGCCGGGACGTCGGACGCGGCGAGAGCGAGCACGGCGTCGCGGGTGCGGGTGCGCTGGTCCTCGAGCGAGAGCGTCGGGTCGGTGAGCACGCCGGTGTCCGTGAGCAGCTGTCGCGCCGCAGCGCGGGCGTCGGCGTACGGACCGTCGAGGGCGGTGCGGAGGGACGTCGCGAGATCGGCCATGGCCCAGACGCTACCCGGACGGGCACTGTGAGCGAGGCCACGCCTCGGTGAGCTTCGCTTTGGCGCACCACGACCTAAGATCGATACGAAACCGTTTCGTTTCGATATGCCCAGCCGTTTCGTTCCTCCTTGATCACCGAGGTCTTCCGTGAGCCGCTTGACTCCTGAGCGCACCGACCAGCTGTACGCCGCTGTGCTGCGCCTGCTCGCCGACGTTGGCTACGACAAGCTGACGATGGACAAGGTCGCCGAGGCGACCCGCTCCAGCAAGGCCACCCTCTACCGCCAGTGGGGGAGCAAGGAGGCGCTCGTCGTCGCAGCGATCGGCGCCCTCGCCCCCGAGCCCTCGCAGCTCCCCGACACGGGCAGCCTGCGTGGAGACCTCATCGGGCTCGCCTGCGAGCACGAGGACGTCGACGACCCTGAGATGGACCTCGTCGTCGCGGTCATCCACGCCTGCAAGACCCACCCCGAGCTCGCCGAGTCGGTGCGCGAGCGCATCGTCACCAGTCGGTCGGCCGAGGTCGGGATCCTTCTCGATCGCGCGGTGCGGCGTGGCGAGGTCGCGCCCGACAACCCTGCACTGCCCTTCGTGATCGTCACGATGATCGGCCCCGCGCTGCTGCGCGAGGTCATCGACGGCGAGGTGGCCGACGTCGCCTACGTCTCCCGCTTCATCGACGCCGTGCTGCTGCCCGCACTCGGCGTCACCCCTTCCGCTCCCTGATCCCTCCCTCGCGCCCGCGGGCGCACGAACCACAGGAGACATCGTGTCCTGGTACCTCTACCGCCTCGGACGGTGGTCGTTCCGCCACCGCAAGGGCGTCCTCGTCGCGTGGCTCCTCGCGCTCGTCATCGCCGGCACCGGTGCGGCGACGCTGTCGGGGAAGACCTCCGACAACTTCTCGATGCCGGGCCTCGAGTCCGTCCAGGCGTTCGACCTGATGAAGGAGCGCAACCCCGACGCCGCCGCTGACGGTGCCACCGCACGCGTCGTCTTCCAGGCGCCGGAGGGCTCGAAGGTCACCGACCCCGAGTACGCCGCCGTCGTCACGCAGACCGTGGACGAGCTCGGCAACGAGGACGGTGTGATCAGCGCCGTCGATCCGTTCCAGGCCAAGCAGGTGTCTCCGGACGAGACGGTCGCCTACACGACGATCAGCTACGACACGCAGTCGATCGACCTGTCCGAGGCCCAGATCGACGCGCTCGAAGCGGCGCCGGACGCCGGACGTGAGGCGGGGATGACCGTCGAGGTCGGTGGCGACGCGCTCACCGCGATGCCGGAGACCGGTTCGTCGGAGCTGATCGGCATCGTCGTCGCCCTGGTCGTCCTCCTGATCACCTTCGGGTCCCTGATCGCCGCCGGTATGCCGCTCCTCACGGCGCTGATCGGCGTCGGCATCGGCATCTCGGGCATCACCGCGCTGACCGGGTTCATGTCCCTCGGGTCCACGACGCCGATCCTGGCGACGATGCTCGGCCTCGCCGTCGGCATCGACTACGCCCTCTTCATCGTCTCCCGCTACCGCCACGAGGTGATGAGCGGCCGCGAGCCGGAGGAGGCGGCCGGTCGCGCCGTCGGCACCGCCGGCAGCGCCGTCGTGTTCGCGGGCCTGACCGTCGTCATCGCGCTCGCGGGCCTGTCCGTCGTCAACATCTCGATCCTCACGGAGATGGGCCTCGCCGCTGCCGCGACGGTCGCGATCTCGGTGCTGATCGCGCTCACGCTCCTCCCGGCTCTCTTCGGGTTCGCCAAGCGGCGCATCACGAAGGGCAAGATCCCCGGGCTGCGTCAGCACGACCCCGAGGCCGACGACCACTCGGGCAAGCCGGCGCTGGGACAGCGCTGGGCGGGTCTGGTCTCGCGCCGCAAGGGCGTCGTGGCCGTCGTTGGAGTGCTCGTTGCCGCTGTCGCGTCGATCCCGGTGATGTCGCTGCAGGAGTCGCTGCCCGACGACGGGACCGCAGCGGTCGACACGACGCAGCGCAAGGCGTACGACCTCATCTCCGACAGCTTCGGCGCGGGCGCCAACGGTCCGCTCCTGGTCGTCGTGGACACGAAGGACGCCGCCGACCCGGACGCTGCGGTCGCTGCGGCGACGTCGGCGATCGAGGGGATCGACACGTTGGTCGGTGCCGTGGTCCCCGCTCAGGTGATCCCGAACGCCGACCTGGCGACGATCACCGTCGTCCCGACGAGCGGGCCCGCGGAGGCCGCCACGCAGGACCTCGTCCACGAGATCCGCGACGCGGTGAGCGGCGTCCAGGCCGACACCGGCGCCGACGTGCTGGTCAGCGGTCAGACCGCCGTCTCGGTCGACGTGTCGGAGAAGCTCGCCGACGCTCTGCCGGTCTACCTGGCGCTCGTCGTCGGACTGGCGTTCATCCTTCTGATCCTGGTGTTCCGCTCGCTGCTGGTCCCGCTGTCGGCCGTGATCGGCTTCCTTCTGTCCGTCGGCATGGCGCTCGGTGCGACCGTGGCCGTCTTCCAGTGGGGCTGGCTGTCCGGTCTGTTCGGTGTCGACACGCCGGGACCGATCATCAGCATCCTGCCGCTGCTCATGGTGGGCATCCTGTTCGGTCTCGCGATGGACTACCAGGTGTTCCTGGTCTCGCGGATGCGTGAGGACTTCGTCCACACCGGCGACGCCAACGCCTCGGTGGTCACCGGCTTCAGCCACAGCGCCCGCGTGGTCACCGCGGCCGCGATCATCATGATCTCGGTGTTCGGCAGCTTCATCATCAGCCCGATGGCGATGATCAAGCCGATCGGGTTCGGTCTCGCGTTCGGCATCCTCGCCGATGCGTTCCTGGTCCGGATGACGCTGATCCCCGCGTTCATGGCCATCGCAGGCAAGGCGGCCTGGTGGCTGCCGAAGTGGCTCGACCGGCTGATCCCTAACCTCGACATCGAGGGCGACCAGCTGGCCAAGCGTCTCGGCGAGCGTGCCGAGCCGACGCCGGAGCCCGCCAGGGCCTGATGCCGTGACGACCCGTACGCCGAGTGCTCAGCCCGAGCGCTCGGCGTACGTGTTGGCGGTGGCCAGTACCGACGCGACGTACTCGTCGGAGTGATTGTAGGCGAAGACCGCCGCCGACCATCCGGTGCCCGTCGCGAGGTCGTACCCGTCGGCACACAGGTAGCGGCCGGCCGCGTAAGCGGCGTCGTCGAGGTCGGCACGGTCGGACACGCCGTCACCGTCACCGTCGGCTCCCCAGCGGGCCCAGGTGCTGCCGATGAACTGCATCGGTCCGACGGCGTGGTCCCAGTCGGTATTGCCGTGCGCCGTCGTGTCGTCGGCGCCGGGCCGGATCGCGCCGACGCCCTCGGAGCCGTCCAATGCGGGGCCGAGGATCGGCTTCCGCGTCGTGCCGTCGTGCAGGAGCTCGTTGCCGCCGAGCGTGCCGTGCTGCGACTCGACCCAGCCGATGCCGGCGAGGGTGGTCCACTCGAGGTTGCACGCCGGCTGCTCGACACCGATCCTGAGCGCCGCGTTCGCGTAGGCGGCGACGGCCGCCTGGCCGACGCCCAGCCGTGCCGACATGCTGTTGACCCAGACCGCGTCGGCGCGGGGCCGGTCTAGCGACGACGTCACCCCGCCGGGGACGTCACCGGCTGCGACGGCGGTCGGTGCCGCGGTCGCCGTCGTCACCGGGTCGGCCATCGTGAGCGCGACGACCTGGGCCTCGCCGCTGCTGGACGACTGCAGGAGGAGTGCAGCCGTCACGGCGAACATCCCGGCAGTGCCGACGAGGGCTGCCAGGACGGGGCCGCGGGCGAGGTGGCGGCTCACCCGAACCGGCCGCTCACGCACGGCGGCTCGAGACACGAGCCGCGTGCTGCACGATGACGGTGACGATGATGACCTCCTCGGCCGGCTCCAGCATCGCCTCCCGCGGTTCTCGTGTCGACGTCGGGTGGGGTCTCGATCGCTTCGCGCCTCGACCAGCGAAACCCTCGCTGGTCGAGGCCGGAGCGCTAGCGGAGGATCGAGACCGGGTCTCGATCGCTTCGCGCCTCGACCGGCGAGACTTCCGTTGGTCGAGGCCGGAGCGCTAGCGGAGGATCGAGACCGGGGTCGCGCCTCGAGCAGCGAGGGTGGGGCCGGAACGTAATCTTGACGAGTGGACACCGTCACCGAGCAGCCGACCGTCGCCGACGCGCGTACGCTCCTGGCCGGGCGCCGCGTCGTGGTCCTGACCGGTGCCGGGATCAGCACGGACTCGGGCATCCCGGACTACCGCGGCCCGGGGTCCGTGCCGCGCCAGCCCATGACGTACCAGGAGTTCGTGGCGACGCCGCAGGCCCGCCAGCGCTACTGGGCGCGGGCGCACGTCGGCTGGCGGCACATGTCGGGCGCCCAGCCGAACGCGGGTCACCGCGCGCTCGTCGCGCTCGAGCAGACGAGGGCCGTCTCCGCGGTGATCACGCAGAACGTCGATGGTCTGCACGAGGCCGCCGGCCAGCGCGCGCTCACGGCTCTGCACGGCCGGATCGCGGACGTCGCCTGCCTCGGCTGCGGCGGTCGTACGCCGCGCGCCGCGCTGCACGAACGGCTGGACGTGCTCAACCCTGGCTACGGCGAGGGGGCGTACGCGATCGCGCCGGACGGCGACGCGGTGCTCGAGGAGACGAGCACGTTCCGCGTGGCTCCGTGCCTGGGGTGCGGCGGGATCCTCAAGCCCGACGTCGTGTTCTTCGGTGAGAGCGTCCCGAAGCCGCGCGTGGAGCACTGCCGCTCTCTCGTCGACGCGGCCGACGCGCTGCTCGTCGTCGGATCGTCCTTGCAGGTGATGTCCGGCTTGAGGTTCGTCCGGCAGGCCGCGAAGGCGGGTACGCCGGTGGTGATCGTGAACCGTGGATCGACTCGCGGCGACGAGCTCGCGACGATCAAGCTCGACGCCGGATGCAGCGAGGTGCTGGAGGCCCTCGGCGACGGCTGAGCGGCGCCTGCGCCGCCGTGAGCCCCAACGGCCAGTGGTGAGCGCCTGTTGTGGCGCGGGCTCACCACTGGCCGTTGGGGCTCACCGAGTCAGCTGGCGCTGCGCAGGCCCGTCCGGGTCTCGATCGCTACGCGCCTCTACCAGTGGAGGGTGGGGTGCCTCGACCGCCCGAAATCCTGGCGTACGGCAAGTGAACGCGTGATTTCGGGCGGCTGTCGTACGAGTGCTGAGACCCGGGTGTGCATTACTCCCGATGTCGTGCGAGGCTGCCCGAGAGCGCACAAGCAGGACGACCTTCGCGGGGCCGAGAGGGGCGGACATGAGCCACAGGGTGCTGGTCACGGGGGGCGTACGCTCCGGCAAGTCCGCGTACGCGGAGTCCCTGTTCGGGGACGGGCAGGGCGTCACCTACATCGCACCAGGACCGCTTCCGGACGGGAGCGATCCCGAGTGGCGGGCCCGGATCCTCGCGCACCAGCAGCACCGCCCGGCCACCTGGACGACCGTGGAGACCACGGACGTCGCGAGCGCGCTCCGCGGCACGGAGTCACCGGCGATCGTCGACTGCATCGGCACCTGGGTGACCGCCATGCTCGACGAGCTCGACGCCTGGGACGCGCCCGACGCGCAGTGGCGCCCCGAGATCGGCAAGCGCATCGAGAGCCTGGCCGAGGCGTGGTGCGCGCGCGACCGGATGAGTGTCGCCGTCACGAACGAGGTCGGGTTCGGCGTCGTCCCAGAGCACCGCTCGGGCCGGATCTTCCGAGACGTCCTCGGCATCACGAACCAGCGGCTGGCCGAGGCCTCCGAGGAGGTCGCGCTCGTCGTGGCAGGGCGCGTGCTCCACCTCTGAGGCCCCACGGTCAGGACGCGGCGGAGGCGACGACGCAGAGGGCGAGGAGCCCGAGCTCGATCGACGCGCCGACGACGTCCCCGGTGATCCCGCCGATCAACGAGACCGCGCGGCGTACGAGCAGAGCGACCACGACCACGAGCGCGGCGACCGAGGCGACGCCGTACCACCAGGCGGCACCGGTGACGGCGAACGCGCCGGCCAGGACCCCCGCGTACGCGGCTCCCGCGGCGACGGCGAGGACGACCGGGACCGTCCCGGCGACCGCCGCGCCCAACCCCGTCGGGCTCGCGGCGGGTACGGGAGCGACGCACGCGACGAGCACGGCCGCGCGTGACACGCAGACGAGGACGCCGACCAGCAGCCATCCGTGCTCGCGTCCGACGACGGACCCCAGCGCCGCCGACTGGACGAGGACGACGAGCGCGAGCGCGACCGCTCCGGCAGGGCCGACGTCACCGGACTTCATGATCGCGAGCCGACGCTCACGGTCGTACGGCGCGCTGAGTCCGTCGACCGAGTCGGCGAGCCCGTCGAGGTGCAGGGCTCGCGTGCCGAGGGCCACGACGGCGACCGCCAGCGCGCCCGTCACCAGCAGCGGGAGCGAGAGCCGTTCTCCGAGCGCCGCGACGAGGCCTGCCGCAACGCCCAGGGGCGCTGCCGCGACGGGCGCGACGACCATCGCCACCCGCGCGCGCGACCGGTCGACCGTCGACGGCGCCGGGAACCGGACCGTGCTGAAGGTGCCCGCCGCGAGAAGGAGCCCGTCGGCGAACGCGCCGCGCGCGGGCGGCTGCGCCGTCCCCGGCTGCCCGTCCGTCACAGGCGTCAGGCGCCCTGGTCGCCGAGGACGTCGGCAAGCAGCGAGACGTCGGCGAGCAGAGCAGCCGCCGAGCGGACGACCGGGACGGCGGCGACCGCGCCGCTGCCCTCGCCGAGCCGCATCCCCAGGTCGAGCAACGGCTCGAGCCCGAGCTTCGACAACGCGAGCGACTGTGCGGGCTCCGGCGAACGGTGACCGGCGGAGAACCACGCGGAGGATCCGGGTGCGTAGTCCTCGGCGACGAGCGCGCACGCGACCGAGATGACGCCGTCCAGCAGCACCGGCACGCCGCGGCGGGCCGCCTCGGCGAGGAAGCCGACCTGCGCCGCCAGGTCCGCCGACCCGAGCGCGGTCAGCCGGTCGACCGGGTCGGTGACCCGCTCGCCGGCACGGACGAGCGCCTCGTCGACCACGGTCTGCTTGTGCATGAGGGCGTCACCGTCGATGCCGGACCCGCGTCCCGTGACCTCCTCGGCACCGAGGCCGAGTGTCGCCGCGATCAACGCCGCCGACGGCGTCGTGTTGCCGATCCCCATGTCGCCCGCGACCAGCAGGTCGGCGCCGGCGGCGATCTCCTCAGCCGCCACCGACGCACCCGCGGCGAGCGCCTGAAGGGTCTCCTCGGCGGTCAGGGCGTCCTCGACGTGGATCGCTCCCGAGCCACGGCGCACCTTGTAGCTGCTGACCTCGGCGGGGAACGTACCCGCCTCGACATCGACGCCAAGGTCGAGCACGCGCAGCTCGGCGCCGTGGAGACGAGCGAGCACGGCGACACCGGCGCCGCCCGAGAGGAACTGGTGCACCATCAGCGCGGTGATCTCCGACGGGTACGCGGACACGCCGTGCGCCGTCACGCCGTGGTCGCCGGCGAAGACGACAACCCGCACGTTCGACGGTGGCGACGGCGGGCACTGCCCCTGCACGGCAGCCCACCACACGGCCGCCTCACCGAGCCGCCCGAGCGCTCCGGCAGGCGTCGCGAGCCCGGCCAGGCGGTCCGCGGCCTCGCGTCGTACGGCTTCCGGTGGCGGCGCGATGCGGGATGCGGCAGCGGCGGCGTCAGACATCGAGGAGGCCTTCCGGGCAGGGTGCGAGGACTCCTCAGCCTAGCCGCGAGGCGTTCCCGACCGCCCGAGGCTCGGGACGGCGCAACCGTTCGTCGCGGCGTACGACCGTTCGCCGACCGTGCGGCCGACTCGCATGGCGGCGGGATGCGCACGCTGCGACGCTTGAGGCGTGCCGCCCGCCGCGGGCGACGCCGCGATTCCCTCCAGACTTCGCGGCCACCCACGGATCACGGTGCGGCCCATCCCGGCACGATGCCGATCGGGAACGTCGGCATCCGCCAGGGCGGAGGATCGGGGGACCTTCCGCCGGGGATGCAGATCCGCCCTCGTGCGCCAGCGGCGTGCGAGGGCGGGTTCCGTCCGGCCGGCAGTCAGCCGCGCGGGTCGAACCCGGCGACCAGCCCGATCACGGTGATCGCGGGAGCGCCGATACCTGCCTCGTCGACCCGGGCGGCGATCGACGACACGTCGCCTCGCACCACCCGTTGCGTCGGCAGGGCAGCATCGGCGACCGTGGCGGCGGGAGTCGTCGGATCGAGACCCTCGGCGATCAGCGCTTCCGTGATCGCGGGAAGGGTGGCCACCGCCATCAAAAGGACGAGATCGGTCCCCGACCGCGCCAGAGCCGCCCAGTCGAGCGTCGAGCGCGGGTCGCCCGGGGGCACGTGGCCGGAGAGCACGGTGAAACCCTGGCTGAGACCCCGGTGCGTCACGGGGATGCCGGCGAGCGCGGGCCCGGCGATCGCCGAGGTCACCCCCGGGACCACCTCCACGGGGATCCCGGCAGCCGTGCACGCCTCGACCTCCTCGCCGCCGCGGCCGAACACGAAGTTGTCGCCGCCCTTGAGGCGTACGACGCGTCGTCCGGCCTGCGCCTGCTCGACCAGGATCCGGTTGATCTCCTCCTGCGGCGTGAAGCGGCCGCGGGGGATCTTGCCGACGTCGATGACCTCGACGTCGAGGTCCTTGAGGACGCCGAGCGGCGCGAGCCTGTCGGTGACCACCACGTCGGCGGCGCGGACAGCCTCCATCCCCGCGACCGTGATCAGTCCCGGGTCCCCGGGCCCGCCTCCCACGAGGACGACGCTCCCGCCCGTCGCCTCCGCCTTCCGTGCCTGCACCTCGGGTACGACGCACCAGCGGCCGACGGCTGCCGCGTCAGCGGCGACGCGGGCGTCCAGGTCGCGCTCGCCGGTCGCGGCCACCACGAGCTCGGCCTCGAGGCCGGCGACGTCGGCGGCCTCGTACGCCCGGGAGTGCCACTGCAGCACGCCCCGCTCGGCGAGGTCGGCGATCGACTGGACGGCCTCCGGGGCCACGACGGTCACGGCTGCTCCCGCGTCGCGCAGCGCGACGACCTGCCCGAGAGCATCCGCGCCGGCACCGACCACCAGGACGCGGCGGCCGGACACGGGCAGGGTTGCTCCGAACCCGGTAGAACGTGCCATCAACAGGCGTCCTCTCCTTGGTGCGCGTCGCACGACGTCCGCGGATGCGCGTCATGATGGTAGGCATGGCCGGCTGCCGGCCGACGAAACCGCCGCATCGCGGACATGGTGTGCATCACATCCGGATCGGGGTTGGGCCTGACCCGCCGACCCGGATAACGTCTTCACCCATGCAGCGGATCACGGTCGTAGGCATCGGTGCGGACGGCTGGGACGGGCTCGCGATGGACTCGCGGCGGATCGTCCGCGAGGCCGAGGTCGTGATGGGTGGCAAGCGCCACCTCGACTCCGTCCCGTGGGCCTGGTGGCAGGTCAGGATCGAGTGGCCGGCGGAGGTCGCAGAAGCGCTGCCGCCGCTGCTCGAGGAGTACGAGGGCAAGCGGATCGTCGTCCTCTCCTCCGGTGACCCGCTCGTGGCCGGGATCGCGTCGCTGCTGGTGACGCTCGTGGATCCCGACGACGTCGAGGTCATCCCGACGGTCTCGTCGGAGTCGCTCGCCCGCGCCCGCATGCGGTGGTCCTTCGAGGAGACCGCGCTGGTCCCGCTCAGCGGCCACGACGTACGCCGGCTGCTCCCTCACCTGGCGCCCGGCCGCAAGCTCGTCCTCCTGTCGGCCGACGGCGGGACGCCCTCGTCGGTCGCGACCCTGCTCACGGCACAGGGCTACGGGGAGTCGACGATGACGGTGTTCGGCGACCTCGGTGGACTGGCCGAGTCGCGGACGGAGTCGACTGCCGCCGGGTGGCGCGAGCGCGTCTCGCCCGACCTCAACGTCATCTGCCTCAGCTGTGTCGCAGACTCGTCCCGCCGCTCGGCGATGTCACGCGTCCCAGGACTGCCGGACACGGCGTTCGGCGACGCGGTCCCCGTCGTGCCTCGGGACGTCCGTACGGCGGCGCTGGCGCGTCTCGCCCCGGCGGCCGGCGATCTCCTCTGGGGGCTCGGACCGGGAGCGGTGTCGATCGGCGTCGAGTGGCTGCGTGCGGAGCCGCTCGCCTCGGCGCTCGTGGTCGTGCCGTCCGCGGCCGACGTGTCCCGGACGAGGGAGGCGGCGACCGACCTCGGTGTTCGTGAGCTGCGTGCCGTCGAGGGCACGCTGCCCGACGCGCTGGACGACCTCGGCGCTCCGGACGCGGTCTTCCTCGGGGCGCACGGCTCGGACGCCGGCATCGTCGAGGCGGCCTGGTCGGCGCTCCGGACCGGTGGCCGCCTCGTCGTCCAGGCCGTCACGCTGGACGACGAGGCCGCCCTCGTCGACCGCTACCGCAAGCAGGGTGGCGAGCTCGTCCGTATCGGCGTCGACGTCGTGACGGCGTCGGGTGACGCGACGGCCTGGGAGTCTGCGCGGCCGGTCGTGCAGTGGAGTGCGGTGCGCTGACCTGACGTGGGCGCGCCGTCAGCGCGGCGGCCTGATGGTCACGAGGACGGGCAGGTGGTCCGAGGCCTGGCTGGTGCCGACCACGGGGTACGACGGGGCGAGGTCGGGCGTCACCAACAGGTGGTCGATCTGCCGGGCGGGGGCGTCGGCGGGCGAGGTGGGTCCCTCCCCGTCGAGAGCGTCCACCAGCCCGAGGTCGAGGAGCACCTCGTACGAGGGACTGCCGGGCACCGTGTTGAGATCACCGCCGAGCACGAGCGGGATGTTGTCGTCGAGGCGCGCACGAACGGCGGCGGCCAGGTCGTCGGTCTGCTCGCGCACACCCTCGTCGCTGTCGTTCGGCTGCAGGTGGGTCGACACGAACCACGTGGGGACGCCCTCCACGGGGATCCGAGCCGCCAACGCCTGCGCCCCCGTCACGGCGCCGTGGGACGGGAGGGGAGTGCCGACGGTCTCCTCGACCGGGATCCTCGAGAGGACGGCGTCGCCCCACACCGGGTCGGCGGCCGGTGCGAACACGGCGTCGCGCTCGAGCAGGCGCTCGAGGATCGCGAGGTGGTCCTGACCTCCGTTGAGGTACCAGCCGCGGTCCACCTCGCTGAGCAGCGCCACGTCGGTGCGGAGCAGGACCTCGGCGACGTCGGCGGGGCGGAAAGTGCCGTCCATGCCGTAACCCATCCGCACGTTGTACGCCACGACCTGGGTCGACTCCTGCACGTCGGAGATCTCGGTGACGAGCGGGCGAACCGTCAGGGTGGGGCCGGCCCAGGCCGCGGCGATCGCGAGCGCGCCCGCGACGGCAGTGGCGCGCAGCCCGACGGCGGCGACCGGGCCGTCGTCGGACCGTGATCCCACACCTGCTGCCGCGACCACGGCGACCACGGCGCCGGCGCCGACGGCCACGACGTCGGCGCGGTAGCCCAGGTCGTACCCGGCGTAGTAGACGAAAAGCAGCGCGACCCACACGAGCCCGCCCAGCGCCACGGCGACCGGCGACGCGCCCGTGCCACGGGCCGAGGCGGCCCAGACGGTCGCGAGTGCCGGCGGGCCGACGGCGTACGCGACGACGGCCCAGGGCGGGGTCACGGCGGGGATGCCGTCCAGCTCGACGGTGACGACGAGGGCGAGCGCGACCGACCCGACCAGGGCCGCAGCCCCGAGCCAGGCGACCACGGGCCGAGGGCGCGTGCCGGCGAGCGCCACCGCGACGACCGACGCCGCAGCGATCGCGACCAGGCCGAGGGTGCCGGCGACCGCGCTGGCGCGACTCGCGTTGCCGACCACGACGCCGGCGACCAGGAGACCGGGCATCAGCAGCCACGCGAACCGGCGACCCGGAGCAGGGACTGTCTCACGGCCCCTCGACTTGGAGGTCGCGGCGACGAGGACGGCGACCTGGACGACGAGCAGCGCCCACCCCCAGAAGTCGTGCCGCCAGACCGCGCCCCACGTGCCGAGCGCCGCGTGCGTCGTCACCGAGACCGCCACCCCGGTCACCGTGCCGACAGCGGCCACGTCGCCGTACCGGACGACGGCGAGCGCGAGCCACACGATCGAGGCGGCGACGCCGACGGACGCGAGGACCAGCTGAGGGCGGCCGCCGTCGCTCAGCTGCAGGCCGACCCGACACACGACCATCACGCCGACCGCGAGGCCGAGCGTCGTGCCGGGAGCACGTCGGGCTGTCAGCGCGACGACGACCACCGCGACCGCCACGCACCCCAGCGCGTACGCGCCCATCAGCTCGGGCGGGGTCGAGGCGGCCTGGCCGAAGATCGTGATCAGCGACGGGGCCCAGACGCGGACGACGTCCACGAGGACCCACACGCCGGCGGCGAGGGCGAGCAGAGCGGTCGTGCGCGTGCGGGGCAGCGGCATGGACGAGTTCTATCGGAGCCCGAGGTGCCGCGCTAGTGCCGCGGGGGATCCCAGGGAGCCGGTGGCGGAGGCTGCTGGGACTGCTGCCACTGCCACTGCTGCCACTGCCACTGGCGCTGCTGCTGCTCGACTTCGGCGGCGCGTCGTCGCCGGGCGTCACGGCCGCTGACGAGGAGCTCGACGAGCAGCCAGACCCAGGCGGCACCCGCGACGACGGCAGCGACGAGGGCGATCACCGTCGACACGTCCTGCACGGAGTCCGACGGGCCGACGAGGAGCGTCAGCACCGAGTGGGAGCTGTCCTCGGCGTCGCCGACGTCGACCACGCAGAAGCCGAACACGAACAGAGCGACCCACAGCACCACGTGCGCCCAGGCCTGCCGCGGCGTGATCCGGCCGACCGACGGAGGGCGACGCTGCGAGAAGGCGATCGCGGTGGTGAGGGCCAGCGCCCCGAAGAGGACCGGGACGACCGTCATCGCGAACAGGAGGATGAGCCAGCCTCCAGCGCCGAGGAACGCCCGTCCTATCCACACCCATCCCAGCAGGAACAGCCCGGCAGGGACGATGACGGCGTAGACGGTGTTCTCGAACGCGAACGACCGTTGCGGTGCCGTGGTCGGCGGGGGATGCATGACGCCATTCTCCCGGTCGTCCGGGTCACCGGAGCTCCTGGTCGTACGGTGGGCCGGTGAACGCCTTCGGACATGACATCGCACCGGACGTCGATGCGACCGATCCCTTCGAGCTCCTCACGCACTGGCTCGACCGCCCGACCGGAAGCGCTCCGCTGCTGATGACCCTGGCGACCGTCGGCGACGACGGCGCTCCCGCAGCGCGCACCGTGATGCTCAACGGGTTCGACGGACGTCGGCTCTCGTTCCACTCCGACGCTCGCTCGGAGAAGGTCGACCAGCTCGCGACCGACCCTCGCGCGGCGATCGTGCTGGCGTGGCCGGAGGACTAACGGCAGCTCGTGGCCGTCGGCGACGTCGTGCGCGCGAGCACCGAGGAGGAGGCGGAGCTGTACGCGGCGTGCTCACGCGACCTCCAGCTGCTGGCCTGGCTCAATGATCCCGAGGTCGCACGCCTGCCCCGGCCGGAGCGGGTCGCGCGGTGGCGCGCGTTCGATGCGGCGCACCCCGACCTGGCTCCGCCGACGACGTGGCTGTGCTTCCACCTCGTCCCTCGGCAGCTGACCTTCTGGCGCGGCGACGACGAGGCACCGAGCACGCGGGACGAGTACGCGCGCGCCGCCGAGGGATGGTCGTTCCGCCGCCTGCCCGGGTGACGTTCTCTAGCCGGTGGGGTCGCCGAAGAACGCGGCGAGCGCGTCGGTGAGCTCGTCCGGCCCTTCCTCGGCCATGTGATGGTCGCCGGGGATGACGGCCGGTCCCCGGACGTCGTCCGCCCATGCCTCCCAGACCGCCACCGGGTCCCCGCCCATGTCGTCGAGGTTCTCGCCGGCGGACCAGGCGACGAGCAGCGGACGCTCGATCCGTCGGCCGGCCGCCCGGTCCGCCTCCTCGTCGGCGAGGTCGACAGTCAGGCCCGCGCGGTAGTCCTCGAGCATCGCCCGGACGACGTCCGGGTCGCGGGTCGCGGCCCGGAACTCGGCGTGGTTCTCCTCGCCCAGCCTGTCGGGCGTTCCCGCGTACCAGGCGTCCGGATCGGCGTTGATCACCCGTTCGGGGGTGTCCGGCTGCGCGAAGAAGAACCAGTGGAACCACCGTGTCGCGAAACCGGGCGTGATCCGCCGAAGGTGCTCGCTGATCGGGATGCAGTCGAGCAGCGCCAGCCTGTCGACGTTCTCCGGATGATCCATCGCGATCCGGAACGCCACATAGCTGCCCCGGTCGTGACCGGCCAGGTGGAACCGCTCGATCCCGAGCCGCCGCAGCGCCTCGCGCACGTCGCCGGCCATCGCACGCTTGGAGTGTGCGGCATGGTCAGGACTCGGTGCGGGCCCCCGGGATCGCCCGTACCCGCGAAGGTCCGGGCAGACCACGGTGAAGCCGCGATCGACCAGCGCCGGCGCCACGCGGTACCAGGTCGAGGACGTCCTCGGATGGCCGTGGAGGAGCACCACCACGGGTCCGGAGCCGCCGTACCGTACGAAGACGTCGCTGTCGTCGAGCCGGATAGTGTCGGTCTGGAAACCGTCGAACACCGCAGCATCGTCTCGCGGATCCCCGGCGGCGGCAGGGAGCGGGGCGCACCTCGGATACCCTGAGGGCGGCACCAGGGGAAGCCGGTCCGAGTCCGGCGCTGACCCGCAACCGTAGGCCTCTTCGGAGGCGAGCCGGAGCACCTGCTGCCACTCCAGGTCCGACCCGTGACCCGGAGCCGCCTCCGTACGCTGCCGAGGACGACGGGCTGGATCCCGTCCGCAGCAGGAAGGACGTGCGCGATGCGTACGCTCGCCGCCGCCGCCGCACTTCTCATCGGTGCCGCACTCCCGATGGCCACCGCGTCGACCGCGTCGGCCCACGCGGAGGGTGAGGCCTGCACCGACACCACGGGCACGACGGTCGTGGTGGACTTCGTCGACCTCGGCGGGCACGTCCAGGTCGGGTGCGCCGAGGACTCCGACGGGATGACCGGCATGCAGGCGCTCGAGGCCGCCGGCTTCGACGTCGAGCCCGTCACCGCGAGCGGCTTGACTGGTCCGTGCCGCATCGACGACCAGCCCGCAGCGGACCAGGCGCTCGAGGTCGACGGCCGCGACTACGTCGAGGAGTGCCAGCAGTTCCCGCCCGGCGCGGCGTACTGGTCGTACTACGTCGCACCGGCCGAGGGCGCTTGGGCGTACGCGGAGGCCGGGGCGGACACCAACAAGGTCGTCCCCGGTGGGTACGAGGGCTGGCGCTTCCAGCTCAACCAGTCGATGGACTCCACGCCGATGCCCGACTTCGACCCCGCGGACCCGCCGACCCTGGAGCCCGCGTCGGCCGACTCCGACGCCAGCGACTCGGAGCCGGACGACGGCACCTCGATCGTGTGGATCGGCATCGCCGTCGCCGTGCTGCTCGCGGTCGCCGTCGCCTTCTCGCTCGTCCGTCGTCGTCGCAGCGAGGACGCCTGACCCGTGCCCGAGCGTCGTGCCCGGCGCGACCTGCACCCCGGAGCGTGGTGGGTGTGGGCGATCGGGCTCGCCGTCGCTGCCAGCCGGACGTACGAGGTCGTCCTGCTCGGCCTGATCATCGGGGTCGCGAGCCTGGTCGTGGTCGCTCGTCGTCCGGTGGCTCCGTGGGCGATGTCGTTCCGGCTCTACCTGTGGCTCGGTGCTCTCGTGATCGTGATCCGGGTGCTGTTCGGCGTGCTCCTCGGGGGGTCGTCGACCGGCACCGTGATCCTCGACCTGCCCGAGATCCCGCTGCCGTCGTGGGCCGACGGCATCCGGATCCTCGGACCGGTCACGTGGGAGACGCTGCAGCGCTCGTTCGCGGTCGGCCTGCAGCTGGCGGCGCTGATCATCTGCGTCGGAGCCGCGAACTCCCTCGCCAACCCGCGCCGGCTGCTCAAGTCGTTGCCGCCGGCCCTGTACGAGGTGGGCGCGGCCGTGGTCGTCGCGCTCACGCTGTTCCCTCAGCTGGCCGAGAGCATCGGCCGTGTCCGCCGGGCCAGGCGGCTCCGCGGTGACTCCGGACGCAACATCCGGGCGCTGCGGTCGATCGTGATCCCGGTGATGGAGGATGCGCTCGACCGCTCGATGCAGCTGGCCGCGTCGATGGACGCCCGCGGCTACGGGCGCCGCGGCGGTGTGGACCGGCGGACCCGCGCCGCGACCGGTGCGCTGCTGCTCGTCGGGCTCCTCGGGGTATGCGTCGGTGTGTACGCGACCGCCGACCTGACCGCGCCGCGTCTCCTGGCGGCCCCGATGCTCGTCGCCGGCTTCTCGGTCGCCGGCGTCGGGTTCTGGCTCTCGGGGCGCAAGGTCGGACACACCCGCTACCGACCCGACCCGTGGCTGGGGTGGGAGTGGTTCACCGCGCTCTGCGGTGTCGTCGTCGCCGCAGGGTTCTCCGTCTCGTACGTGCTCGACCCGGTGACGCTCGTCGTGCTGGTCGTGGCTGCGCTGCCGGCGCTGCTCACGCCCGAGCCTGTGTCGCCGTACGCCGCGCTGCGCACGCCCGCCCCCACCCGTACGGGGCAGGAGGTGGCCGCGTGATCGCGATCGAGGGCGTGACGTTCACCTACGACGGGGTGGCGGAGCCGGTGCTGCGCGACGTCGACCTGCACGTCGAGGAGGGTGAGCTCGTCGTCGTCACCGGCCCGACCGGCGCCGGCAAGTCGAGCCTGCTCGGCCTCGTGAACGGCCTCGTCCCGCACTTCACCGGCGGCCACCTCGACGGCACGGTGACGGTCGCCGGGCTGCGGACGCAGGACCACCCGCCGCGCGAGCTGGCGGCCACGGTCGGCTGGGTGGGCCAGGACCCGCTCGCCGGGTTCGTGACGGACACGGTCGAGGAGGAGCTCGCGTACGGGATGGAGCAGCTGGGCGTCGACCCGCAGGCGATGCGGCGACGGGTCGAGGAGACGCTCGACCTGCTCGGCATCGCCGACCTGCGGGCGCGGTCGTTGCGCTCGCTGTCGGGCGGGCAGCAGCAGCGGGTCGCGATCGGCTCGGTGCTCACGATGAACCCGCCGGTCCTCGTGCTCGACGAGCCGACGTCCGCGCTCGACCCGACGTCGGCGGAGGACGTGCTCGCGACGCTGGCGCGGCTCGTCCACGACCTCGGGACCACGGTCGTCCTCGCGGAGCACCGGCTGGAGCGCGTGGTGCCGTTCGCGGACGTGCTCGTCTACGTCGGGACGGACGGCACCGTCGCTGCCGGAGGGCCGGCGAGCATGCTGGCGACGAGCCCGGTCGCCCCGCCGATCGTGAGCCTCGGCCGGCTCGCCGGGTGGGAGCCGCTGCCGCTGACCGTCCGCGAGGCCCGCCGCGCGTCGAAGACCTTGCGCAAGTCCCTGGAGCCGTCCCGTCCGCGATTTGGGACCTTGGAGAAGGAATCCGGGTCACAGAACCTTGTCGAAGGTCCCAAATCGGGGACGGGGCAGGACGTGCTGCTGACCGCGCGCGACGTCGAGGTGCGGTACGGCCCCCTGTACGCCGTGCGTGGGGTCGACCTCGATCTCCGCGCCGGCACCGTCACGGCGTTGATGGGGCGGAACGGTTCCGGCAAGTCGACGCTGATGTGGGCCCTGCAGGGATCCGGTCCGCGGCACGGCGGCGACGTCCGGGTCGGCGGTGACGATCCGGGAGACCTTTCCCGCAAGGAGGCCCGCGCGAGGATCGGGCTCGTACCCCAGACCGCCAGCGACCTGCTCTACCTCGAGACCGTCGCGGTCGAGTGCGCCGCCGCCGACGCGGAGGCCGGCGCCGAGCCCGGCACGTGCCGCGCGCTCCTCGCCCGTCTCGCCGGCACCATCGATCCGGTCATGAACCCGCGAGACCTGTCCGAGGGGCAGAAGCTCGCCCTCGTCCTCGCGGTCCAGCTGACCGCCGCGCCGAAGGTCGTCCTGCTCGACGAACCGACGCGCGGTCTCGACTACACCGCCAAGTCCGAGCTCGCCGCGATGCTGCACGACCTCGCCCGCCACGGGAGCGCCGTCCTCGTCGCGACCCACGACGTCGAGTTCGTGGCGGAGGTCGCCGACTGCGCCGTCGTGATGGCGCAGGGCGAGGTCATCGCCGCCGGCGACGTGCACCACGTCCTGGCCGCCTCACCCGCCTTCGCCCCGCAGGTCGCCAAGGTGCTCGGCCCGGAGTGGCTCACGGTCCGCGACGTACGCCTCGCGCTGGAGCGCGCCGAGGAGGGGGAGGCGTGAGCACCCCTCGTACGGCGATCGCGCTGCGGCCACGCTCGGCGGCGGTGCTGGTGGTCGCGTCCGTCGCCGGACTGGCGATGTTCGGGTGGCCCCTGCTGTTCGAGCCGGCGTCCGGACAGCAGGACGCGCAGGCACCGATCTACTTCGTCCTGCTCCTCCCGCTCCTGCTCCTCGTCGTCCTCGCCGAGCTGTCGGAGGGCGGGATGGATGCGAAGGCGCTCGCGATGCTCGGCGTGCTGTCGGCGATCCAGTGCGGGCTGCGTGCCCTCAGTGCGGGTACGGCCGGGCTCGACCTCGTCTTCTTCCTGCTGATCCTGGGTGGGCGGGTCTTCGGTGCAGGCTTCGGCTTCCTGCTCGGGTGCACGTCGTTGTTCGCGTCGGCACTCCTGACCGCCGGCGTCGGGCCGTGGCTCCCGTTCCAGATGATGTGCGCTGCGTGGCTCGGACTGGGCGCTGGTCTGCTCCCGAAGCGGGTCACCGGGAAGAAGGAGATCGCGATGCTCGCGGCGTACGGGGTCTTCGCGGCCTACTTCTACGGTGCTCTGCTCAACCTCTGGTTCTGGCCGTTCCTCGCGGGCATCGACCCGAGCGGCGACCAGGGTCTCGCGTTCGTGCCGGGCGCGTCGCTGGCAGAGAACCTGCAACGGTTCTTCTGGTTCATCCTCCTGACCTCGCTCGGGTGGGACACCGGGCGCGCGATCACCAACGCCGTCGCGATCATCGTGCTCGGGCCGGCGGTGCTCCTCACGCTGCGGCGGGCAGCGCGCAAGGCGTCGTTCGGTCGGGCGGCCACGTTCGGCGTCTAACCTGTCCGCTCGGCCGTCTCGATGTAGTCGAGCAGGGCCTCGCGGGACCGGCCGAGCCGTGTGATCTCGCCGTCCAGCCGCTCGAGCCGCGACCGCATGGCACTGAGCAGCTCGGGACAACCGACCAGCTCGGGCGCCTCCCCGGTCGCGCAGGGCAACAGGTACGCGATGTCGTCGGACGAGAGGCCGGCACCGAGCAGATGACGGATCTGCCTCACCCGTAGCACCGCGTTCGCCCCGAACTCGCGATAGCCGTTCACGCCACGATCGGCTTCGAGCAGGCCCTGTGCCTCGTAGTACCGCAGCTGGTGGGTGTTGACCCCCGTCCGACGGCTGAGCTCTCCGATCAGCACTCCACACCTCGCTTGACCTTCACACCGGTATGAACGTTGACGATGTTGCCATGGAAGACACGAGCAGAGCACCAGTGACAGTCATCGGACTCGGGCTGATGGGCCAGGCGCTCGCGGAGGCGTTCCTGGCTGCGGGCCATCCGACGACCGTGTGGAACCGCACCGCCTCGAAGGTCGACCGCCTGGTGGCCAAGGGCGCACGACGAGCACCCTCGGAGGGGCACGCTCTCAGGGCAAGCCCACTGACGATCGTCTGCGTGACGGACTACCGGGCCGTCCGCAGCATCCTCGGAGCCGGTGAACGCGCGCTGGACGGAGCGACGCTCGTCAATGTCACGTCCGGCAGCTCGGACCAGGCGCGGGAGACCGCGCACTGGGCACAGCAGCGCGGCGCGCGCTACCTCGACGGCGCCATCATGGCGGTACCGCCGGCCATCGGCACGCCCGAGGCGGTGATCCTCCAGGCCGGGCGGGCCGAGGACCTCCAGGCCCACGAACCGACGTTGCGGGCGCTCGGCACCATCACCCACCTCGGCACGGACCACGGTCTCGCGGCGCTGTACGACGCCGCCGGCCTGGCGATGATGTGGAGCGTGCTCAACGCGTGGCTGCAGGGGACGGCTCTGCTCCGGACGGTGGGTGTCGACGCCGCGACGTACGCGCCCTTCGCGCAGCAGGTCGCGGCCGAGGTGGCCGGGTGGCTACCGGGCTATGCCGAGCAGGTCGACGCCGACCGCTTCCCAGCCGAGGTGTCGGCACTCGAGACCGACGTCCGGGCGATGGAGCACCTGATCGAGGAGAGCGAGGCCGCCGGCGTCAGCACCCAGCTGCCCAGGATGATCAAGGCGATGGCCGACCGAGCGATCGCCGCGGGGCACGGCGGCGAGCAGTATCCCGTGATGATCGAGGAGTTCAGCACACCCTCGTCGACCGGCGGCGGCCTCAGCTCAAGAACCCACGCAGCAGCGCCGCCGACCCCGCGAGATGCTCCTCCATCGCCGCCGCAGCGCGATCGGGATCGCCGGTGAGGACGGCGACGACGAGCGTCTCGTGCTGCTCGTCGGAGTGGCCGATGTTGCGCGGCAGCAGCGGGATGTCGTCCAGGAAGACGTTGAGCTTCATCCGGACGTCGGCCACCAGCGGCAGCAGCGACGGCGAACCGGCCATCTCGGCGAGCGTGAGGTGGAGCCGCGAGTCGAGCCTGCGGTAGTCGACCGGCTCGGCGGTGGTGAGCTCCTGGAGCCGCGTCCAGAGGGTGTCGCGCTCGCCGGCGGTGAGGGACCGCGCTGCCGCCATCCGGACCGCGCCGACCTCGAGGATCTCGCGGAGCCGGAGCACGTCGTCGAGGTCGAAGTCGGGTGCGCGTGCCGGACCGTGGTGCACCGGCGCGGGCAGGTCGTCGACCACGAACGTGCCGCCGTACCGCCCCCGTCGTGTCTCCACGTAGCCGGCGTCGTTCAGCGTCCGGATCGCCTCCCGCACCGTGTCGCGGCTGACCCCGAGCCGCAGCGCGAGGTCGCGCTCCGACGGCAGCGACTCGCCGGGGGCGATCACGCCGAGGCGCACCGTCTGCAGCAGACGGGAGACGGTGTCCTCGAAGGCGTTGCCGGTCCGGACGGGGCGCAGGAGCGCGTCCTCCACCCTGCCGTCCTCGATCCCGTCGGATGGTGCGGTGCTCATCGCGGTGACCCTACCTCCCGCCGTCTACAGCGGCGTGACGTACGCCGAGCTGATGCCGCCGTCGACCAGGAACGACGAGCCGGTGATGAACGACGCGTCGTCGCTGGCGAGGAAGGCGACGGCGGCGGCCATCTCCTCCGGCTCGCCGAACCGGCCGACCGGCACGTGGACCAGGCGCCTCGCGGCACGCTCGGGGTCCTTCGCGAACAGCTCTTGGAGCAGGGGGGTGTTCACCGGCCCCGGGCACAGAGCGTTGACGCGGATGCCCTGGCGGGCGTACTGGACGCCGAGCTCGCGCGACATGGCGAGCACCCCGCCCTTGGACGCCGTGTAGGAGATCTGCGACGTCGCCGACCCCATGACGGCCACGAACGACGCCGTGTTGATGATCGAGCCGCGCCCCGCGGGCACCATGTGGCGCAGTGCGGCGCGGCAGGAGAAGTAGACCGACGTGAGGTTGACGTCCTGCACGCGCTGCCACGCCTCGATGCCGGTCACCTCGATCAGGTCGTCCTCCGGCGGCGAGATGCCGGCGTTGTTGAAGGCGACGTCGACCGACCCGTACGCCTCCGCAGCGGCGTCGAACAGCGCATCGACCTGCGCCTCGACGGCGACGTCGACGGGCACGAACAGCCCACCGACGGACTCGGCGGCTCCCTTGCCGGACTCCTGGTCGACGTCGCCGACGACGATCGACGCGCCCTCGGCCGCCATCCGGCGTGCGGCGGCGAGGCCGATGCCGCTGGCCCCTCCGGTGACGACGGCGACGCGACCGGCGAGCCGCTGGGTCAGGTCGACGGGCTTCATGCGGACTCCTCCTGGGCTGCGTCTTCGACGGCCACGCTCTGCTGGTCGCTTCTTGGCCCGTCTTCGACGGCCACGAAGACGTTCTTGGTCTCGGTGAAGGCGAGCGGCGCGTCGGGCCCGAGCTCACGGCCGATACCGGACTGCTTGAACCCGCCGAACGGTGTCGCGTACCGCACCGACGAGTGCGAGTTCACGGACAGGTTCCCGGCCTCGACCGCGCGCGCGACGCGGAAGGCACGCGAGACGTCGCGGGTCCAGATCGACCCCGACAACCCGTACGCCGTGTCGTTCGCGAGCGCGATCGCGTCGGCCTCGTCACTGAACCGGAGCACCGTGACGACCGGTCCGAAGATCTCCTCGACGACCGTGCGGTCGGTGCGCGAGGACGGAGTCAGGACCGTCGGGGCGAACCAGTTGCCGGGACCGGAGGGTGCCGAGCCGCGGAAGGCGACGGGAGCGTCGTCGGGCACGTACGAGGCGACCTTCTCCCAGTGCGGGCGCGACACCAGCGGGCCCATCTCCGTCGCCTCGTCCGCCGGGTCACCGACACGGACACCGGCGACCGCGGGCTCGAGCAGCTCCATGAACCGCTCGTAGACCGACTCCTGCACGAGGATGCGGCTGCGGGCGCAGCAGTCCTGGCCGGCGTTCTCGAACACTCCGTACGGAGCAGTGGCCGCGGCGCGTTCGAGGTCGGCGTCGGCGAACACGACGTTGGCGCTCTTGCCGCCGAGCTCGAGGGTCACGTTCGTCACCGTCGGCGCGGCAGCGGCCATCACGCGTGCACCGGTGGCGGTGGATCCGGTGAAGACGACCTTGCCGACCCCGGGATGCGTGACGAGGCGCTCGCCGAGGACGGACCCGCGACCCGGCAGGACCTGCAGGAGGCCGTCCGGGAGCCCCGCCTGGACAGCGATCTCGCCGAGCCGGATCGTCGTCAGCGGGGTCCACTCCGCAGGCTTGACCAGCACGGCGTTGCCGGCGGCGAGCGCGGGGGCGAACCCCCACGACGCGATCGTCATCGGGAAGTTCCACGGGGTGATCACACCGATGACGCCGATCGGCTCCGCGAAGGTCATGTCGATGCCGCCGGCGACCGGGATCTGGCGACCGAAGAGCCGCTCGGGCGCGGCCGCGTAGTAGGTGAGCACGTCGGCGACGTGGCCCGCCTCCCAGCGCGCCTGCCCGATCGGGTGCCCGCTGTTGGCGACCTCCAGACGCGCGAGCTCCTCGACGTGGTCGCGTACGGCGTCGGCGAACGCGCGCAGGGCCTGGCCCCGCTCGACCGGAGCCAGCCGTGCCCACGCCCGCTGCGCCGTACGGGCTCGGGCGACGGCGTCGTCGACGGCATCCGCGTCCAGCAGGTCGAGGGTCATCAGCACCGAGCCGTCGGCGGGGTTGTGGAGGTCCGTCGTGGTCATACCCGCAGCTCCGAGCGGTCGGTCGCCGCTGCGACCAGCGCAGCGAACAGGCGGAGGTCGTCGAGGGTCTCCTCGGGGTGCCACTGCACCGCGACGACGAACGCCGCCGCAGGCAGCTCGACGGCCTCGACCGTGCCGTCGTCGGCCCGTCCGCTGACGACGAGTCCCTCGCCGAGCCGATCGAGGCCCTGGTGGTGGTAGCACTGGCCGTCCACCGCCTCGCCGACGATCGCCGCGGTCCGGGTGCCGGGGACCATGCGGGCGGTGGTCGTCGAGAACACCGCGTCACCGAGCTGGTGGCGGGGATGGCCGACGACGTCGGGGAGGTGCTGGTGCAGGGTCCCGCCGAGCGCGACGTTGAGGACCTGCATGCCGCGGCAGATGCCGAGCACCGGCAGATCCCGGTCGAGCGCTCCGTCGAGCAGCGCCCGCTCCCACCCGTCGCGGTCCGGGCGCGGCTCGTCGGTGCTCGGGTGCGGCTCGTGGCCGTACGAGGCAGGGTCCACGTCGCGTCCGCCGGTGAGGACGAGACCGTCGAGGCCGTCGAGCGCGTACGCCGCACCGCTCGGCGGCTGCGGCGGAAGCAGGACCGCCACGCCGCCGGCGCCGGTGATCCCGTCGATGTAGATGCGCGGCAGGAACGAGGCCGGCACGTCCCACACTCCGGTGGCGGACCGCTCGAGATAGGTCGTCAGGCCGATGACGGGCGGCCGGTCAGAGTCGTTCAAATCCGCGCACCCTCTCCCAGTCGGTCACGGCGGCGTCGAACGCTGTCTGCTCGATGCGTGCGTTGTTGAGGTAGTGGTCGACGACCTCGTCGCCGAAGGCCTCGCGAGCGATCGTCGACTCCTCGAACAGGGTCGCCGCGTCGCGCAGCGTGGACGGGAGGTGCTCGGCGTCGCTCGTGTACGCGTTGCCCTCGAGCGGGGCGTCGAGCTCGAGCTCCGCATCGATGCCGTGCAGACCACCCGCGATCAGTGCGGCAACGGCGAGGTACGGGTTGACGTCACCGCCGGGTGCGCGACACTCCACCCGCATGCCGAGGCCGTGGCCCACCACGCGCAGGGAGCAGGTGCGGTTGTCGACGCCCCAGGCGACGGCGGTCGGGGCGAAGCTGCCCTCGGTGAACCGCTTGTACGAGTTGATGTTGGGGGCGTAGAAGAGGGTCAGCTCGCGCATCGTCGCCAGCTGGCCGGCGACGAAGTGGCGGAACATCGGCGACATCGCGTGCGGCCCGTCGTCGTCGGCGAAGACCGCGCTGCCGTCGTCGCCGCGCAGGGAGAGGTGGACGTGGCACGAGTTGCCCTCGCGCTCGTCGAACTTCGCCATGAAGGTGAGGCTCTTGCCGTGACGGTCGGCGATCTCCTTGGCGCCGTTCTTGTAGATCGTGTGGTTGTCGCAGGTCGCGAGCGCGTGGGCGTACCGGAAGGCGATCTCCTGCTGTCCGAGGTTGCACTCGCCCTTGACGCCCTCGCAGTACATGCCGGCTCCGTCCATGCCCTGACGGATGTCGCGCAGCAGCGGCTCCATGCGGGTCGAGGCGAGCATCGCGTAGTCGACGTTGTAGTCCGTGGCAGGAGTCAGGTCGCGGTAGCCCTTGGCCCAGGCCTCGCGGAAGCCGGTGTCGAACACCATGAACTCGAGCTCGGTCCCCGCGTACGGCACGAGCCCGCGCTCGGCGAGCCGCGCGACCTGCCGCTGGAGGATCGAGCGGGGCGCTGCGGCGACCGCGTCGCCGTGGTGGTCCTCGAGGTCGGCGATCACCAGCGCCGTACCCGGGAGCCAGGGGATGCGCCGCAGGGTCGCGAAGTCGGGGCGCATCACCATGTCGCCGTAGCCGGTCTCCCAGCTCGACATCGTGTACCCGTCGACGGTGTTCATGTCGACGTCGACCGCCAGGAGGTAGTTGCAGCACTCTGCGCCGTGCTCGGCGACGTCCTCGACGAACAGCCGGGCCGAGACCCGTTTGCCGGTCATCCGGCCCTGCATGTCGCAGAACGCCACGATCACCGTGTCGATGTCACCGGTCGCGACGTCGTCCTTCAGCTGGTCCAGGGTCAGGTTGCCCGACGTGCTCATGCCTCAGTGAATCACGCCGAACCAACCATTGGGACGGGAGGTTGCGACAAAGATCAGCGGAGAAATCGCGAGATCGCCAGTCAAAGGTATGTCCAGGCCACCATTGACGGGTCTACTCTCGGTCCAAGCGACGCGACCGTCGATAGGAGAGTCGAGATGGCCGACAAGAGACTCACGTCCTCGGGAGCGACGTACTCCCACGCCCAGGACGGCTACTTCGAGAAGCGGCAGCTCACGCGTGCCGCCGGCTTCTGGGGGCTGTGGGGCATCGGCGTCGGCGCCGTCATCTCCGGCGACTTCTCGGGATGGAACTTCGGCCTCGACGCCGCGGGCTGGGGCGGCCTCGTCGTGGCGAGCCTCGTCATCGTCGTCATGTACTTCGGCATGCTGTTCTCCATCGGCGAGATGTCGGCCGCGATGCCGCACACCGGTGGCGCGTACTCGTTCTCCCGGGCAGCGATGGGTCCGTGGGGCGGCTTCGTGACCGGGGTCGCCGAGACGATCGAGTACGTCTTCACGACCGGCGTGATCGTGCTCTTCTCCGCGGAGTACGCCAACGCGATCACCGACGAGCTCATCGGGCTGGATCTCACCGACAACATGTGGATCTGGTGGATCGTCCTCTACGCGTTGTTCGTCGGCCTCAACACGTTGGGGGCGGCGATCTCGTTCAAGTTCGCGATCATCGTCTCGATCATCTCGATCGGCGTCCTGGTCCTCTTCGCGATCCTGGCGTTCGCCAACGGCGCCGTCGACTTCGGCAACCTCAACAACATCACCCCGGATCCGGGCAACTCCGACTTCCTCCCGTTCGGATGGGAGGGCGTCCTGTACGCGCTGCCGTTCGCGATGTGGTTCTTCCTCGGGATCGAGGAGCTCCCGCTCGCGGCGGAGGAGGCGCACGACCCTCAGAAGGACATCCCGCGGGCCGGCATCGGCGGACTGCTCACCCTGATCGCGACCGCGGCGATCGTGCTGTTCCTCAACCCGGCGGTCACGGGCTCGGACGAGATCCGGACGTCGGGCGAGCCGCTGCTCGACGGGTTCCGGTCGTTCCTCTCGGCCGACCTGGCAGCGCTGCTGTCGGCGTTCGCGCTGATCGGTCTGCTCGCGAGCCTGCAGGGCATCATGTTCGCCTACGGCCGCAACATGTACTCGCTGTCGCGGGCCGGCTACTACCCGAAGTTCCTGTCGCTCACCGGTGCGCGGCAGACCCCGTGGGTCGCGCTGGTCGCCGGTGCGGTGATCGGTCTCGTGGCGCTGTTCATCGTGGACCTCGTCGGCTCCGCAGCCGGCGACATCGTCCTGAACATCGCGGTGTGGGGCGCGGTCCTCGCGTACTTCCTGCAGATGGTCGCGTTCGTGATGCTTCGCAGGAAGTTCCCGAACGCGGTCCGGCCGTACGTCAGCCCGGTCGGCGTGGGAGGCGCGATCGTCGCCGGTGTGATCGCGGCGATCACGTTCGTCGGCATCCTGCTCAACGAGACGTACCGCCCGGCCGTGATCGCGATCGTCGTCATCTACGCCGTGATGCTGCTGCTGTTCGCGCTGTGGGGCCGTCACCGTCTGGTGCTGTCTCCCGAGGAGGAGTACGCGGTGTCCGGCGGCCTGCACGGCTACGACCCGGAGAAGGAAGGGCTCGGCGGCACGATCGAGGACGAGATCCTCAAGGGCAACACCGAGTAGCCACGAAGCCGAGGGTGCGTCACGCCGGACCACGGGGGAATCCGGCGCGACGCACCCTCTTCGTGCGTCCGGCGTCAGGGGACGAGGACGACCTTGCCGACGGCCTCGCGGTTGTCGATCGACGCGAGGGCGCTCGCCGCGTCCTCCAGCGGGAACCGGGCGCCGATCGGCGGCGTCAGCGAGCCCGCCTCGAGGTGCGGCGTGAGCTCCTGCCACTGCGAGGCGACGTAGCCGGGCCGCTTCATCACGTACGCTCCCCAGCCGACGCCGCGGACGTCGATGTTGTTGAGCAGCAGTCGGTTGACCTTCACCTCGGGGATCGCGCCGGCGGTGAACCCGATGACCAGCAGGCGACCGTCGTCGCCGAGCGCACGGAGCGAGTCGGTGAAGCGGTCACCGCCGACCGGGTCGACCACGATGTCCGCGCCGCGTCCACCGGTGAGGTCCTTGACCGCGTCCTTGAACCCGTCGACCAGCACGTACGCGTCGGCGCCGGCGGCCTTGGCCACCTCACCCTTCTCGTCGGTCGAGGTGACGGCGATGACCTGACCCGCGCCGTACGCCTTGGCGATCTGGATCGACGCCGTGCCGACGCCGCCGGCGGCTCCCTGGACCAGAACGGACTCGCCGTGGCGGAGGTAGCCGCGCTTGAGCAGCGCGAAGTGCGCCGTGAGGTAGTTGAGCGGGATCGCGGCACCCTCCTCGTACGAGAGGTTGTCCGGGAGGTGGAAGGTCATGTCGGGGTTGGCGACGACGCGCTCCGAGAACCCGCCGAGCATCGGGAACGCGGCGACGCGGTCACCGGTGGAGAAGCCCGAGCCCGAAGGCGCGGAGACCACCTCGCCGGCGATCTCGGAGCCGGGGACGAACGGGAGCGGGGGCTTCACCTGGTAGAGCCCGCGGGTCTGGAGGACCTCCGGGAACGAGACACCCGACGCCCGGACGTCGATGACGACCTGGTCAGGACCCGGCTCGGGTGCGTCGATGTCGACGACCTCGACGGCGGAGGGACCTTCCAACGATGTGATCTGGACTGCACGCATGACCCGACCCTACCTAAGCGAGCGCTTAGCGGGGAGGGGTGTCACTCACCGGGCGTGAAGGCTGACGACGGCCTTGTGCTTCGGGACGTGCGTGATGTTGCGGAGCATGTCGATCTCCTCGCCGTCCACGCTCACGCGGTAGCGGGTGAGGATCTCCTTCAGCACCGCCGTACCCTCCAGCAGCGAGAAGCCGGCGCCGATGCACCGGCGCACCCCTCCGCCGAAGGGGAGCCACGTGTTGGGCGCGATGTCGTCGTCGAGGAATCGCCGCGGCCGGAACCGACGCGGCTCGGCGAAGCTGGCGGACGACGCCTGAGCGCCGGCGATCGACGGTGAGACGACGGTGCCCGCCGGGAGCTCCCAGGGCCCGATCCGCTGCGGCGTGGTCAGGCGCCGCACGACGGAGTCGATCACGGGATGGAGCCGCATGCCCTCTTTGAGGCACGCCTCGAGGAACGCCTCGTCCCCGGTGTCCGCGGCCCGCACGGCGTCGGCCTGGACGTCGGGGTTGGCCCCGAGCTCGTACAGCGTCCACGACAGGGCGGACGCCGTCGTCTCGTGCCCGGCGAGGAGCAGCGTGACGAGCTGGTCGCGGAGCTCGGGGTCGGTCAGGGACGCGACGTCGTCCTGGGCTCGGACGCCGAGCAGCCGGGAGAGCACGTCCGTGCGGGCATCGAGGTCGGGCACCTCGCGTCGCGCGGCGATCTCGGCGTACAGGAGCCGGTCGACCTGTCGCTGGTTGTCGAAGTAGCGCTTCCACGGCCCGTACCGGCGCAGCCTGGGGAAGATCCAACCGACGAACATCACCGGGTCGATCTCCACCATCCGTCGGATGCGCGGGCGGAGCGAGTCGAGGGTCTCCTCGTCGGTCACCCCGAACACGACCTGGAGGATCACCTCCAGCGTGAGAGCGTTCATGCGGTCGTGGGTGACGAGGCGCTCGCCGTCGCGCCAGCGGTCGACCTCTGCCTTCGCGAGCGCGTCGACCAGCCCGCGGTATCCGCGCAGCGACGCCCCGTTGAACGCGGGCATCAGCAGTTTGCGCGCCCGCATGTGCTCCGCCTCGTCGGTCAGCAGCACCGAGTGGTCGCCCATCACCGGACGCAGCACCTGGTTGCCCTCGCCGGCGTGGAACTCGGTCGCGTCGCCGCCGAAGACCTGCTTGATGTGCTCCGGCTCGCTGACCGTCGCGATCGTGCGTGGGCCGGGGTGGATGCGGATCGTGTACGCGGATCCGTACCGGCGGACGAGCATGCGGGAGAACGGCCCCCGGAACGCGAGGAACGCCACCGTCTGGACGGAAGCGGGCCACCGTGGTCCTGGAGGCAGGCTCATGCTGTGCCCATCATGCTGCGACCTTATCCGTGCGCGCAGCACGCTCGAAGACGTAGTCCTCCTCGCGGACCTTGCGGGTGTCCCACCAGTACTGGAAGGTGAACTTCGGCCAGATCGTACGGTTGTTGCCCTGGCTGTCGAGGTACCACGAGGTGCAGCCGCCCTGGGTCCAGATGCCCTTCTTGACCCGCTCCTGGATGTCGGCGTTGTAGGTGTCCTGAGCGAGTCGCGTCGGCTCCATCACGTCGGCGCGCAGACGGTCCATCGTGTCGAGCGAGCGAACGATGTACTTCGCCTGCTGCTCGATCATGAAGACCACCGAGTTGTGGCCGAGCGCGGTGTTGGGGCCGAGCATCAGGAACAGGTTGGGGAAGTTGCTGACGTTGATGCCGAGGTAGGTCTCGACCCCGTCACGTCGGAACTGCTCCGCCATGGGCACGCCGCCTCGGCCGGTGATGTTGAGGTGGTCGAACGCGTCGACGACGTGGAAGCCGGTCCCGTAGACGATGACGTCGGCCTCGTGCAGCGTGCCGTCCGCATCGACGACGCCCTCGGGGACGATGCGGGCGACGCGTGTCGTCTCGAGCGTCACGTCGTCGCGGTTGAACGTGCGGTAGTAGTCGTTGGACTGCAGCACGCGCTTGCAGCCCAGGCGGTAGTCGGGCGTCAGCTTGGCGCGGATCTCGGGGTCGTCGACCTGGCGTGCAATGTGGGCGTGGACGACCTTCTCGGCGATACGGAGGAACGCGGGCACGTGGCCGTTGAAGGTGATCGCGCGCGACTCGAGCGCCCAGTAGAGGGCGTCGCGGTAGACGCGGTTGGCGCCGGGGACCTTCTCGAGGATCGTCTGCTTCGTCGCGCCGATCGGCTTGTCGCGCTTCGGGAGGACCCACGGGGGCGTCCGCTGGAAGAGCGTGAGGTGCGACGCCTGCTCGGCGATGATCGGGACGAACTGGATCGCGCTCGCCCCGGTGCCGATGACGGCGATCCGCTTGCCGGTCAGGTCGACGTCGTGGTCCCACTCGGCGGAGTGGAATCGCGCGCCGGTGAAGGACTCGGCGCCCTCGATGTGTGGGACGTTCGGGATGTGGAGGCCGCCCATGCCCGAGACCAGCACGCGTGCGTCGTACACGTCGCCGTCGGCCGTGTGGACCTCCCAGCGGCGGCGGTCGTCGTCCCAGTGGGCACCGACGACCTCCTTGCCGAAGTGGATGCGCTTGCGGATGCCGTGCTCGTCGGCGACCTTGCGCATGTAGTCCCAGATCTCGGGCTGGCCCGAGAACGAGTTGGACCAGCGCGGGTTGAGCTCGTACGAGAACGAGTACATGTGACTCGGCACGTCGCACGCGCAGCCCGGGTAGGTGTTGTCGCGCCACGTGCCCCCGACCTCGTCGGCCTTCTCGAGGATGACGAAGTCGTCGCGCCCTGCCTCGGCGAGCTTCATGGCCATGCCCATGCCGGAGAACCCGGTGCCGACGATGACGATATCTTGGGTGATCACGAGTCAGATACTAACGGTATCCGAGCGGGATGCAACACTCTTGATGTCATATTGCGGAACGAGGAGGGCCGATGTCCATCCGGGCGGCACGTCAGGCGCAGACGCGCGAGTCGCTGATCGCGACGGCCCGTGCTCTCTTCCTCCACGACGGCTACGCCGCGACCAGCCTCGAGCGCGTCGCCGTGGAGGCCGGGTTCTCGAAGGGCGCGGTCTACTCGAACTTCAAGAGCAAGGAAGAGCTCGGACTCGCCGTCCTCGACGAGATCCACGGCGAGATGGTGGTCGAGGTGCTCGAGGCGCTGACCTCGGCCACGACGTACGAGGAGTCGCTCAACGCGTTCGAGGGCTGGCTCAAGGTCCGACTAGGACAGCCGCGCTGGACCGCGCTCGAGGTCGAGTTCGCCGCCGTGGTCCGCACCAGTCCCTTCGTCGCCACGGAGCTCGCCGCCCGCCACCGGCTGATCCGCGAGTCCATCGCCGCGATGCTGCTCGACATGCAGGAGCGAACCGGCATGCGCCTCGCGGTGCCCGCCGACCAGGTCGCGCTGGTGCTGCTGAGCCTCGGCATCGGGCTGGGCGCGCAGCGGTCGCTCGACCCGAGCATCGACGTGCACGCGTTCACCGACACCATCCGCTCGCTCCTGCTGCCCCCCGCCTGACCGCTTCACTGGTCGAGCCCTTCTTCTCCGCTGGTCGAGGCGCCCTTCCCCCCGTTGGTCGAGGCGCGAAGCGATCGAGACCTGGTCTCGAGACGGGCTCGTTCCTCGCCCTCCTCGACCAGCGGGGGTGCGGTTGGTCGAGGCGCGAAGCGATCGAGACCATCGACCGGCGGGGGGACTGCCTCACCCGAATGCTTCCGGACCGAACCGGCCGACCGCCAGGAAGACGATCAGGGCGAGGTACGTCAGGTCCAGGATCGCGTGCGCGACCTCGTGCCGGCGGGACGTCACGATCGCCGCGCCGACCATGATCGTCGCCAGGCCGACGGCGGCGAGCGGGACCAGGACCGGTGCGATGCCGAGGGCGGCCGGCAGGATCAGGCCGAGCGCGCCGAGGATCTCGAGCGCGCCGAGGGTCTTGATGAAGCGTGGGCTGAAGTCGTTGACCCAACCCCCGCCAGGAGCCTTGGCCAGCGTCTCCCGCGGAACGAAGAGCTTGTTCGCCCCTGCCAGGAGGAAGACTGCTGCCAGGAGGCCGGCGATGATCCACAGTGCGAGGTCCATGAGCTTCCGCTTTCTGTTACGTCTGCCCTTGCGAGCCCGTCATCAGGTATGACGGACCTGGCTGGCAGGAGGTAACGGCATGACGGGATCGGACGTGGGGGACGACGCCCTGGCGGGAGCCTTCGAGGAGCAGCGCGGGCGCCTGGAGGCGGTGGCCTATCGCATGCTCGGATCGCGGACGGACGCCGAGGACGCGGTGCAGGAGGCGTGGCTGAGACTGATGCGCCAGGACGCGGCGACGATCGACAACCTGTCCGGATGGCTGACCACCGTCGTCGGCCGGGTCTGCATCGACATGCTGCGTGCACGCGCGGCCCACCCCGAGGCGCCGTACGGCGAGCGCCTGCCCGACTTCGTCGTCACCGAGGACGAAGGAGCGCCCGAGGACGATGCGGTGCTCGCCGACTCGGTCGCGGTGGCGCTCCTGGTCGTGCTCGACTCGCTCGGCCCCGCCGAACGCCTGGCGTTCGTGCTGCACGACATGTTCGCGGTGCCGTTCGACGAGATCGGTCAGATCCTCGGCAGGTCGACCGACGCGTCCAAGATGCTCGCCAGCCGGGCGCGCCGGAAGGTGCAGGCGGCCCCGCGTCCCTCCGACGAACGGCGCCGAGCGCGTGCCGTCGTCGACGCGTTCCTCGCAGCAGCGCGGGCCGGTGACTTCGAAGGGCTGCTGCGGGTGCTCGACCCGGAGGTCAGGTGGCGCGGCTACTCCGCGCGAGGGCTCGTCGTACGGCTGGGTGCGGCCGAGGTCGCGTCGCGGGTGCAGTTCGCGGCCGGCGCGACCGCGACGTCGCGCCCCGTGCTCGTGAACGGCGAGCCGGGGATCTTGGCGGTGGGCCAGGGTGGGCGGCCGGTGGCCGTGATGGCCTGCACCGTGGTCGACGGCCGCATCGTCGAGATCGTGTCGACGACGGATCAGGACCGCCTCGCCGCCATGGACCTTCCGGACTAGCTGCCCGGATCGGGCCGAACGCGGCAAGACTCCTACGCTGGTCCTCATGACCGCCCGCTCGTTGATGATCGCCGGGACGACCTCCGACGCGGGCAAGTCCGTCGTGACGACCGGGCTGTGCCGCCTCCTCGCGCGGCGGGGCATGAAGGTGGCGCCGTACAAGGCCCAGAACATGTCCAACAACTCGATGGTGGTCGCCGGGGCCGGCGCGATGGGTGGAGCCGGTGCGGACGGTCAGGGCGCCGAGATCGGTCGTGCGCAGTGGATCCAGGCCGTCGCCGCGGGCGCCGTTCCCGAGCCTGCGATGAACCCGGTCCTGCTCAAGCCCGGCGGTGACCGGCGCAGCCACGTCGTCGTCATGGGACACCCCGGCGGGACGCTGGACGCTCGCGACTTCACCCGCGGGCGGGAGCACCTCGCCGAGGCGGCGTTCGCCGCGTACGACGACCTGGCCGAACGCTTCGACGTGATCGTCTGCGAGGGCGCGGGCAGCCCGACCGAGATCAACCTGCGCGACAGCGACTACGTCAACATGGGACTCGCGCAGCACGCGTCGATGCCGGTGCTCGTGGTGGGCGACATCGACCGGGGAGGGGTGTACGCCGCACTGCACGGCACCGTCGCGCTGCTCTCGCCGCAGGACCAAGCGCTGATCTCGGGATTCGTGATCAACAAGTTCCGCGGCGACGAGTCGCTCCTCGCCCCGGCGAACGTCGCGATCGCTGGTACGACCGGGCGTCCCGTGCTGGGTGTGCTGCCGTGGAGCCCGCACGTCTGGCTCGACTCGGAGGACGGCATGGATGTCGCTTCTCGTGGTGCCGCCGGCGCGTCCGACAACCCGCTGCGAGTCGCCGTCGTACGGCTGCCGCGGATCAGCAACTTCACCGACGTCGACGCGCTGGGACTGGAGCCGGGCGTGGACGTGACGTTCGTGAGCGATCCGCGCCGCGTCGCGGAGGCCGATCTCGTGGTCGTCCCGGGGACCCGTGCGACCCTGGCCGATCTCGCGTGGATGCGCGACCGCGGTCTCGACGTCGCTGTCGCCGCGCACGCGCGCGCCGGACGGCCGGTGCTCGGCATCTGCGGCGGGTTCCAGATCCTGGGCCGGACGATCGCCGATCCGGACGGCGTCGAGGGCGAGGCCGGCGCGACTGCAGAGGGGCTCGGGCTGCTCGACGTCACGACGACCTTCGGCGCCGACAAGGTGCTGCGCCTGCCGTCGGGCACGGCGCTCGGCGCGGAGGCGCACGGGTACGAGATCCATCACGGCCGCATCACCCGTGGAGACGACGAGGAGTTCCTCGGCGGTGCGCGCCGGGGAGTCGTGGCCGGGACGATGTGGCACGGCAGCCTCGAGTCGGACGGTCTGCGGCGAGCTCTCCTCGCCGAGGTCGCCGCTGCGGTCGGGCGACCCTGGACACCGGGGGACGTCTCGTTCGCCGACGCCCGGTCCGCGCGGCTCGACCTCCTGGCCGACCTGATCGAGGAGAACGTCGACGTCGACGCCGTGCTGTCCTTGATCGAGGAGGGTGCTCCGGCCGACCTCCCTGTCGTGGCGCCCGGCGGTGTCGGGTGAGCGTCCTGGTGCTCGGCGGTACGGCGGAGGCGCGTGAGCTCGCCACGCTTCTCCACGCGGGCGGTGTCGCGGTCGTCTCGTCGCTGGCCGGCCGTGTCGCGCGTCCGCGGCTGCCGGTCGGCGAGGTCCGGGTCGGTGGGTTCGGGGGAGTGGACGGGCTGAGGTCGTACGTCGAGGACCACGGGATCGCCGCGGTGGTCGACGCCACCCACCCGTTCGCGGAGGGCATCTCGGTGAACGCGGTCGCGGCGTGCGCGGCCGACGGCGTACCGCTGCTCCGTCTCGAGCGTCCCGGTTGGGCCGCGGCCCCCGGTGCCGACCGCTGGACCTGGGTCGACGGCCACGACGTCGCGGCGCGGGAGGCCGCTGCTCGCGGCGAACGGCCGTTCCTCACCGTCGGCCGCCAGCCGCTCGACCGGTTCGTCGAGCCGCTGCGCGACCGTGCGGCGCTCGTCCGCGTCGTCGACCCGCCCGAGATCGCGGTCCCCGAGGGCTGGGAGGTCCTCCTCGACCGGGGGCCGTACGCCCTCGACGGCGAGCGCGCCCGCATGCGCGACCACGGTATCGACGTGCTGGTCACGAAAGACTCCGGCGGACGCTACACGTGGCCCAAGATGGCTGCCGCCGACGAGCTGGGGATCCCGGTCGTCGTCGTACGGCGCCTGACGGCGCTCGCTGCCGTCGAGACCGTCGGCGATCCTGCCGCTGCCGCTGCCTGGGTCCGCGCACTCGTGCGGTGAGCCCGCTCCGCCGGTGGTGAGCGAGTGTTGTAGCCCGGGCTCACCACCGGCAGAGAGCGCTCACCGACGCCGGGCCCGGCGAAATGCGACCGCGCACGCGATCGCGCACGCGGCGAGGTCCACCCTCCGGGCCAGGCGCGCCGCTCGCACCACGTCGCTGGGCTCGGCCGCGCGTCCGTCCCCGAGCACGTGCCTGTCCTCGACACGGTCGCCGTACCGGTTCACCCCGCCGAGCCTGATCCCGAGCGCACCCGCGAACGCCGCCTCGACCGGTCCCGCGTTCGGGCTCGGGTGTCCGCCGGCGTCACGGCGCCACGCGCGGAGGGCGTCGGCCGGACGGCCGCCGACGGTCGGGGCGAGCGCCGCGGCGAGGGCTGCCGACAGGCGAGACCCGGGGACGTTGAGAACGTCGTCCAGCCGGGCCGATGCCCACCCGAACCGTTCGTACCGCGGGCTGCGGTGCCCCACCATCGCGTCGAGCGTGTTGGCAGCGCGGTACGCGAGTAGTCCCGGGGCCCCGGCGAACGCGCCCCACACCAACGGCGCGACCACGGCGTCGCTGGTGTTCTCGGCCACGGACTCGACGACGGCTCGGCTCACCTCCGACGCGTCGAGCCGTGCGGTGTCGCGGCCGACCAGGTGCGTCAAGCGCTGGCGCGCTGCCGGCAGGTCGTCGCGGTCGAGGTGCGTGACGACGGCGAGCGCCTCGCGCTCGAGCGAGCGCCCGCCGAGGACCACCCAGGTCGCTGCCGCAGTGAGCGCCGCGCGCACGACAGGTCGCTGACGGCCCGCACTCTCGACGGCGACGCCGGCCGCGGCCGTACCTCCGACGAGCAGCGCCGTGAACGCGAGACCGGACCCGCGGCGGTCGGCGTACAGGCGACGCTCGAGCGCACCGGCCACGCGACCGAGGCCCGCGACCGGGTGCCGGCGCGCTGGGTCGCCGAGCACCCGGTCGAGCGCATAGCCGATCGCGATGCCGACGGCGCGGGCCACTGTCACAGCGCGAGGGCCGCCTCGCGCTTCTCGGCAGCAGCAGCCACCTGGTTCTGCGAGCGCAGCACCAGCCCCGTCAGGACGACGCCGAGCACCGCCCACGTCGTCGCCACCGTGAGAAGCGAGTCGCGCCGGAAGAACCAGAGGATGTCAGCCGGGAAGTCGCCGACCTCGTTGACCGTCGAGAAGAGGCCTCCAGCGACGAGCATGACGGCGACGTACGCAGCCGCGCCCGAGACGATCGCCCCGTAGCCGCCGAGCTTCGGGAACAGCTTCACCGCGAGCACGACGGCGGCGGCGGCGACCAGGACAGAGACGAGCACGAAGCCGAAGTAGAGACCGGTGCGCTCGCCGATGGTGTCGCCGTCACCGACCGCGGGCGGGGTCGCCGGGTACTTGAGGAACGGCACGAGGGCGTACGCGACGAAGGCGATCAGCGAGACCACCGCGGTGCTCCCCACGGCCGTGAGGCGCCCGAGCCGCCCCGTGGCGAAGGCGGCGATCAGGCCGAGCACGCCGCCGTAGGCGAGCGACAGCGCAAGGATCGCGGTGGCGAGCCCGAAGGTCGCCTGGTGCTCGCGCGAGACGGTGGTGCCTCCGTCGCCGTGCGAGTGGGTGTGCGCGCCGGCCTCGTCGTGGTCGTGCGCGTGGTCGTGGCCGTCGGAGGTCGTCGCCGACGCGGCCTCCTCGAGCGAGATGGCGGTGTCGATCTGGGGTTCGCCGACGGTGTAGGCGACCACGAAGGCGGCGATCGCCGCGACGAGGCCGGCCAGGAGGCCGTTGACGAGGAAGGTACGGGGAGTCATCGAAAGGTCCGTTCGGGGTAGCGCAAGCTGCCGCAACGCCGGTAGGCGCTGCGGTCAGGTGCTGAGGTCAGGCGATCAGTGGCAGGGGAAGCCCATGAGGTGGCGTCCGTCGTGGACCCACTCATGGATGGCGTTGCCCGCCGGGATCGAGACCGCTCCCTGGTCGGCGCTGACGAAGAAGATCGTCAGGACCGCGAGGAGACCGAACAGAGCTGCCCACGGTGCGAGCTCGCGTACGGAGATCGTCGTGACCGTGGGCATGGGGGTGGCAACGTGTGCCTGAGACATGTTTCCTCCTAGGGATGCGGCGTCCCTGCGTCGTATGGAATGGCCACAACGTCGGGTCTGGCTTCGCCCTGGGGGGCGTCACAGTAGCGCGACTGCGCCGGAATCACACCGGCTTCCTCGGTTGCGGGTACGTGGAGACTATCGGATCGGGCGGCGTTCGCACGCCACCGCCTCGAGGGTGGACAGCAGCCGTTCGGTGACGGCGGGCGCACGGACGGCGATCCTCACCCACGACGCGTCGAGGCCGGGGAAGGTGTCGCCGCGCCGTACGGCGAGTCCTGCCGCGCGCAGTCGTTCGCGGACCCCCTCGCCGGGACGCGCCAGCACGAACGGGCCGGCGGGTCCGGCGACGTACGGGACGCCGAGCGCATCCAGCCCGTCGGTGAGCGCCTGGCGGTGGGTCACGGTGGTGTCCGCGCGCCGCTCGGCCTCGTGCGACGCAGCCTCCGACGCGCACGCACGCATCGCGGCCGCAGCGGTCGTGGACACCGACCAGGGCGCCTGCGCGGCCCGCAGGGCGGCGACCACGTCCGGCTCCCCGAGCACGTACCCCGCGCGGACCCCCGGGATCGACCACAGCTTGGTGAGGCTCCGGATCACGAGGACACCGGGCGTACGGTCGCCGGCGAGCGACGCGGTCTCGCCCGGGACGAAGTCCATGAACGCCTCGTCGACGACCACGAGCCGGCCGGGTCGTACGAGCGCGCGCACGGCGTCGGCCGGGTGGAGGCGGCTCGTCGGGTTGGTGGGGTTGCCGACGACGACGAGGTCCGCGTCGGCCGGCACCGCGGACGGGTCCAGCGCGAATCCGTGGTCGGCGTCGAGCAGCACGTGGGCGACCGTGTGCCCGGCTTCGGCTAGGGCGACGTCGGGCTCGGTGAACTGGGGGTGGACCACGACGGGGTGACGCCACGGCTGCAGGCGCGCGACCAGCCCGAAGGCCTCCGCGGCGCCTGCCGTCGCAAGCACCTCGCCCGGCGTACGGCCGTGGCGGGCGGCGAGCGCGTCCTCCGCCGTACCGGCCTCGGGGTAGTGGTGGACGTCGTCGATGCTCGTCCGGAGGGCGTCGTCGAGCCACTCGGGACGCAGCCCGTCCCACACGTTGACGGCGAGGTCGACCAGGTCGCCGTCACGGACCTCCACGTCTCCGTGGTGGCGCAGGTCGGGTGCCGGCCTCGCCGCCTGGCCACCCCCGTGCACGGCATCGGCGAACGCCTGGGCGATCGCGGGGTGACCGGCCCAGTGGATGTGCAGGTACGAGGCGTGCAGCGTGGGACCGGCGAACCCGACCGCTCGCTCGCCGAGCTCCCACGCCGCCACGGCACCGGCACCAGGCTCGACGGTCGTGCGGTGGAACTCGTGCGCGGTGACCGTGGTGCCGGCCGGACCCAGGAGGTTGTCCGTCGGCGAGGTCGCCCTCCGGTAGCCGAGCGTGAGCCGCGGCGTCATGACGGCAGCGGCCTCGACTGCTCCCACCATCTCGGCGGCGTCGACGGACCGGCAGAGGTACAGCAGGCCGGCGCACTCGGCGACGGTCGGGACACCTTCGGCGATCGCCGTCGCCAGCGCCGACCTCAACGGCACGTTCGCTGCGAGGTCGGCGGCGTGCACCTCCGGGAAGCCGCCGCCGAGGTAGATCCCCGCGGTGCCTTCCGGGAGGACCGCGTCGCTCAGCGGGTCGAACGCCACGACGTCGCAGCCCGCCGCACGCAGCAGCTCCTCCGTCTCCGCGTAGCGGAACGTGAACGCGCGCCCACCGGCCATCGCCACCACCGGCCGATCGGCCGAGGGCGGCGACACGTCGTCCGACGGGCTCCACGGCTGCGCGTGGAGCGGCGGGGCTCCGGCGGCGATGCGGCGGACGGCCTCGAGATCGACGGCGTCGGTGATCCGCGCCGCGAGGACGTCGAGGGCGTGCGCCGCCTCCGCCCGCTCCGCGGCGGGGACGAGCCCGAGGTGGCGCGACGGTGCCTCGATCCCGGCGTCGCGGTGCAGCACGCCGAGGACGGGGACGTCGCGGATCGCGCGGCGTACCTCGTCGGCGTGCCGCGGCGATCCCGCCTTGTTGAGGATCACGCCTGCGACCTCGACGCGGGGGTCGTACGAGACGAGACCGTGGACGACCGCTCCGATCGTGCGGGAGGCGTGCGAGACGTCGACGACGAGCACCACCGGCGTACGGGTGAGTGCGGCGACGTGGGCGGTCGATGCGAACCCGTCGGTCTCCAGCTGCCCGTCGTACAGGCCCATCACGCCCTCGACCACAGCGATCTCGGCAGCAGGACGGCTGCCGAGCGGACCCGCGCCGTGGAGCAGCAGCGGAACGATGCGCTCCTCGCCGACGAGGTAGGGGTCGAGGTTGCGACCAGGCCGTCCGGTGGCGAGCGCGTGGTAGCCGGGATCGATGTAGTCGGGCCCGACCTTGTGCCCGCTGACCTCGGTGCCCGCGCGAGACAGCGCGGCCATCAGCCCGGTCGCGACGGTCGTCTTGCCGTGACCCGAGGCCGGTGCCGCGATCATCACCCGCGGCAGCACGGTCACCACTCGATCCCCCGCTGCCCCTTCTGGCCGGCGTCCATCGGGTGCTTCACCTTCGCCATCTCCGTGACGAGGTCCGCGGCGTCGAGCAGGCGCGGGTCGGCGCGCCGACCGGTGATCACGACGTGCTGTCGACCCGGACGGGCCGTCAGCGTCTCGACGACGTCGTCGACGTCGACCCAGCCCCAGGCCATCGGGTACGTGAACTCGTCGAGCACGTACAGGTCGTGACGCTCCTCGGACAGGCGACGCTTGATCTCCGCCCAGCCGTCGGCGGCGGCCAGCGCGTGGTCGTCCTCGCTGCCCGCCTTGCGCGTCCACGACCATCCGGCGCCCATCTTGTGCCACTCGACGGGCCCGCCCTTGCCCGTCGACGCGTGCAGCTCGCCGAGCGTCTCGAGGACGGTCTGCTCGCCGATGCGCCACTTCGCGGACTTCACGAACTGGAACACCCCGATGTCCCAGCCCTGGTTCCAGCCACGCATCGCGAGGCCGAAGGCAGCCGTCGACTTGCCCTTGCCGTCGCCCGTGTGGACGGCGAGGACGGGGCGGTTGCGGCGCTGGCGCGTGGTGAGGCCGTCCTCGGGCACGGCGGCCGGCTGGCCCTGAGGCATCAGGCCACCGCCGTACGGGGTGCGCGCACGACGGCGGTGAGGCCGTCCGCGGTGATCTCGCCCAGCGGCACGTACTCCGCCCCGAGGTCAGCGGCCAGCTCCCGGGCGAGGCCCATGGTGAAGCGTCCCGTCTCGCAGTCGACGACGATGCTGGTGACGCCGGAACCTGCCAGGGAGGCAGCCGCCTGAGCGGCGCGGCTTCGCGCGGAGGCACCGGCGGTGGCGCGCCCGTCGGTGACCACGACCAGCAGGGCTCGCCGCCGCGGGTCGCGTAGGCGCTCGACGCGCAGCACCTCCGCCGCCTGGAGCAGGCCTTCGGCGAGCGGCGTGCGCCCGCCGGCCGGCAGCTCCTCGAGCCGACGCGCGGCGACCTCGACCGAGGACGTGGGAGGCAGCGCGACGGTCGCCGCGTGGCCGCGGAACGTGACGAGTCCGACCTTGTCCCGGCGCTGGTAGGCGTCGAGCAGCAGCGAGAGCACCGCCGTCTTCACCTGCTCCATGCGACGCCTCGCCGCCATCGACCCCGACGCGTCGACGCACAGGAGCACGAGGTTGGACTCGCGTCCCTCCTTCACCGCGAGGCGGAGGTCGGCCGGCGCGAGCGCGAGCGCGGCGCCCCGGCGTGCGCGCCCGCCCTGGCGCGGCGCAGCGGCACGGATCGTGTCGGGCAGGTGGATGCTGCCGGGTTCGCCGTCGGGGGTGCGGGACCCGATCTGGCGGCCGGTTCGCGTGATCGCGCGTGAGCGGCGGCCGGCGTCACCGGTGCCGGTGCCGGCGACGGAGAAGAGCCGGGCACGGTACGGGGTGCCCGCGCCGACGGTGGTCGGGGCGGGGACGCCGGGTGCGGGCGGGGCGCCGTCGGTCGAGTCGTCCGATTCGTGGCCGTCTCGGGCGGCCGAGTCGACCGAGTTGCGCGCCTCCTCGCTGGGCGAGGGCGTATCGAGACCCCCGCCACCGCCCGGGCCGTCCCCGTCCCCGTCCGGCCCCGGGTCCTCCGGCTCTGCATCTCGCAGCACCTCGTCCAGCACGTCCTCGTCGATCCCGGGGGCGTCGAACGGGTTGCGTCGCCGCCGGTGCGGCAGCGCGAGCCGGGCGGCGACGCGGATGTCGGCGGAGGTCACGCGGTCGCGCCCCTCCCACGCGGCGTGCGCCACCGCCGTACGGGCTGTGACGATGTCGGCGCGCATCCCGTCCACGTCGAACGCGGCGCACACCTCGGCGATGGTGAGCAGTGCGGCGTCGTCGAGGGCGACGTCGTCGACCCGTCCCTGTGCGGCGCGGATCCGTGCGGTCAGGGCGGCCTCGGCGTCGGCGTACGAGGCGGCGAAGCCGGCGGGATCCGCGTCGAACGCCAGCCGACGCCGTACGACCTCGACGCGGACCGCGGGATCGCGCGGCGCGCTCACCTCGACGGTCAGACCGAACCGGTCGAGCAGCTGCGGGCGGAGCTCGCCCTCCTCGGGATTCATGGTGCCGACGAGGACGAACCGCGCGGCGTGCTCGACCGAGATGCCGTCCCGCTCGACGGTCACTCGGCCCATCGCGGCGGCGTCGAGGAGCACGTCGACCAGGTGGTCGTGCAGGAGGTTGACCTCGTCGACGTAGAGGATGCCTCGGTGCGCACGGGCGAGCAGCCCCGGCTCGTACGCGGCGGTGCTCTCACCGAGCGCCTTCTGGAGGTCGATCGAGCCGAGCACCCGGTCCTCGGTCGCGCCGACCGGCAGCTCGACGAGGCGTACGGGGCGGGTCTCGACCGCGGCGTCCGGGCCGAACGGCCCGTCCGGCGAGAGGGGATCGGCCTCGGCGGGGTCCGACGAGAACCGGTCACCGGCGATCACGTCGATGGGAGGCAGGACGGCGGCGAGGGCGCGTACGGCCGTCGACTTCGCCGTGCCCTTCTCGCCGCGGACGAGCACGCCGCCCACGCCGGGGGAGATGGTGGTGAGGACCAGGGCGAGGGCCATGTCGTCGAAGTCGGGCGCAGCGTCGAAGTCGGGCGCAGCGTCGAAGTCGGGCGCAGCGTCGAAGTCGGACGTGGTGTCGGAACCGACGACGGCACTGAAAGGGAACTGCTGTGGCATTCGGGGCTCCCGCGCTCTTTGCCAACGTCTCGGCGACCACGGGATTGCGGCCACCGCTAGGCGCGAGGCCGGTCTTCGGACTTCCGAGGTCGTACGCCTCGGTCACCGCAGCGGGCCCTGTGCCGGATTCTCACCGGCTTCCCGATTCTCCCCGTGAGGGGCACCTCGAGCCTGGGTTCGTCAGCCTAACCGAGGACGGTGGGCCTGCCGTCACGGGTGACTTAGCCTGACGTGCATGAGCAGCCCTGCACGTCCGGACCTGCGCCCTGCCCACCCGGACGACGCGGCGGTGGTCGCGGCGATCTGGCACGAGGGCTGGGGAGACGGCCACCTCGGTCAGGTCCCGGATGCGCTCGTGGCCGCGCGTTCGCGCCCGTCCTTCGAGGAACGGGCGCTGGCGCGCGTCGCGGACACGACCGTGGCGGAGGTCGACGGCGCCGTGGCGGGCTTCGTCATCGTCCTCGACGACGAGGTCGAGCAGGTGTACGTCGAGCGGGGATTCCGCGGTGGAGCTGTCGCGCCGATGCTGCTCGCGGAGGCCGAGCGGCGGGTCGCTGCGGGCGGTCACGCGCAGGCGTGGCTCGCGGTCGCGCCGGGGAACGGACGTGCACGCCGCTTCTACGAGCGGTCCGGGTGGGTCGACGGTGGCGGCTTCGTCTACGAGGCGGAGGTGGCCGGAGGACGGTTCGGAGTGCCGTGCCGGAGGTACGTCAAGGACGTCGCTCCCTGACCTCGGTCCACAGGCCGAGTCACCGGTGGTGGAGTGCCGGCCGTGACGTAGCGTGGCCAGCCATGACCAGGGTGTGCGTGGTCGGCATCGGCGCCGACGGGTGGGCCGGCTTGTCGGAGCCCGTCCGCGAGCGGGTGCACGCCGCCGACGTGGTGCTGGGTGGCTCGCGACACCTGGCGCTGCTGCCGGAGGTCGAGGGCCAGGTACGACGGACGTGGCCGTCACCGATGCGTGACGGGCTCGTACCGCTGCTGGACGAGCTCGCGGGCGGGTCTGTCGTCGCGCTGGCGTCGGGCGACCCGATGGTGTCGGGGATCGGGACGACGCTGGTGGCGCTGCTCGGTGCCGACGCGGTCGAGGTGCTCCCTGCCGTGTCGTCGGTCGCTCTCGCCCGCGCGCGCATGCACTGGGCGGCCGAGAGTGTCGACGTCGTCTCCCTCGTCGGGCGGGACCCTCACCTGGTGCTGCGCTGGCTCGCGCCCGGACGCCGCCTCCTCGTGCTGTCGTCGGACGAGACGACGCCCGGTGTGGTCGCGTCGTTGCTGGTCGACGCCGGCTACAGCGCGTCGGCGATGACGGTGCTCGGCGACCTCGGTGGCGCGGAGGAGACCCGGATCGACGGCGCCGCCGAGACGTGGGGCGGGCAGCAGTCGCCGCGGCTGAACGTCGTCGCGATCACCTGCGCCGCGCCGTACGAGCTCGCGCCGCTCCCTCTCGTCGGAGGGCTGCCCGACGACGCGTTCGAGCACGACGGCCAGCTCACCAAGCGCGACCTGCGCGCCTCGGCGCTGGCTCGACTGGTGCCGCTCCCGGGCGCGCTGCTGTGGGACGTCGGTGCCGGTGCCGGCTCGGTCGGCATCGAGTGGCTGCGGGTGCACCCCTCCGCGCGGGCCGTCGCGGTCGAGCGGGACCCCGACCGGGCCGCGCGGGTCCGGCGCAACGCGGCGCGGCTCGGCGTACCCGGGCTCGACGTCGTCGAAGGCTCCGCACCCGAGGTCCTCGGTGAGCTGCTGCGACCGGATGCGGTGTTCGTGGGCGGGGGCGCGGCGCGGCTCGGCGTACCCGGGCTCGACGTCGTCGAAGGCTCCGCACCCGAGGTCCTCGGTGAGCTGCTGCGACCGGATGCGGTGTTCGTGGGCGGGGGCGCGACGCGTCCCGGCGTGCTGGAGGCGTGCTGGGACGCGCTGCGGATCGGCGGCCGGCTCGTCGCGCACGGGGTGACGCTCGAGACGGAGAACGTGCTCACGCGCTGGTACGCCGAGCGCGGCGGCGAGCTCACGCGCCTGCAGGTCGAGCACGCCGAGCCGATCGGCGGATTCACCGGGTGGACGCCCTCCCGCGCCGTCGTGCAGTGGGCCGTGACCAAGGGACTGCAGATCGAGGAGGGGTCGTGACCGTCCACTTCGTCGGCGCCGGACCGGGCGCTGCGGACCTGCTCACGGTGCGCGCGGTCCGGCTGCTCGAGCGGGCCGACGTGTGCGTGTACGCAGGCACGTACCTCGACGCGGAGGTGCTGTCGTGCTGCCGCGACGGCGCTCGGCTCGTCGACACCCAGGACCTGGACCTCGACCGGATCACCGCCGAGCTCGTCGACGCGCACACGGCCGGGCTGGAGGTCGTACGCCTCTGCTCCGGCGACCCGTCGCTCTTCTCCGCGGTCCACGAGCAGACGCGCCGTCTCGACGCGCACGGGGTGCCGTGGGACGTGACGCCGGGCGTGCCCGCGTACGCCGCCGCGGCCGCGGTCCTCGGCGCGGAGCTGACCGTGCCGGAGGTGGTGCAGTCGGTGGTCCTCACGCGGACGCGGGCGCGGTCGACGGCGATGCCTGCGGGCGAGTCGCTCGGAGCGTTCGCCGCGACGGGAGCCACGCTCGCGCTGCACCTCGCGATCACGCGGACGCGCGAGCTGGCCGCCGAGCTCGCCGCCTCGTACGGGGACGACTGCCCGGTCGCGGTCGTCGCGAACGCGTCGCAGCCCCGCGAGGTCGTGCTGCGCGGGACGCTCGGCGACATCGCCGACCAGGTCGAGGCCGCCGGGTTGCGCCAGGCCGCGATCATCCTCGTCGGACGTGCGCTCGCGGAGGGCGTGCGGGGGAGCGAGTCGTACCTGTACGACGCCGCGCGCGACCGCAGCGCGAAGCTTCGTGGGTGATCAGCGCCTCTGCGTGTCGGAAGGACGGTCCGCCGGGCGTCGCCGCGGGCGGACGATCGCGTACCCCCCGAGATAGACGAGCCCGATCCAGAACCCGCCGAGAACCACGACGATCATCAGGAGCACGCGCACTGCGGTGACGCGGTCGACCAGCAGACGCGCGGCGAGCACGATCGCGAGGAACCACGGCGCGAGCACACCCAGGATCAACGTCGCCTCCGACTGCCCCATCTGTTCGAGCACAGCGACCCTCGTCGTACGGCGTCGCCCTGGTGGTGACGTGTGCCGGCAGCGTACCGGTGCCCGGCGCGGGCGAGGCAGGATGGACGCATGACCTCCACGCCGCGCTGGTTCACCGACACCTCCGACGGGCACTCGCAGTGGTACGTCGAGCGCTTCCGGACGATGGAGCGCGAGGGCGCCGACCTCGGGGGTGAGGCCCGGCTCGTGGACGCGTTGGTCCCGCCGGGCTCACGGATCCTCGACGCCGGTTGCGGTCCCGGTCGGGTGGGCGCGCGCCTGCACGCTGCTGGGCACGAGGTGGTCGGCGTCGACGTCGATCCGGAGCTGATCGCCGCCGCCGAGGAGGATCACCCTGGCCCGTCGTGGACGGTGGGTGATCTCGCCGCACTCGACCTCCCAGGCGAGCCGTTCGACCTCGCCGTCTCCGCCGGGAACGTCATGGTGTTCCTCGCGCCCGGGTCCGAGCGAGCCGTGCTGGAGCGCCTCCGTGTGCACGTGCGGCCCGGTGGGCGGATCGTGCTCGGCTTCCGCACCGACTGGGCGTACAGGGTGGCTGCCCTCGACGCGGACGTGGCCGCGGTCGGACTCGTGCTCGAACAGCGCTTCGCGACGTGGGACCTGGTGCCGTACGACGACTCGGCCGACTTCGCGGTCACGCTGCTGCGCGTGCCCGAGTGACGCTCAGCCCTCGACGTACCGCGGTGTCCACGCGCGCCCGCGGGTGACCCGGGTCGAGGTCGCGCCGACGATCAGCAGGCACTTCATGTCGATCGTGCCCGGGTCGAGCGCGCCGAGCGTGGTGACGGTCAGCGACTCCTCGGAACGGCCGACGTCGCGCCCGACGACGACCACGGTCGCGGCGTCCTTGTGCTCCAGCAGCACCTCGCGCATCCGTGCCACCTGCTCGCGCCGTGACCGCGACGCCGGGTTGTAGACGGCGAGCACCAGATCCGCCTGTGCGACGGCGCGCAGCCGTTGCTCGACCACGGACCAGGGCTTGAGCCGGTCGGACAGGCTCATCACCGCGAAGTCGGCACCCACCGGCGCACCCGCGCGGGCAGCCACGGCCTGGACCGCGCTCACGCCGGGCAGGACTCGGACCCGCACCTCGTCGTACACGGGGTCCTCGGCCGCCTCGAACACCGCCGACGCCATCCCGAACACGCCCGCATCGCCGCCCGAGACGACCGCCACCCGCTCACCCTTCACCGCGAGGTCGAGCGCGAACCGGGCGCGGTCCACCTCGACGGTGTTGCCGGATGCGTGTCTCCGCAGGCCCTCGCGCTGCGGGACGCGGTTGACGTACGGCGCGTACCCGACGACGTGGTCGACCTCGGCCAGCGCCGCCGACACCTCGGAGGTCAGCCACGCGTCGGGTCCGGGTCCGAGCCCGATGACGAGCAGCTCCGCCGCGCCCGCGGCAGGTGGCTCCGGGGTGGTTGACGCTTCGTAGCGCCGCACACCGTCGCGCGTGTCACCGGGCACCACGATCAGCGAGAAGTACGGGACGGTGGTCGCGTCGACGTCAGCGACCGGCAGCCACCGCTGCTCGGTCATCGACGCCCGCTCGACGTACACGGCACCGTCGAGCCGCCCCGCCTGCGCGAGCGCCGAGCGCACCGCAGGGAACCGGCGCCCGAGCTTCATGATGATCGCGCCGTCGGTGTCGGCGAGGCGTCGCGCGAGCTCGGCCTCGGGGAGCGTGCCGGGCAGGACGGTGAGCACGTCGGTCTGGCGTACGAGAGGGGTCGCCGCCGCCGCGCTCGCCGCCGCGAACGCCGGCACCCCTGGGACGATCTCGGTCTCGTACGCGCCGGACAGCCGGTCGTGCAGGTACATGAAGGAGCCGTAGAAGAGCGGGTCGCCCTCGGCCAGCACGACGACGTCCCGCCCCGCGTCGAGGTGCGTGGCGACCCGCGCGGCGCAGTCGGCGTAGAAGTCGGCCATCGCGCCCGCGTACCCGCCGGGATGGTCTGTCGTGCCGGTCGTCACCGGATACTGAAGGACCTCCTCGACCGTGCCGGGCGTGATGAGCCCGTCGGCGATCCGGCGCGCGTTCGAGCGCTTCCCGACGCCCTGGTGGTAGGCGACCACGTCCGCGGCGCCGACGAGACGCGCTGCCTTGAGCGTCACCAGCTCCGGGTCGCCTGGTCCGAGCCCGACGCCGTACAGCCGACCGCCTGGCGCGCTCACTCGCGCTCCTGGGCCAGGGCGTTGATCGCCGACGCGGCCATCGCGGAGCCGCCGCGGCGCCCACGCACGACGAGGTACGGCACGTCGATGCCGTGGTCCTCCGCGAACGCGACCAGCGCCTCCTTCGACTCGGCCGCTCCCACGAACCCGACCGGGACGCCGACGATCGCGGCGGGGCGCGGCGCGCCGTCGACGAGCATCTCGAGCAGGTGGAACAGCGCGGTGGGCGCGTTGCCGATCGCGACGACGGCGCCCTCGAGCCGGTCGCCCCACAGCGACACCGCCGCTGCCGACCGCGTCGTACCCCACGCAGCCGCGAGCTCCGGCACCCCCGGATCGCGCAGCGTGCAGAGCACGTCGTTGTCGCATCGCAGCCGCGCACGCGTGACGCCCGACGCGACCATGTGGGCGTCGACGAGGATCGGCGCTCCGGACTCCAACGCGGTACGGGCTGCCGCCACGAGGTCGGGATGGATCGCGAGGTCGCGCGCGAGATCGGTCTGGCCGCACGCGTGGATCATGCGCACGGCCACCTTCTCCGCGTCCGCCGTCAGGTGCGTGAGGTCGCTCTCGCTGCGGATCGTCGCGAACGAGTCGGCGTAGATCGCGGCGCCGGTGCCCTCGTACGGGTAGCGGCGGGTCGGTGGGGAGACAGTCATCGTTCCTCCAGGTCGACGGCGAGGATGCTGCGCCACGGGGTGACCACGAGCGAGTGCGCACCGGTGGCTCCGAGCGTCCGGAGCAGGTCGCGGGACAGCAGTCCGTCCGGGACCTCCACGTGCTGCGCGGACCGTCCGTCGTCCTGTGCGAGGAGCCCGTGCGGAGGTGGTTTGGTCGTCCCGTGCGCCGCCTCGCGCGGCCACGGTTCGAGGAGCTGCCCTCCGGCGCGGTGCAGCTCGTCGACGTGCCACCACGCGGAGTCACCCTCGCCGCGGCGCTCGAGGAAGGTGTGCGCGAGGGCGGCGATCGCGTCGGCGGCCTCGTCCAGCTCGACGAGCGGGCCCCAGACGTCGGAGCCGGCCCTGAGCTGCCCGCGGTCCGCGTCGACCGCGCGCAGACCGAGGTCGAGCGGGCGGTCGTCGACGTCCCCGCGCCCGTCGTCGAGCACGAAGAGGAACCTGCCGGGCAGCGCAGCGAGCGCGGGATCGCCGAGGAGCGCGGCGTCGAGGGCACGGACCACCGGCCGTAGGTCGGCCAGCCCACCGAGCCGACCCGTCAACGGCGACGCCACCACGTTGCGGACGCGCTCGTGGGTCCAGCTCGGCAGCAGACCGGCGGCTTCGATCGCCGCCACGACCTCGGCGGCGACTTCTCCGTCGCGGGACGGCAGCCCGCGCAGCTGGAGGTTGGCGCGCGAGGTCAGGAGGACCGTTCCATCACCCCATCGCTCGGCCACGTCGAGCAGGGCGTTCAGCGACGCCGTACGGACCGTGCCGCCGGGCACCCGGACCCGGACGATCGCGCCGTCGTCGGCGAGCCACGGCCGGAGGACGCCGGGGCACCGGTCGCCGTACGAACGAGGGCCTGTGGAGCGGGAGGTCGTCACGGGTGTCTCTCGAGGTCAGGGACCCATGGCGCGGGATCCGGCGGTGACCTCTCGGCGATCGCCGGGAGGGCCAGCAGGTCTTCGGACTCGGGATCCTCCGGACGCGGCGCCTTCCCAGGACCCATCCGCAGGAGGGGCCCCAGTGGCAACGTGCCGCGCCCGTCACCCTCACCGCTGCGCGTCAGCTCCGGATTCACACCGGATTCCCTGACCCAAGGTGGGTACGACTGGCACGGAGAACCTAACATCTCGTCTCGATGAGCCCTCGAACCCTGACTGTCCTCGGCGCTGCCGGTGTGGTCGTCGCGGGCCTTGGGGCACGGGCCGCTCTCCCCGCCCCGGTCGCCGGGCCGGTCGGGGATGCGCTCTACGCGACGCTCGTCGTCCTGCTCGTCGTGGCCGTCCGCCCGCGTACGTCCCCTCCTGCCGCCGGCGTCGTCGGCTTTGCGGTGTGCGTGGTCATCGAGCTGTTCCAGCTCACTGGAGTTCCGGTTGCGCTGGCGGAACGTGTGCCGGCCGTACGCCTCGTGCTGGGGACGACGTTCTGGGCGCCCGACCTGCTGCGCTACGCGATCGGGGCGGCGCTCGGAGGCTTGCTGTGCGCAATCGTCGCGCGGGCAGGCACCGCTGATGCCGAGGCGAGCGTGGAGGCGTTCGGGTGAGCGGTCCGTACGATGCGTTGTCCGTCCTCGGGCCGTACTTCGCGCTCGACACACTGCCCGACGGCGCCGCTGGTGCAGGGTGGCGTCCGCTCGCGGACCTGGTGGAGCCGGGGCCGCTGGAGGAGCGCGTCGCATACACGCGGGATTTCCTGTCCCGGCTCGCCGGTGCTGACGTCGAAGAACGGGTCGCGGCCTCGACGGTGTCGTTGGGACTGTTCGCGCGGCTGCTCTCGCCGGTCGTCGGGGCGGCGTCGCTCGGCGTACGGTTGCCGCCGCTGACGCTCGACACGACGTGGTGGCACCCGTTCGAGACGGGACCCTGGCCGCTCGCGGTCGACGGCGGAGCCTCGATCGCTCGTCCTGGACCCGAGCGAGAGTCGTCCTTCCAGACGCTCACCGCGCTCGTCGACCGGTTCGCCGCTGGTTTCGCTCTCTCGGAGACCGTCCTGTGGGGAAACGCGACGTCGGCGCTGTTCGGTGCGGTCGCTGCCCTTCGTACGACGCGCCCCGACCTCGTGCCGGCCGCCGCCTCGTACGCCGTCGCCGCGCTCGCCCGCGCGCCGTTCGACGGCACTGGCGACGTCGTACGAGGTCGGTTCGTACGGCGGTCGTGCTGCCTCTACTACCGCGTGCCGGGCGGCGGCTACTGCGGTGACTGCGTACTCGAGCCCGCGACCCGCTGACCCGACAGGTGAGCCCCGTACGCCGGTGGTGAGCGCGTGTTGTGGAGCGGGCTCACCACCGGTGGTGCGCGCTCACCGTTGTCGCGCCCGCATCTTCGCCGCCCGCTCGAGCTCGCGGCGCAGGTATGCGGCGGTCCGCTCACGATTCGCCGGAGCGAGGTCCGCCCACGTCACCCGCACCACGTGCCAGCCGAGTTCGCGCAGGGCTCGCTCGCGCCGCTTCTCGGCGATGACATTGTCCTTGGCCTTGCGACCCTCCGGCCCGGTGTCGTCCTCGTACTTCAGCATCCCGTCGAACTCGACGATCATGCCGACGTTGCGCCACATGAAGTCCACCTCCGCGCGCCCACCCGGGATCGCGACCTCGATCTGCGTCTCCGGGCGCGGCAGGCCGTGCTCCCAGCACAGGACGAGGAACCGGACCTCGCCGACGCTCTCGCATCGAGCGTCCGCGACGTCGATGGCATCCCGCGCGACGCGCGTGCCCGGTCGTGCGCCGCCGTCGTCGAGCAACGCTCGCAGACGTGCCCGCGCGTCCTCCTCGTCGAACTCCTCCGACCGCCCGGACTCGCGTGCTGTGCGACGTTGCCGGGCAAGCCAGGTCGATGCGAGGACCGTTGCAGCGTCGAGGGAGAGCTTCGTCATGGTTGCCACAACCGCACGGGCGGCCTCGACAGATGGCAGCCCTGCAGCGTTTGTCGTCGTAGCAGGATCAACGGCGGCGCGGTGGGTCTGGAACGACGCGGTGCGGCGGCTCGTGGCGCCGCCGGTGCGAGCGACGTGGGCGACGGTGAGGTCGAGCTCGTACGTCCCGAGCCCGTAGTCGCCGAGCTCGTGCGCGACGACAGCAGAGTCATGCGTAGCGAACCAGCCTGGCCCCTTCTCGGCGAGGACCGTACGCAAGAGCAGCAGATGTCGTTCGCGCGGTGTCAAACGGGCGTACGTCTCGCGGGGTGCGTAGACCCCGCGGCGGACCGACACCCAGCTGCCGGACCTGAGCGCGTCGCGCAGGTCGTGGTCGCCATAGCCGCACTCGAGGGCGTCCACACGCGTGACGAAGCCCCCTTTGATCCGTGCACGTCTCTCTCACCGATGCATGAGCGACAACCTTGCCCGGTTCGGGAGACAGGCGTCGGAAGGGTTGTGGACAACCCCCGTGAGCCCCGTACCCGGTGGTGAGCCCGCCGTACGACATGCGCTCACCACTGGCACGGCGCGCTTGGTGGACGCGGCCGGCCGTCCCGTACGCTCGTGCCACACATCCTGCTGCGGCTCCAGGAACCCGGTGCGAATCCGGGGCGGTTCCGCCACTGTGACGCCGACGTGCTCGGCACAGCCAGACACTGACCGCGGCAGGTCCGACCCGACGGGGCGAGAACCCCGAGGAGGAGCCTCCGATGCCGCGCATCGTCCTGCTGTCCACCTCAGACACCGACCTCCTGTCCGCGCGCGCCAGCGGAGCCGACTACGCGTACGCCAACCCGACGCGGCTCAGCTATCCGCTGCCGCTCGACGGCGCCGACCTCGTCGTCGTGAGGTTCCTCGGATCGCCTCTGGAGCTCGACACGTGGCTCGCGCCGTACCGTGCCAGCGACCTGCCGCTCATCGTCCTCGGTGGCGAGCAGCAGCCGAGCGCCGAGCTGATGGAGCTCTCGACCGTGCCGATGGGTACGGCGGCGGAGGCGCACCGCTACCTCGCCGAGGGCGGCCCGGTGAACCTCGCGCAGCTGCACGCGTTCCTCTCGGACACGGTGCTGCTGACGGGGGAGGGGTTCGACGCGCCGGTGGAGGTGCCGGCGTGGGGGTTCGCCGAGCGCGGATCGAGAGGCCCCCGCCAAGCCAGAGCCGAAGGCAGCCACCTCAAGGTGGGCGTGTTGTTCTACCGCGCGCACGAGGCGAGCGGCAACAGCGGCTTCGCGCACGCGCTCGCCGACGCGATCGACGCCACCGGCGAGGCCGTCGGGGTCCCGATCTTCAGCAGCTCGCTGCGCTCGGCGCCGGACACCCTGTACGAGGCCCTCGGCACCCTCGACGCGCTGATCGTCACCGTCCTCGCGGCAGGCGGCACGAAGCCGGGTACGGCGAGCGCGGGCGGCGACGACGAGGCGTGGGACGTGGCGCGCATGTCCGCCCTCGACATCCCGATCCTGCAGGGCCTCTGCCTGACCTCCAGCCGTGAGGACTGGGAGGCGAGCGACGACGGCGTCACTCCGCTCGACTCGGCGAACCAGATCGCGATCCCCGAGTTCGACGGCCGGATCATCACGGTCCCGTTCTCGTTCAAGGAGATCGACCGGGACGGCCTGCCGAGGTACGCCGCCGACCCCGAGCGGTGCGCCCGGGTCGCCGGCATCGCGGTCGCCCACGCACGCCTGCGGCGGATCCCGAACGCGCAGAAGAAGGTCGCGCTGATGCTCTCCGCGTACCCGACCAAGCACAGCCGCGTCGGCAACGCCGTCGGCCTCGACACCCCGGTCTCGACGATCCGGCTTCTGCGCCGGATGCGGGACGCGGGGTACGACCTGGGCGCGCCGGGTGCCATCCCGGGGCTCGACCTCGCTGACGCTGATCAACCTGACGCTGATCAACCTGATGACACCGCCGCCGGCAACGCCCTCATCCACGCCCTCATCGCCGCGGGCGGCCAGGACGAGGAGTGGCTCACCGAGGCGCAGCTCACCGAGAGCCACGTCCGGATCCCGGCAGCGCGGTACGCGGAGTGGTTCGCCGCTCTCGACCCCGCGCTGCGTGCCGGCGTGACCGAGGCGTGGGGCCCGGCGCCAGGGACGCTGTTCGTCAACGGTGACGACGAGATCGTGCTCGCGACGCTCCAGGCCGGCAACGTCGTCCTCCTCATCCAGCCGCCGCGCGGCTTCGGCGAGAACCCGGTCGCGATCTACCACGACCCCGACCTCGCGCCGTCGCACCACTACCTCGCCGCCTACCGGTGGCTCGAGGCTCAGCAGGACGTCGGCGGGTTCGGTGCCCATGCGGTCGTCCACCTCGGCAAGCACGGCTCGATGGAGTGGCTGCCCGGCAAGAACGCCGCTCTCTCCGCGGCCTGCGGCAGCGACGCCGCGATCGGGAGCATGCCGCTGATCTACCCGTTCCTCGTGAACGACCCCGGCGAGGGTGCGCAGGCGAAGCGGCGGGCGCACGCGACGATCGTCGACCACCTGATCCCGCCGATGGCGCGCGCCGAGTCGTACGGCGACATCGCCCGGCTCGAGCAGCTCCTCGACGAGCACGCCAACATCGCAGCGATGGACCCGGCGAAGCTGCCCGCAGTCCGCGCCGAGATCTGGACGCTGATGCACGCCGCCGAGATGCACCGCGACCTCGGGCTTGACGACCGGCCCGACGACGAGGAGTTCGACGACTTCCTCCTGCACGTCGACGGGTGGCTCTGCGAGATCAAGGACGTGCAGATCCGTGACGGGCTGCACGTCCTCGGTCAGGCGCCGGAGGGCCAGGTGCGGGTGGACCTCGTGCTCGCGATCCTGCGGGCGAGCCAGGTGTGGGGCGGCGAGGCCGCATCGGTGCCCGGACTGCGGGCGGCGCTCGGGTTGAAGGAGGACGCGTCCGACCTCGCGGCCGTCGACGAGATCGAGCAGCAGGCACGGTCGCTGGTCGAGGCGATGGAGGCGGCGGGCTGGGACCCGGCAGCGGCTGCGCGGCTCCACCTTGAGCCCGACGTCGTCCGCGTCCTGGAGTTCGCGGCGACGCAGGTCGTGCCCCGGCTCGCCCGCACCACCGACGAGCTCGGCGCGATCCTGCACGCGCTCGACGGCGGGTACGTCCCGGCCGGACCGTCGGGCTCGCCGCTGCGCGGCCTCGTCAACGTCCTCCCGACCGGACGCAACTTCTACACCGTCGACCCCAAGGCGGTTCCGAGCCGGTTCGCGTACGACACGGGGCTGGCCATGGCGGACTCCCTGCTGGCCCGCTACCTGGACGACACCGGCGCCTACCCGCAGTCCGTCGGTCTGTCGGTCTGGGGCACGTCGGCGATGCGCACGTCCGGCGACGACGTCGCGGAAGTGCTCGCGCTGCTCGGCGTCCGCCCCGAGTGGGACGAGGCGTCGCGCCGCGTGCGCGAGCTGGCGGTCGTCCCGCTCGAGGAGCTCGGCCGCCCGCGCATCGACGTGACCGTACGCATCTCGGGCTTCTTCCGTGACGCCTTCCCGCACGTGGTGGCGATGCTCGACGACGCCGTACGGATGGTGGCCGCGCTCGACGAGCCCGCCGACCGCAACTACGTCCGGGCCCACGCGCAGGCGGATCTCGCCGAGCACGGCGACGAGCGGCGCGCCACGACTCGCATCTTCGGCAGCAAGCCGGGGTCGTACGGCGCAGGGATCCTCCAGGTCGTGGAGTCCGGGACGTGGCGCGACGACGCCGACCTCGCCGAGGTCTACACGGCGTGGGGCGGCTTCGCGTACGGGCGAGGGCTCGACGGCGTCTCGGCGGCGGACGACATGCGTACGAACTACCGGCGCATCAAGGTCGCCGCCAAGAACGTCGACACCCGCGAGCACGACATCGCGGACTCCGACGACTACTTCCAGTACCACGGCGGCATGGTCGCGACGGTCCGTGCGCTGACCGGCGCCGCCCCGTTGGCGTACGTCGGCGACTCCACCAGTCCCGACGCCGTGCGCACCCGCACGCTGCAGGAGGAGACGAACCGCGTGTTCCGCTCCCGCGTGGTCAACCCGCGCTGGATCGGGGCGATGCAGCGCCACGGCTACAAGGGCGCGTTCGAGCTCGCGGCGACCGTCGACTACCTGTTCGGCTTCGACGCCACCACGGGTGTGGTGCACGACTGGATGTACGACCGGTTGGCCAAGGAGTACGTCCTCGACGAGCAGAACCAGGCGTTCATGCGCGAGGCGAACCCGTGGGCGCTGCGCGGGATCGTCGAGCGTCTCCACGAGGCCGTCGAGCGCGGGCTGTGGACCGAGCCGGACGCGGAGGTCCTGGACGCGATGCGGGACGTCTACCTCGAGGTCGAGGGAGACCTGGAGGACGACGCATGAGCGAACCCTCGGTGGTTGAGCGAGCGCAGCGAGTCGAAACCCGGCAGGTCGTCCTCATCGGCGTCGGGCCGGGCGATCCTGACCAGGTGACGATCGAGGCGGTCCGGGCGATGAACGCCGTGGACTACTTCGTCGTCTCCGAGAAGAGCAGCGGCGGCGAGGACGACCCGCTCGTCCGCACTCGAGAGGCGATCCTCGCGCAGCACGTCGACGGCGAGCCGCGGCTGGTGCTCGTGGAGGACCCCGAGCGCGACCGGTCGCCCGACAGAACGGCGACGACCGCCGGGTACGAGGGCGTCGTCGCCGACTGGCACGAGGCGCGCGCGGGGGCGTACGCCGACGTCCTCCGCGAGAACCCTGGCGACGTCGGGTTCCTCGTGTGGGGCGACCCGGCGTTCTACGACTCGTTGGTCCGGATCCTGCGTCGAGTCGGGGAGATCCTCCGGTTCGAGCTCCGGGTGGTCCCGGGCGTCTCGAGCATCCAGCTCCTCGCCGCCCGGCACGCGATCGTGCTCCACGAGGTCGGGCAGCCGATCCACGTCACGACCGGACGCCGCCTGCGCGAGGCAGTCGCGCAGGGTCAGAAGAATGTCGTGGTCATGCTCAACCGCTCGCTCGACGACCTGCGCGAGCTCGACGGCGACGCGTGGCACATCTGGTGGGGTGCGAACCTCGGCACGCCCTACGAGGCGCTGGTCGAGGGCAGGCTCGGCGCGGTGCTGTCCGCGATCGAGCACGCCCGCGCGTCGGCACGCACTGCGGCCGGCTGGGTCATGGACGTCTACCTCCTGCGCCGTGGCGACGCGCAGGCCACAGACGCGTCACCGCCAGCGTGACGACGGCCTGGCCCGTGAGCCGATCCGTCCCTCAAGCGCGCTGAGCTCGTCCATCACGTCGCTCACGACCCAGATCCGGTTGCGGCCGTGCCCGGTGATCTCGTGGACGACGTCGGCGTCCGTCAGCGCGGCGATCGCGTCGTATGCCCGGGGCCGCGAGACTCCGGTGACAGCCTCGATGGCAGCGATGTCGAGGATCGGCTGGTCGAGCAGTCCAGCGAGCAGCGTACGAGCCGCGGACCCTCGCCGCGCCGACACCTGCGCGTCCCAACGCGCCGAGAGCTCCGCGAGACGCGTCGCCGACTCCTCGGCTGCTTCGGCGGCGGTGATCGCGGACCGTGCGACGTAGTCGACCAGCGCGTCCGCGTCTCCGGCCCGGTAGTCGGCGAGGCGGCCGAAGTAGGTGTCGACGTCGGCGAGCATCACGGCTGCCACCGGGATCACGACCCTCCGCGTCGTGCCCCGGCGACGGAGCACGGCGCTGATCAGCCCGCGGCCGATCCTGCCGTTGCCGTCGTTGAACGGGTGGATCGCCTCGAACTGGCCGTGGACGATCGCGGCGAGGGCGACCGCCGGGACGTCCTCGCGGTTCGCGAGGCGGACGAGGTCGCCCATGAGTGCGCCGACCAGACCCGGCGGTGGCGGGACGTGCACGGCGTCACGCGGCGAGAAGTCGCTGCCGCCGATCCAGTTCTGCTGGGTCCGGTACGACCCCGCCGAGCGTCCCTCGAGCAGGTCTCCGGCGAGCAGCACCGAGTGGGCCTCCAGGATCGCTGCCTCGGTGAGCGGGGCGCCACCGTCGGACCCGTCGGTCAGCTCCCGCAGCGCTCGGGTCGCGGCGATCGTACGGACGGCGGCGTCGGAGGCGTCGTCGCCGACGCTGGCTCGAGCGAGGTCGTCCATGTCGGCGTAGACGCGCTCGATCCGTGACGAGGCGACCGACTCGCTGCGTGTGAGGAACTCGGCCAGCGAGGAGAGGTAGCGGCCGGGGCCGGCGTCGAGGGCGATGATCTGCTGGGCGGCCTCCTCGCAGACTGCCCGGGTGTCGGCCGACAGACGGACGGCGTGGTCGGCGATGTGCGGAGGGACCTCGACCGTGATCTCGGTGAGGACACGGTCGGCGTGCCCGGGCCGCCGGCCCGAGGGGCCGTGCAGATCGGGGTTCGTCGTCCAGGCTCGTTGCTCGTGGCGAGCGCCGGGCCACGTCGACTCGCCGGCGTCGCGCTGGACCGTCACGTCGACTCCTTCATCCGAAACCAGCATCTCCCCATGCTATCGGATAGTGCAATAAGTGAAACTATGGATCGCATAGTTTCGGTTGTCAGGGCGCCGGCTGCCACGGCACCGCGACCTCGTCCAGCCTCCAGCCGTCGAACGCCGACCCGTCGCCTTCGACCCGCCGGAGCGTGACCTCGTACTGCGCGTCCCGGTCGTACGCCCACTCGCCGTTGACGCCCTCGTAGCCGGCGTGGCCCCAGAAGAGCGCGGTCGCCCGGTCGCCACGGACGTGGACGCCCTGCCAACGCGTGACCGTGAACGCGTTGTCGGTGTACGGGTTGTCGTCCGGCATGCCGACGAAGGTGCGGAGGCCGTCCTCCCACCCTTCGACGTTCTCGTCGACCGCGGACGCGATCCAGATGTCGGCGAGTTCCTCACGCAGGGCGCCCGACTCGATCCGCGTCAGGGCAAGCGCACGGCGCTGTGCGGGGGAGACGTCGGGGAACCGCCCCTGGGAGGCGTCGGCTGCCTGGAGCGCAGGGATCGCCGTCTTGACCGACGCCACCGCACTGACAGGTCCGGAGTCCGCCCGGGGCCCGCGCGGTCGCTCCACAGCAGGGTCGCCGACGGCGATCAGCGTCAGGACAGCGATCAGCACCACGCCGCCGACGGCCCAGAGCCGGCCCGCGTGGTCCATCCGCCACTCCTCCATGGGCGGGATCGTCCCACATCCCCGGCGCTTCTGAGGGGGTCTGCGGACATCGGTCCACGAGCTCGTGATCACCGGTCGTAAGGTCGTGCGCATGATCGATGCCTCTCGGACCCCGACCCCGCTCGACGCCCTGGCCGAGGAGTGGCTCGGCGAGCTCATGGACCTCAACCCCGAGCTGCACGTCTCACGAGGGATCCCCGGACGCGAGGGCGACTACACCGACTTCTCGCCCGACGGGGCGCAGGCCCATGCCGACGCCGTACGACGGATGCTGGCGCGGGTGCGTACGGCGGACGTGGCGGACGCGACCGACATGATCACCCGCGACGAGCTCGTCCGCACCCTCGAGCTGGAGGTGGAGCGGTACGACGCCGGCGAGTGGACGCGCGACCTCAACGTCATCGCGTCCCCCGCGCAGAGCATCCGCGACGTCTTCGACCTCATGCCGAACGAGTCCGAGACCGACTGGGCGCACATCGCGGCGCGTTTGGCGAACGTGCCGGACGCCGTCGGCGGATACGTCGAGTCGCTGCGCGCGGGGATGGCCGCCGGCACCGTGCCCGCGGTGCGGCAGGCCCGCGAGGTCGCAGGTCAGGCGCGGGCGCACGCGGCCGCCGACGGGTTCTTCGCCCGGCTGGCCGCCTCACCGTCGGCTCCGGAGTCGCTGCGCGGAGACCTCGAACGCGGGGCGCAGGCGGCAGCAGCGGCGTACGAGGCGCTCGCCCTCTTCCTCAGCGCCGAGCTCACCCCGGTCGCACCGACCACCGACGGGGTGGGCCGTGAACGGTACGCGCTGGCGTCACGCGGCTTCGTCGGCGTGGAGATCGACCTCGACGAGACGTACGCGTGGGGCCTGGAGGAGCTGGCCCGGATGGTCGCCGAGCAGGAGGCGGTCGCTGACCGGGTGTTCCCGGGCGCCAGCGTCGCCGAGGCGGTCGCCTACCTCGAGGCCGACGAGTCGCGCCGCCTGCACGGCACCGACGCGCTCCGCGAGTGGATGCAGGCGGCGAGCGACCGCGTCGTCCGCGAGCTCGGCGCGACCCACTTCGACATCCCCGAACCCGTGCGGACGCTGGAGTGCATGATCGCGCCGACGCACGACGGCGGCATCTACTACACCGGACCGACCGACGACTTCTCCAGGCCGGGGCGCATGTGGTGGGCGGTCCCCGAAGGCGTCACCGAGTTCGATACCTGGCGTGAGCTCACGACCGTCTACCACGAGGGCGTGCCCGGACATCACCTCCAGGTCGGCCTCGCGACGTACAACAGCGCGCACCTCAACGGCTGGCGACGACTGTCCTGGAACTCGGGCCACGGCGAGGGCTGGGCGCTGTACGCCGAGCGGTTGATGGCGGATCTCGGCTACCTCGACGACCCCGCGGACCGGCTCGGGATGCTCGACGGGCAGCGGCTGCGCGCGGCGCGGGTCGTCGTTGACCTCGGTGTGCATCTCGGCCTGCCGAAGCCCGACGGTTCCGGGCCCTGGACCGGTGACGACGCGCTGCCGTTCATGCTCCAGCACGTCAACATGGACGAGGCGTTCACCCGTTTCGAGGTCGACCGCTATCTCGGCTGGCCGGGCCAGGCGCCGTCGTACAAGGTCGGGCAGCGGCTGTGGGAGCAGCTGCGTGACGACTGGGTCGGGGCGAACGGGGGCGACGAGGCAGACCTCAAGGAGTTCCACCGTCGGGCGCTCTCGATCGGGAGCGTCGGCTTCGGGACGCTGCGCCGGTCGCTGCGCGACCAGCTCGGTGCTCCCGCGGTGGGGCGACTGTCATGACCGTCGTCCGACCGATCGCCCCGGACGACAGCGCCGACGTCCTCGAGCTGCTGCGCCGCGGGCTGCCCCACGACTCCGGCGACGATGCCGACGGACTGCGCCACGTCCTGTGGGGCGACCCGGAGGAGCACGCCCCAGCGTTCGTCGCCGAGGACGACGGGCTCGTCGGCGCTGCCTTCGGCAAGGTCGCGGAGCGAGACGGCGAACAGCGGGCGTACGTGACGGCGGTCGTCGTCGCCGACGGTCACCGGCGCGCGGGCCTGGGGCGTGACCTCCTGGCTGCGCTCGAGGCTGCGACGGCAGCCCGGGGGGCGACCACCATCCAGGCCGGCGGCAGCGTGCCGGCGTACTGGTGGCCGGGAGTCGACACCGCCGACGCCGACACTCTCGCCTTCTTCGCCGCCTGCGGGTACGCCGATCCGGGCACGGAGCCCGCTCCCAACCTCGACGTCGACCTCGTAGCCCACCAGGACCTCGTACGCCGCACCGCCCCGCCGAGCCTGCCGATGCACCGGTTGACGCCGGAGGAGTGGCCGGCGTTCGAGGCGTGGATGCGGTCCACCTGGGGCGAGACGTGGGCCGCGGAGGTGAGGACGGCGCTGCAGCGCGAGCCGGTCAGCTGCTTCGTCTCGCGGGAGGACGGCGAGTACCTCGGCTTCGCCGCGTACGACACCAACCGCGCGGGCTGGTTCGGGCCGATGGGATCCTCTCCCGGGGCGAGAGGTCGTGGCGTCGGCGCGGCGCTGCTGCGTGCGTGCCTGGCCGACTACCTCGATGCAGGGCGCACCACGTGCGAGATCGCCTGGGTCGGCCCGGTCGACTTCTACGCCCGCACCGTCGGCGCTGAGCCGGGCCGGACCTTTGTCGCGTTCCGCAAGCCGCTGCCAGCGGGAGGGGCCGCCTCAGCGTAGGGCGGCGAGGCTGCTCGCGACCCGGTCGAAGACCTCGTCGTCGACCGTCGTGCCGCCGTCGCGGAGCGCGAGGACGGCCGCGCCCGCGGTTCCCTCCTCGACCAGGCGCACCGGACCCGTACGCCCTCCCGTGCGCCAGGCCCTCTCCACGGCGCTGGACGCGACCTCCTGCCGGAGCAGCACGCTCCCGCCCAGCACGAGCGGGCCGTCGACGTCAGGGTCGATCGCGGCGTTGATCGTCGCGGTCAGGGCGGTCGTCGCTGCGTCGACGACGCCACGTGCGACCGGGTCCGCCGGGTACGCGAAGGCGAGCGGCGCGAACTGCGCGAGACGGACGGGGCGCATCTCGTACAGGACCTCCACGAGCCGGTGCAGGGCCTCCGGTCGCGGACCGGACGGCGGTGTGGCGCCGGAGGACAGGTCGAGCATCTCGAGCAGTGCCGGCGTCATCGGCGTCGCGGGGCCGCGGCCGTCGATGTCGGCGACGACGGCCCGGGTGACCGCGTGGCCGATCCAGAACCCTGACCCGGCGTCGCCGAGCAGCCAACCCATGCCGTCGACGACGTGCTCGACCTCGCCGGCACGCACCCGGACGGCAGCAGCTCCGGTCCCGGCGACCATCGCGTAGCCGTCGAGCGCAGGTGTCCCGGCGCAGAACATCGCGAGCAGGTCGGAGCGGAGACCGAAGGCCGCGTCGACGCCGCACCCGATGAGGGCGTCCGCGATCACACGGTTGCGAGGGTCGTCGGCGGCCAGGTGGGTCGACGCCCCGGCCATGGCGATGGTCGTGGACGCGATCGTCGAGGGATCGGTGCCCGCCTGTCCGATCGCGCCGCGGACCGCCGTGCCGAGCGACTCCGCGGCGGTCGCCGGTCCGGACGAGAGCGGGTTGCCGCCCCCGGCCCGGCCGTAGCCCAACGATCGGCCCGACAGGTCCACCACGAGGGCGCGGGTCGAGGTCCCTCCAGCATCGACGGCGAGGACGACAGACATCGTTACCGATCCGATACTGCGAGTGATCTTGACCACATGCACGTGATGGGAATAGTTTTCAACGAATTTCCAAGTCTCTGAGATCAATTTTCACGGAGTGCGCATGGACGATCTGATCGACGCCGTGGCGTCGACTCCGAGCGCGCTGGGAGTGGCCGAGCGGATCCAGGCTAGACGCCCGCAGATGTCGAGCGCCATGGGCAAGATCGCCGCACTCCTGCTCGAGCACCCGACCGCACCGCTCGAGCTCTCCATCACCGAGCTCGCGTCCCGCGCCGGCACGTCCCCCGCCACGGTCACGCGGTTCTGCCGGCTCATCGGCTACTCCGGCTACGTCCCCCTGCGGGTCGGGGTCGCCGCCGACGTCGGCCGAGGCGACGTCCATGCCTCGTGGCACACCGACATCGGTCGGGCGTTCGACCCGGAGGACTCCTCCCACGACATCCTCCACTCGCTGCTGCACGCCCACACGCGCTCCGTGCAGGCGACCGCGAGCTCCGTCGACCTCGAGCAGATCGACCGCATCGCGAGCGCGGTCGCGACCTGCCGGCACCTCGACATCTACGGCATCGGCGGCAGCGGCTTCATGGCGGACGAGCTGCAGTCCCGCCTGTACCGCATCGGCATCGACGCCCACGCCTGGTCCGAGGTCCACGCCGGCCTGGCGAGCGCATCGATCCAGGACGAGAGCAGCGTCGCCATCGGCATCTCCAACACGGGTCGCACCCGCGAGACGATCCAGATGCTGGCGCAGGCCAGCTCCTCGGGTGCATTCACGGTCGCGCTGACCAACAGCGCCGACTCCCCGCTGGCCGCGGTCTCCCGGGAGCACGTGCTCGCGGCTGCCCCGGAGCAGTACCTGCAGCCCGACGACCTCTCCGCGAAGCACTCCCAGCTCTTCGTGCTGGACCTCCTCTACCTGCTCATCGCGCAGCAGGACTTCGCGCGCACCACGACCAAGCTGGCCGCCTCCGCGATGGCCGTCCTCCCGCACCGCCGCTCCGTACGCTCGCGGCCCCGCCCCGCCACCCTCGGCACACCCTCCGACAGCTCAGGAAGCGAGCCGCATGTCTGACACCACCACCCAGTTCCTGCGCGAGACCACCAGCCGGCTCGACCGGCTCGCGACGCTCGCCGAGGAGGGCGCGCTCGACCCCGCGGTCGACCTGATCACCGCGTCCTTGCAGGCCGGGGGCATCGTCCAGGCGTTCGGCACCGGCCACTCGCAGGCGTTCGCGATGGAGATCGCCGGCCGCGCCGGAGGGCTGATCCCGACCAACAACATCGCCCTGCGCGACGTCGCGCTGTTCGGCAGCCAGGACGTGGCGATCCTGACCGACCCGACGCTCGAGCGCGATCCCTCCATCGTCGACGAGCTCTGGGAGATCTCCGGCCCGGGGCCCGACGACGTCTTCGTGATCGCCTCGAACTCCGGGGTCAACGGGTCCATCGTCGGCACGGCCCTCAAAGCGAAGGAGAACGGCAACCCTGTCATCGCGGTCACCAGCCTCGAGCACACGACGCGCGTCACGCCGAAGCACCCGAGCGGCAAGCGCCTCAGTGAGGTCGCCGACGTCGTCATCGACAACCTCGCCCCGTACGGCGACACGACCCTCGCGCTGGACGGCGACATCGGCATCGGCGCCGTGTCCTCCCTGACGGCCGCGTTCATCGCGCAGCTCCTCACGATCGGTGTCGCCGAACGCCTCGCGGGCGCCGGCTCCGTGCCACCGATCTATCTCTCCGCCAACATCCCCGGCGGGGACGACCACAACCACCGACTCGAGGACCAGTACGGCGACCGGCTCCGCCGCCACGCCTGACACCACACCACCACCGGGAAGGCACTCACATGACTATCGACAAGAAGACGATCGACCGACGCACCTTGCTTCGAGGCGCCCTCGCAGCAGCTGCCGTCGTCCCGTTCAGCAGCGCGCTCGCTGCCTGTGCGGGAAGCAACAGCGACAACGACGACGACAACGCGTCCAAGGGTGGCGAGAAGAGCGCCGACAACCCGTTCGGCATGGCGGCCGACTCGACCACCGACGCGGTCATCTTCGACGGCGGCTACGGCACCGACTACGTCGCCTTCGCCGCGACGATCATGCAGAAGAACCACGAGGGCTCGACCGTCAAGGTGTCGCCCACGACCGAGATCTCGCAGGAGCTGCAGCCGCGCTTCGTCGCCGGCGACCCGCCCGACCTCATCGACAACTCCGGTGAGAACTCGATCGGCTTCAGCACGATCCTCGACCAGGTCGAAGACCTGTCCGACGTCCTGGACGCCAACAACCTCGAGGGCACCAAGATCCGCGACACCCTCTTCGGCGGCGTCGAGGCTCCCGGCACCTTCGACGGCAAGCTGGCGGCCCTGAACTACGTGATGACGGTCTACGCGGTGTGGTACTCCGCGAGCCTGTTCGAGGAGAACGGCTGGACCCCGCCGAAGACCTGGGACGAGGCGCTCGACCTCGGCGCCAAGGCCAAGGCGAAGGGGAAGTACCTCTTCCTCTGGGGCAAGGAGGCCGCCACCTACTACCAGACGCTGGCCATCGGGTCGGCGATCAAGCAGGGCGGCGACGAGGTCCGGCTGGCGCTGGAGAACCTCGAGGCCAACTGCTGGTCGATGGAGCCCGTGCAGGCCGTGTTCGAGGGAATGGGCAAGATCATCGACGCCGGCTACGTCAAGCCCGGTGGCGCAGGCACGCAGTTCACCGCCGCGCAGGCGCAGTGGAGCAACAACCAGGACGCGCTGCTCTACCCGTCCGGGTCCTGGATCGAGAACGAGATGAAGGACCAGACCAAGGCCGGGTTCGAGATGAAGGGCTTCCCGGAGATGACGGTCACCGCCGACTCGGCGATGCCGTACACCGCCCTGCACAGCGCTGCGGGTGAGCCGTTCATGATCCCGTCGCAGGGCAAGAACGTCCCCGGCGGCAAGGAGCTGCTGCGGACGATGCTCTCCAAGGAGGCGGCGACCAACTTCGCCAAGACCAAGCTGGCTCCGACGATCGTCAAGGACACCGTCCCTGCCGACGGATTCGGCTCGACGGCGCTCGTGTCGCAGAGCGAGATGCTCACCGCGGCGGGCACCGACGTCTTCACCTGGTCGTTCGTCGACCTCTACGGCACGAACGTCGACCAGCTGGTCGTCTGGAACAGCTTCCTCGCCGGCAAGTCCAGCGTGAAGGAGCTGACGACGCGCCTGCAGGACATCACCGACAAGATCCGTGAAGACGACTCGATCAAGAAGATCCCCGTCACGTGATCGAATCCCCACTGGTCCCTGCCCCGGACACCGAGAAGCCGCGCAAGAAGTCGCGGCAGCCCTGGACGTTCGACCGCATCAGCTTCGTGCTGGTGTTCCTCGTCCTGCCGCTGGCGCTCTTCTCGGTGTTCGTGGTGTGGCCCTTCATCCAGGCGTTCTGGTACTCGCTGACGGACTGGTCCGGCTTCACGCCCGACATGAACTTCATCGGGCTGGAGAACTACCAGAAGCTGCTCGACGACGACATCTTCATGACGTCGTTGCGCAACAACGTCATCCTGGCGATCGTCGTGCCGTTCGTGACCGTCGTGCTCGCGTTCGCACTGGCCACGATGATCACGGTCGGCGGCTCGTCGCACGGCGCCACCCGCGGACTGAAGGGCTCGAGCTTCTACCGTGTCATCTCGTTCTTCCCGTACACGATCCCCGCGATCGTCATCGGGCTCATCTGGTTGCAGATGTTCGACCCGTCGAACGGACTGCTCAACGGTGTCCTCACCGGGATCGGGTTGGACCGGTTCGAGTCGTTCCCGTGGCTCGGTGACTCCAGAACGGCGATGCCCGCGTCGATGTTCGTCATCATCTGGGGCTTCGTGGGGTTCTACATGGTGCTGTTCGTCGCAGCGATCAAGAGCGTGCCGGGGGAGCTGTACGACGCGGCACGGATCGACGGCGCCGGTCGGCTCCGTACGGCGTTCTCGGTGACGTTGCCGCTGATCCGTGACAACGTCCAGACGGCGTACATCTACCTCGGCATCCTCGCGCTCGACGCGTTCGTCTACATGGCTGCTCTCAACCCGGGCGGCGGTCCCGAGAACTCGACGCTGGTCATGCCGCAGCGTCTGCTCGTGACCGCGTTCGAGAAGGGGCAGTTCGGGCTCGCGAGCGCGATGGGTGTCGTCATGGCCATCGCGACGCTCATCTTCGCCGCGATCGTCTTCTCGCTGAACCGCCTGCTGGGCGGCCGACAGGAAGGGGTGCGCCAATGACCGCGGGCACCGACACGTCGCGGCCCCCCGCCGCGCAGGAGTCCCCTCCGCCGGGCAAGAGGCAGCGACGGAAGGGTGACCGCAAGGTCTCGACGGCCGCGCACGTCATCCTCGGCATCTGGGCGGCGCTGGTCATCATCCCGCTGCTGTGGACGCTCCTGTCGTCGTTCAAGACCAGCAGCGAGATCTTCTCGTCGCCGTTCACGCTCCCCGCTCACTGGAGCTTCGACAACTACGTCTCGGCGTGGACGTCGGAGGGCATCGGACGCTACTTCCTCAACACCATCGTGGTGGTGGGGTCGGCGCTGGTCCTGGTCATGCTGCTGGGTTCGATGTGCGCGTACGTCCTGGCGCGCTTCGCGTTCCCCGGCAACCGGATCATCTACTACCTGATGCTCGTGGGTCTGACGTTCCCGATCTTCCTGGCGATCGTCCCGCTGTTCTTCGTGCTCAAGGGCTTCGGGATCCTCAACACGCTCCCGGGTCTGATCGTCACGTACGTGGCGTTCGCGCTGCCGTTCACCGTCTTCTTCCTGTACCCGTTCTTCAAGGTGCTGCCGCAGGACGTCTCGGAGGCGGCGGAGATCGACGGCGCGGGCGAGTGGCGGAAGTTCTTCCAGGTGATGCTGCCGATGGCGAAGCCGGGCATCGCCTCGGTGGCGATCTTCAACTTCCTGGGCCTGTGGAACCAGTTCCTGCTCCCGGTCGCGCTCAACACCAAGCGCGAGAACTACGTGCTGTCGCAGGGGATGGCGGCGTTCGCGTCGAGGGCCGGCTACAACACCGACTACGGCCGGTTGTTCGCGGCCGTCGTGATCACGATCGTGCCGGTGCTGATCGTGTACGTCATCTTCCAGCGGCAGCTGCAGGGCTCGGTGTCGCAGGGGGCGAGCAAGTAGACCACCCTCGTCGCCCCCGGGCGAGGGTTCGGCCGTGGTCCGGTGTCACGAGTGGCACCGGACCGCGGCTTCTCGTCCGTACGGCCGGGGGTCAGGGCCTGCGGTTCTGGGGACAAGGGGGTTCGCGGCCCCGTACGATCCGGCTGCCCCCTATGAAGGATCTCCCGTGATGCGTCTCCGTGCTCGGCCCCTCGCCCTGCCGCGGTACCCACGGCTCGTCGGAACGGATCGGTGGGTGACAGGTCAGTGGTGAGCAGCGAGGCGCCTGCACTCCCCGGCACGCTGCGCCGCCGCGTCGTGCTCGGGACCGTCGCGGCGGTCGTGGCCGGGGTCTTCGTCCTCGCGGCGATCGCCGTCGGCGTCCATCACAGCGTGTGGATGCAGGCGCGGGCGGAGTGGCTGGCCGCGAGCGAGCCGCACGTCACGGCGCGCTACCTCGGGTGGGACAGCGACGAGCACGATGGGGCCGGGATCCACCTATCGTTCTCGGACGACGAGTACGTACGCCTGGAGAGCGGGCGCACGCTCCGCCTGTGGCGCCCCGAGTACCCCGCTTCCGACGTCGTCCTGGACGACAGCGTCGAGGTCGTCGTCTTCCCCGGCGAGGACCGGGCGTTCGTCGCGGACGAGCTGCCGGACGCCACGTACCCGGCGTGGCAACGCATCGTCGACTGGCTGGGGTCGCTGGCGCTCGACGGCCTGCTGTTCTTCGCACTCGTCCTCTCCATCGCGTACGGCGCCGTGTGGCTCGTGCTCGGGTTCTCGCCGTTCGCCCTGCCGTCGCTGCTGCGCCGTCGCGAGCACGCGACTGCCCTGCTCGTCGACTACGCGCGACCGGTCAAGCCGAGCGAGGTGCTCCTCACCGCGACGATCGGCGACTCGACGTACCAGTGGGCGGCTCGCACCACCTCCGACGCCCCGCTACGGATCGACGGCACGCTGCACCTGGTCGGCCACCCCCGCGAGGGTGGCTGGGTCGTCGCCTGGACCGCCGACGCCCACCTCGTGCCGGCCGGGCCAATGCGCGCGCCGGACGCGGAGGCGGTACAGCCCTAGGCTGAGGCCATGGTGGATCCACGGGCCGGCAAACCGGCCGAGCCGAAGGACCTCGTCGATCTCGACGCCCTGGCGACGGCGTACTACGACCGCATCCCCGACCCTGACGACCCCGCCCAGCAGGTGGCGTTCGGGACGAGCGGGCACCGTGGCTCCAGCCTCGACGGTGCGTTCAACGAGGCGCACATCCTGGCGACCACGCAGGCGATCGTCGAGTACCGAGCCCAGGCAGGCATCGACGGCCCGATCCTCATGGGCCGCGACACCCATGCGCTCTCGTTGCCGGCCTGGCACTCCGCGCTGGAGGTCCTGATCGGCAACGACGTCGTCACCCTCGTCGACGCCGAGGACGGGTTCACGCCCACGCCGGCGGTCTCTCACGCGATCCTGCGGCTCAACGGTCTGGGTGCGCACGGGCAGGTCGACGGCATCGTGGTCACGCCGTCGCACAACCCGCCGCGCGACGGTGGCTTCAAGTACAACCCGCCACACGGCGGCCCTGCCGGGTCCGACATCACGGGCTGGATCCAGGACCGTGCCAACGACCTGCTCCGCGACGGGCTCCGCGGGGTGAAGCGTGCGACCACGGACGAGACTCGCGACCGGGTCCAGAGCTACGACTTCCTCACGCACTACGTGAACGACCTGGGGTCGATCATCGACCTGGAGGCGATCGCGGGAGCCGGGATCCGCATCGGCGCCGACCCGCTCGGCGGGGCGTCCGTCGCGTACTGGGGGAGGATCGGCGAGGAGTACGGCCTCGACCTGACCGTCGTCAACAGCGCCGTCGACCCGCAGTGGGGCTTCATGACCCTCGACCACGACGGCAAGATCCGGATGGACTGCTCCTCGCCGTACGCGATGGCGTCGCTGGTCGCGCAGCGGGAGCGCTACGACGTCGCGACCGGCAACGACGCCGACGCGGACCGCCACGGCATCGTGACTCCGGACGCCGGGCTGATGAATCCGAACCACTTCCTCGCGGTCGCCATCGGCTACCTGGCAGAGCACCGGGAGTGGGACGCCGCTGCGGGCGTCGGCAAGACGGTGGTGTCGTCGAGCATGATCGACCGCGTCGTCGCCGATGCGGGGCGTGCCCTGTACGAGGTGCCCGTCGGTTTCAAGTGGTTCGTCGACCCGCTGCTGTCGGGGTCGGCCGTCTTCGGCGGTGAGGAGAGCGCAGGCGCCTCGTTCCTCCGCAAGGACGGCGGCGTCTGGACCACCGACAAGGACGGTCTCGTGCTCGCACTGCTCGCCGCGGAGATCGTGGCGGTCACCGGACGGAGCGCGAGCCAGCACTACGCCGGGCTCACCGCGCGGCACGGTGACCCGGCGTACGCCCGCGTCGACTCCCCGGCGACCCGCGACGAGAAGGCCCGGCTCGGCGCCCTCGAACCCTCCGCGATCCGTGCCACGGAGCTGGCGGGCGACCCGATCACCCGGGTGCTCTCGCACGCGCCGGGCAACGACGCCGCGATCGGCGGGATCAAGGTCGAGACGGACCACGCGTGGTTCGCTGCGCGACCTTCCGGGACAGAAGACGTCTATAAGATATACGCTGAGTCGTTCAAGGGTTCCGAACATCTTGCCGAGGTCCAATCTGCAGCACGGGCTGTGGTGACCGAGGCACTGACGTAGAGTCAAAATCTGCCGGGTCGAGCTCTGCCGGTCCGGTACGACGAGTGAGGGGGACGACGTGAGGCTCGGGCGGCACGGAGGCACGGGCGCGCTGCGGCGTACGCTCGCGCCGCTGCTCGTTGTCGGCGCCCTGACCTTCACGGGCGTGACGGCTGCCCACGCGGACGAGATCCCCAGCGCTCAGAGCGTGGCTCAGGCGCAGGCCCGCGCCGCCGCGAAGGCAGACGACGTCACCGCGGTCCGCGCACGCATCGCCGCCGCGACCGCGCGCGTCGACACCCTCGCAGCCCAGGCCGCCGCGGCCTCCGAGAAGTACAACGGCGCCGAGTACGCGCTCCAGCTGGCCCAGAAGGCTGTCACTGCCGCGAAGGGCAAGGCCGGCGTCGCCGCTGGGGAGGCCGAGGTCGAGCGCCGCGTGGTCGAGCGGTTGACGCTCGGCGGCGTCGCTGCCCGCGAGCCGTACAGCCGGCTCCGCAGCTTCTTCTACGACGGTGGCCCCGGCGCGATCCTCAACGAGATCGCCGCGTACGACGCGGTCGGTGACGCGAGCCGAGCCGCCCTCGCGCGCTACGAGTCGAAGGAGTCCGTCGCCAAGACACTGCAGCGTGCCGCTGAGGTCGCGGTCGCCAAGCAGGAGAAGGCGACCGCCGCCGCGAAGACGGCGAAGCAGGAGGCACAGAAGGCGGTCGCCGCCGCCAGCGCCGCTCGCGCCGCGCTCCAGCGCGACCGCGACCAGCTCATCCGCGAGCTGGCCCACGCCGAGGGCATCTCGGTGACGATCGCCCGTAAGCGGCAGAAGGCGCTCGAGAAGCTCGCGCAGGCGGCGCAGGAGTCGGCGAACCGGCCTCCCGCCGACCTGTCGGAGCTCCCGCCGTCCACCAGCACGCCGGCACCCGTGCCGTCTCCCGCACCGGTGCCCGCTCCCGGACCGGCGCCCGCGCCGATCGATCCCAACCCCCCGAAGCGGGTGAAGGGTGTCGAGGCTGCCATCCGGTTCGCGATGCAGCAGGTCGGTGAGCCGTACGTGTGGGCGGGAGCCGGACCTGACGTCTGGGACTGCTCGGGGCTCACGATGCGGGCATGGGGCGCGGCCGGCAGGGGACTCCCGCACTTCAGCGGCGCCCAGTACGCCACGTCGGTGCCGATCGCGCTGGCCGATGCGAAGCGCGGCGACCTGCTGTTCTGGAGCCGAGGCGGTCCAGGCTCGATCTACCACGTCGCGCTCTACCTCGGCGACGGCTGGATGATCGAGGCGCCGCGACCCGGCAAGAACGTCCAGGTCGTTTCGGTGTACGCGTCGACCACGCCGGACCTCGCCGCCCGCGTGCGCTGACCTCGTACGAGGACGACGAAGGCCGCCGACCCGGGCGGGGATCGGCGGCCTTCGCGCGTGTCAGCGGTGGGGCGAGCTCAGTGCTCGGTGCCCAGATCGATGTGGCGCTTGAACGACGCCTCGACCTCGTCCTCGGCCTCGCGTCGTCCGACCCACTCGGCACCCTCGACGGACTTGCCGGGCTCGAGGTCCTTGTAGACCTCGAAGAAGTGCTGGATCTCGAGGCGGTCGAACTCCGGCACGTGGCGGATGTCCTGGAGGTGCTCCTGGCGCGGGTCGTCGACCGGCACGCAGAGGACCTTGTCGTCGCCGCCGGCCTCGTCCGTCATGCGGAACATGCCGATCGCGCGGCAGCGGATGAGGCAGCCGGGGAACGTCGGCTCCGACAGCAGGACGAGCGCGTCGAGCGGGTCGCTGTCCTGGCCGAGGGTGTTCTCGATGAAGCCGTAGTCGGCCGGGTACTGGGTGGAGGTGAACAGAGTGCGGTCAAGACGGATCCGGCCGGTCTTGTGATCGACCTCGTACTTGTTGCGTACGCCCTTGGGGATCTCGACCGTAACGTCGAATTCCAGCACTGTTCCTCCATTGGTTTCGTGCGAGTGCTCGATGCGGCATCGTCCGGGTCGGTCCGATCCGACGCGCGAGACCTGTCTAGTCTCCCCTACCTGGGCTGAGTGGCAGGACACGGGGGGACCGGCTGTGACGTAGGTAACAGCCTACGCTTGCGGCCACGAGAACGTACGACTCGGGACGAGAGTCGCACATAAGGGCCGGATCGCGATGAATCGTAGGTCCGTCTGGCCCCTCGGCGTCGCCGGATAGGCTCGCCCGCATGCGATCGCGAGCCTCCGAGTCCGGCCGAGCCTGGCCATTCGCGCTGCTGGCGATCGTCCTCGTCCTCACCGGGAGCGGTGTCGCCGCCTACAGCCTCGGCTACCTGGACCGCTGGGTCTGTGACGACGGAACCTGCGCCGCCCAGGACCCGGAAGCGGCTGCGGTCCCCGACACGCCGGCGGCACCCGTGCTTCGGCCGGCGCTCGAGGCCGTCACCGGCACGGCCGGTCTCGATGCGGCGGCGGTGGAGCGGGCGGTCGGTCCGCTGCTGTCGCGCAAGGCGCTCGGCGCACACGTCGGCTTCGCGGTGGCGGACCTGACGAGCGGCGAGCAGGTGTGGTCGAGCGGCACGGGCACCTTCGTCCCGGCGTCGACGCTCAAGATCTTCACGTCCCTGGCGGCGATGACGTCGATCGGCGCGGAGCACCGGTTCCGTACGACGGTCGTCCGTGACACGTCCACGACCGGTACGCCGTCCACGACCGGTACGCCGTCCGCGACGGCGACGGCGACGACGGCTCCCGCCGCCTCCCCCCAACGCATCGTGCTCGTCGGGGGCGGCGACCCGTACCTCACCGCCACGTCCGGCGAGGAGGCGCGCGCGGCCTACCCCCGGCGCGTCTCGCTCGCGCAGCTGGCGCGCCAGACCGCGACCGCTCTTCGCGCCGACGGCGTCACCGCGGTCTCGCTCGGCTATGACGCCTCGCTCTTCACCGGGCCCGCGGTCAACCCGCAGTGGGAGTCCGGCTACATCTCGTCGTTCGTCACGACACCGGTCAGCGCGCTCTGGGTCGACCAGGGCGCTGACGGCTGGCGGCGCAGCGCGACCCCGGACAAGCAGGCGGCGCAGGTGTTCGCGCGTCAGCTCCGTGCGCGCGGGATCACGGTGGACGGCGTCGTCGCGGCCACGAAGCCGACGGCGTCGGAGGAGATCGCCGCCGTCAGCAGCGGCACGGTCGCGCAGATCGTGCAGTCGGTCATCGAGCACAGCGACAACCAGGGTGCGGAGGTGCTCCTGCGCCACGTCGCGCTCGCCGACGGACAGCCTGCGAGCTTCGCCGGGGGAGTCGCGGCGGTCGAGAAGGTCCTGACCGGGCTGGGCGTGCCGTGGGAGGGCAACCGCATCTACGACGGCAGCGGCCTTGCGCGCAGCAACCGAGTCACGCTGACCTCGATGCTCGCCGCCGTGTCGACCGCGACCGAGCTGTTCGACCGCTATCCGGTCGCGGGGTTCAGCGGGTCCCTCGTCACGAGGTTCGCGGTGCCCGGGACGGAGGCCGGGCTGGGCGCGGTCCGTGCGAAGACCGGCACCCTCACCGGTGTCCACGGGTTGGCCGGCACGACCGTCACCGCCGACGGCACGCCGGTGGGCTTCGCCGTGCTCACCGACCGGGTCCCGGTGGCCAGGACCACGGCCGCCCGGGACACCCTCTCCCGGATCGCGGCGCGCCTGACGGCCTGCGCCTGCGGCACCAGCTGAGGTCGACCGGCGCTAGCCGCCCAGTCCGAGCACCGACACCATCACGGGCAGCAGGATGAGGATCAGGATCGCGCCGAGGACGTCGAAGGAGATGCCCGAGCGGATCATGCGGGTGATCGGGACGACGCCGGAGCCGTAGACGATCGCGTTCTGCGGAGTCGACACCGGCAGCATGAAGCCGAACGACGCCGCGAACGTCGCCGCGAGGGCGGGGACGAACGGGTTCACGTCGGCGGCCATCGCGATCGGGATGATGATCGGGACCACCACCGCAGCCGAAGCGGTGTTGCTCGTCGTCTCCGACACCGCGATCGCCAGCACCACCGCGAACGCGGTGAGGAGCAGCGTGCTGGTCAGGCCGAGCCAGTTGTAGGCGCCGTTGCCGATGGTCTCGGCGAGCCCCGTCGAGGCGAGCAGCGAGCCGAAGATGATGCCGGTGCCGAAGAGGACGATCGTGCCCCAGTCGATCTTCGCGGCGTCGCTCCAGCGGAGGGTGAACTCGCGCTTGTCCCAGTTCGTCGGCAACAGGAAGAGCAGCGAGGCGCCGAGGACTGCGACGACGCCCTCGTCCAGCCGGCCGGACACGGACTCGTAGGTGCTCGACTCGGCACCGGAGACGAGGGCGACGATGCCGGGGAGGATCCACAGGGTGACGGTCACCGTGAACGCGAACAGCGTGTTCTTCTCGGCGCGTGACAGCGGTCCGAGCTCGGCCTTCTCGGCGTCGACCCACTCCTCGACACCCTCCAGCTTCTTGATCTCCGGACGGTTGACGAGGAGAAGGACGACAGCGAGCGCGACGAACATCGCGGCGCAGATCGGGAGCGCGAGCAGCACCCAGTCGAGGAAGGGGATGGTCTCGCCGGTCGCCTCCTCGATCAGGCCGCGGCCGATGAGGTTCGGAGGCGACCCCACGGGCGTGAGCAGGCCGCCGACGCTGGCGCCGTACGCGAGCATGAGCATCAGCGCTGCCCCGACACGGAGGCGGAGGGGGTCGAAGTCCTCCTCGACGATGCCCTGCGACTGCATGAGCTTCGCGATCACCGTGAGGATGCCGATCGCGGTCGGGAGGAGCATGGCGACGGTGGCGGTGTTGGAGACGAACGCCGAGAGGAGCGCCGTGATCGCGCCGAACGCGATGATCACGCGGGCCGTGGACTTGCCGACACCCGGGAGGTTGAGCACGAACATGGCGAACCGCTTCGCGACGCCGTGCTTCAGCATCGCCTGCGCGAGGATGAACGCGCCGATGAACGTGAAGACGGTGGACGACCCGAACGGGGCGAGTGCGTCGTCGGCGGGGACCACCCCCATCAGCACGATCGCGGCGATGCCGAGAAAGCCGCCGATCGGGATCGGGACGGCCTCGGTGATCCACAGGATCACGACGCCGACGAGGACCGCTGCGAGCTTGTGCTGCTGGTCGGGCAGGTCGAACGGGATCAGCAGCATCACGATCGTCGCGAGCGGTGCGAGGACGAGACCCGACGTGCGTCTCGCCTTCTCGAAGCGCTCCTCGTGAGGAGACAGCTTCTGCTCGCCGAGACTTCGGTACGTGGCGGTCCCGAGGAACGCCTTGTCGACATCGGTGGGGGTCGGCCGTGGATCTCGATCGACCGTGCTCATGACGTCACTCCCTGGGGTCGGCCTCGTCATGCGTCTGAACAACCGTGTTATGTGCATCACACCACGCGACCCGCGGTGCGTCCGATCGCGAGGGCAGGCCACGTAGGCTCGTCGACATGACCGAGAGCATGATCGACTGGGACTTCGCGCTCGCGACCGCCCTGCGCATGACGCGGCCCGGTCCGGAGGTCGACACGGGGCAGGCCGCGGAGGCGGTCGCCGAGCTGCGCGAGGGTGCGGCGCGGTCGGAGGGTCCGGTCCGCGAGTTCACCGGGCTGTCCGCCACCGCCGCGAGCGCCCCCGTCCTCGTCGTGGACCGCCCGGGCTGGATCGCCGCCAACCTCGCGTCGTTCGAGGTCGTGCTGGCGCCCCTGCTCGAGAAGGCGGCCAAGGCTGCGCACAGCCGAGGCGAGACTCCAGGCCGCTTCGCCCGCTCGGTCGGTCCGCGGATCACGGGCGCTGAGCTCGGGACGGCGCTGGCGTTCATGTCGACGAAGGTGCTCGGCCAGTTCGACCCGTTCTTCACCGCTCCCGCGGTCGGGGACGGCCTTCCGACCGGCGGCCGGCTCCTGCTGGTCGCGCCCAACGTCGTCCACGTCGAGCGCGAGCTCGACGTCGACCCGCACGACTTCCGGCTGTGGGTCTGCCTCCACGAGGAGACCCACCGGGTCCAGTTCACGGCTGTGCCGTGGATGCGCGACCACATGCAGGGCCTGATCGACCAGCTCGTCGACGCCACGGACATGGACCCCGACGGTCTGTCGCGCTCGCTCAGCGAGGCCTCGAAGACCGCCGGCCGGTTCCTCCGCGGCGAGTCCGTGTCCTTGATGGACGTGCTCCAGAACGACGAGCAGCGCGAGGTGATCGAGAAGGTCACCGGCGTGATGTCCCTGCTCGAGGGCCACGCGGACGTCGTGATGGACGGAGTGGGGCCCTCGGTGATCCCGTCGGTCAAGCACATCCGCAAGAAGTTCGAGAAGCGGCGCAAGGGAGGAGGGGTCCTCGACCGGCTCCTCCGTCAGGTGCTGGGACTCGAGGCCAAGATGCGTCAGTACCGTGACGGCGCCGCGTTCGTCCGTACCGTCGAGCGCCAGGTCGGGCGCGAAGGCTTCAGCGCGGTCTGGGCCTCGCCGGTGAACCTCCCGACAGCAGCGGAGATCGAGAAGCCCGACCTCTGGGTCGCACGCGTGCACGGGTGACCGCGGACCGTGGACGGCTCAGCTGCCGGTGACGGCCGACCCGACCCGGCGGTGTCGCGCGGCCGCCGTGCCGTGTCCGACGCGCTGCTCGACCTCCCCGCCGACGCCGGTGTCGTCGTGGGTGTCTCCGGCGGCGCCGACTCGCTCGCCCTGGCGGTGCTGACGGCGTACGTCGGGACGCGCCGCGACCTCCGGGTGCGGGCGATCGTCGTGGACCACGGGCTCCAGGCGGAGTCCGCGCAGGTCGCGCAGGCCGCGGCCGACGCCGTACGCCGACTCGGCACGGAGGCCGACGTCGTCCGCGTCGAGGTCGGGTCGGCGGGCGGGCCGGAGGCTGCGGCACGTACGGCACGACAGACGGCGCTGGCGACGTACGCCGACGAGCACGGCTGCGCCGCTGTCCTCCTGGGCCACACCCGCGACGACCAGGCGGAGACCGTCCTCCTCGGACTCGCGCGCGGCTCGGGCGCACGATCGCTCGCCGGGATGTCTCCACGGACGGGTCTCTGGCGCCGGCCGCTGCTCGGTCTCACGCGTGCGGACACCGAGCAGGTCTGCCGCGCCGTCGGAGCGTCGTGGTGGGACGACCCGCACAACCTCGACCGCCGGTACGCCCGGGTGCGGGTGCGCCTCGACGTCCTTCCCGGGCTCGAGGACGCGCTGGGCCCCGGCGTCGGCGCCTCCCTCGCGCGTACCGCGGACCTCCTTCGAGACGACGCCGACCTCCTCGACGACCTCGCCGCAGCGGCGTACGAGCAGTCGGCCCGCGACGACGGCTCCCTCGACGTCGCCGAGCTGGTGGCCCTTCCTCGCGCACTGCGCACCCGGGTGCTCCGGGCGGCCGCGATCGCCGCGGGGTGCCCCGCGACGGACCTCACCGCCGCGCACGTCACCGACCTCGAGCGGCTCGTCGTGCGATGGCGCGGTCAGGGAGGCCCCGCGCTCCCCGGAGGGATCACGGCGGTGCGCGACGGCGCGGTGCTCGCGTTCGGCAGGGCGGGCACGCGGCGTTAGGCCCGCTGTGTCAGTCTGGATCCGTGGACGCGAAGCAGATCGAGGGTGACCTCGCGCTCGACCAGACCTACATCCCCGAGTCAGAGATCCAGGCGCGGCTCCGTGAGCTCGCCGGTGACATCTCCCGGGACTACGAGGGCAAGGACCTCCTTCTCGTGGGCGTCCTCAAGGGCGCCGTGATGGTGATGGCCGACCTCGCCCGCGCGCTCGACCGCGACGTCGAGATGGACTGGATGGCGGTCTCCTCGTACGGGTCGGGGACGACCTCGTCGGGCGTGGTCCGGATCCTCAAGGACCTCGACGCCGACCTCACCGATCGTCACGTGCTGATCGTCGAGGACATCATCGACTCGGGGCTCACCCTGTCGTGGCTCACCTCGAACCTCCGCTCGCGCAAGCCGGCGTCGGTCGAGATCTGCACGCTGCTGCGCAAGCCCGAGGCGCTGAAGATGGCCGTCGACGTCCGCTACGTCGGGTTCGACATCCCGAACGCCTTCGTCGTTGGCTACGGGCTCGACTTCGACGAGCGCTACCGCAACCTCCGCGACATCGCGACGCTCGCCCCGCACGTCTACTCCTGAAGGCGCCGCAGCACCCGAGAAGCCCCGCTGGCGTACGAGTTCGCCGATTCTGGGAACATGGGCGGGGGTGCCGGACGTTGAAGCACCAGGGGACGGAACGGCCTCCGCCGGTGTCGGCGCGGCGTGTACCGTCGTTTCCCGTACCCATTCCTACGCAGGAGGAGCGAGGCGCGGCCTCGGATCATGGACGTCAAACGCATCTTCAAGGGCCCGTGGCTCTGGATCATCATCAGTGTCATCGCGGTGCTCGCGCTTCTCCAGCTCGTGTCGTCCAACAACGGCTACGAAGAGGTCGAGACCGCCACGATGGTGCGGTACTTCGAGAAGGGTGAGGTCTCCGAGGCCACCTTCATCGGTGCCGGCGACAACGAGGTCCGTGCGACGCTCGACGACGACAAGAAGGTGCGTGCGAGCTGGCTGGGCAACCAGGGCAACCAGCTGCGCGAGCTCGCCGACCAGAGCGTCGCCGACAAGGAGATGAAGTCGTACGACGTCGACATCCCGAAGCCCAGCTTCCTCGGCAGCATGCTGGGGCTCCTGCTGCCGTTCGCGCTGATCTTCCTCCTCTTCATCTTCCTCATGAACTCCATGCAGGGCGGCGGCGGCCGCGTCATGCAGTTCGCGAAGTCCAAGGCCAAGCTCGTCGCCAAGGACACCCCGCAGACCACGTTCGCCGACGTCGCGGGCGCGGACGAGGCCGTCGAGGAGCTCGGCGAGATCAAGGAGTTCCTGGCCGACCCGCAGAAGTTCCAGGCGGTCGGCGCCAAGATCCCCAAGGGCGTCCTGCTCTACGGCCCTCCCGGCACCGGCAAGACGCTCCTCGCGCGCGCCGTGGCCGGCGAGGCAGGCGTGCCGTTCTACTCCATCTCCGGCTCCGACTTCGTCGAGATGTTCGTCGGCGTCGGCGCGAGCCGTGTGCGTGACCTGTTCGAGCAGGCCAAGGAGAACGCTCCCGCGATCATCTTCATCGACGAGATCGACGCCGTCGGCCGGCACCGCGGTGCGGGCCTGGGCGGCGGTCACGACGAGCGCGAGCAGACGCTCAACCAGCTGCTCGTCGAGATGGACGGCTTCGACGTCCGCGGCGGCGTGATCCTGATCGCCGCGACGAATCGTCCCGACGTGCTCGACCCGGCTCTGCTCCGCCCCGGCCGCTTCGACCGCCAGATCGGTGTCGAGGCGCCCGACCTGAAGGGCCGCATCCAGATCCTCCGCGTGCACTCGGCCGGCAAGCCGCTCGACGCCGACGTCGACCTCGAGTCCGTGGCTCGACGCACTCCCGGCTTCTCGGGCGCAGACCTGGCCAACGTCCTCAACGAGGCCGCGCTGCTCACGGCGCGCTCGGCGAGCCAGAAGATCGACAACCGCGCCCTCGACGAGGCGATCGACCGCGTCGTCGCCGGACCGCAGAAGCGCACGCGCCTGATGAGCGAGCACGAGCGCAAGATCACGGCGTACCACGAGGGCGGTCACGCGCTCGTCGCCGCGGCGCTGCCCGGCAGCGACCCCGTGCACAAGATCACGATCATGCCGCGCGGTCGCGCCCTCGGCTACACGATGGTCCTGCCGGACGAGGACCGTTACAGCCAGACGCGCGCCGAGATGCTCGACAAGCTCGCCTACATGATGGGCGGGCGAGCCGCCGAGGAGCTCGTCTTCCACAACCCGACGACCGGCGCCGCCAACGACATCGAGAAGGCGACGACCCTCGCCCGCGCGATGGTCACCCAGTACGGCATGACCGAGCGCATCGGCGCAGTGCGCCTGGGCGAGAACGGCTCCGAGCCGTTCCTCGGTCGCGACATCGGCCACTCGCGCAACTACTCCGAGGAGCTGGCCGCGATCGTCGACGACGAGGTGACCAAGTTCATCTCGTTCGCCCACCAGGAGGCCTTCGACATCCTCGCCGAGAACCGTGACGTCCTCGACACGCTGGTGCTGGCGCTGCTCGAGCGCGAGACTCTCGACAAGGGCGAGGTCGCCGCGATCTTCGAGGCGCTGCGCCGACGCAGCCCGCGTCCCGCCTGGACCGGTTCCGCCTCCCGCAAGCCCTCCGCGCTGCCGCCCGTGGCGTCGCCCAAGGAGGTCAACGGGCACGAGCTCGGCCACGACTCGGAGGAGGGCGCGATCATCCTCGCTCCCGGCGCCGACGGCGACGTCCACGGCCCGGGCGGATCGATGGGCGGAGCGCCCGAGCCGCCGACCCCGGGGGTCGGGTGACGTGACGGCGTACGACCGGTCGGGGCACGCGCTGCCCTCGTTCGACACCCCGCGCGCCGAGGCGGCTGTCCGCGAGCTGCTGATCGCGATCGGTGAGGATCCCGAGCGCGACGGCCTCCAGGACACGCCGGCACGGGTGGCCCGGGCGTACGAGGAGATCTTCGCCGGCATGCGCCGAGACCCCGCCGACGCCCTGTCGCGCACCTTCGAGGTCGACCACGACGAGCTGATCCTGGTGAAGGACATCGAGCTCTGGTCGATGTGCGAGCACCACCTGGTGCCGTTCACCGGTGTCGCCCACGTCGGCTACATCCCGGCTGAGAACGGTCGCGTGGTCGGACTCTCCAAGCTCGCGCGGCTCGTCGACACGTACGCCCGCCGGCCGCAGGTGCAGGAGCGCCTCACGACCCAGATCGCCGACGCGCTCACCGAAACCCTCAAGCCCCTCGGCGTGATCGTGCAGCTCGAGGCCGAGCACCTCTGCATGACGATGCGCGGAGTCCGCAAGCCGGGCGCGAAGACCATCACCAGCGCGGTGCGCGGCCAGCTCCGCGACCCCGCGACCCGGGCCGAGGCGATGTCGCTGATCAAGGCGCGCTGATGTTCGAGCGCCGTGTCGTCCGTGCACTGCCGGACGCCGGGCGGTGCCAGGTCATGGGCGTCGTCAACGTCACTCCCGACTCGTTCTCCGACGGTGGCCGCTGGCTCAACCCAGAGGACGCCGTACGCCGGGGGCTGAGCCTCGTCGCGTCAGGTGCGGACATCATCGACGTCGGCGGGGAGTCCACCCGCCCGGGTGCCCAGCGGGTCGATGCCGAGACCGAGCTCGCCCGTGTCGAGCCGGTCGTGCGTGCCCTCTCCGAGCGTGGCGTCGTCGTGTCCGTCGACACGATGCGTGCGGAGGTCGCCGAACGCGCCGTCGCCGCGGGCGCACGCATCATCAACGACGTCTCCGGCGGGCGTGCCGATCCCGGCATCCTCGACGTCGCCGCGCGCGCGGGCGTCCCGTACGTCGTCATGCACTGGCGCGGGCACTCCGAAGCGATGCAGGGCGCCGACGCCACGAGCTACGACGACCTGGTCCCCGACGTGGTCCGCGAGCTGTCGCGCTCCGTCGACGCCGCGCTGGCGGCCGGTGTGCGGCCTGAGCAGGTCGTCGTCGATCCCGGCATCGGGTTCTCGAAGCGCGGACCCCAGAACTGGTCGATCCTGGCTCACCTCGAGGCCTTCGCCGAGCTCGGCTACCCCCTCCTGGTCGCGGCGAGCCGCAAGCGTTTCCTCGGCGAGCTCCTCGCCGAGTCGGACGGGTCACTCCGCGACCCGCTCCACCGCGAGGCCGCGACGGCCGCGATCACCGCGCTGGCGGCTGCGGCCGGTGCCTGGGCCATCCGGGTCCACGAGGTCCCCGACAACGCCGACGCCGTCCGAGTCGCGGAGCGGTGGCGGCATGGCTGACGTGACGAAAGGCGTCCTCCGGACCCACGAGGCGTTCTACGACGCGATCGAGCGCGGCGACCTCGACCTCATGACCTCGCTGTGGCTCCCCGGCGACGACACCGTCTGCGTGCACCCCGGGTCGGCCCCGATCACGGGCACGTCGGCGATCATGCGCTCCTTCGCGATGCTGATGGCGAGCGTCGGCTACATCCAGTTCATCCTCACCGACGTGACGGTCCAGCACCGCGGTGGCATCGCGATCGTCTCGTGCACGGAGAACGTCCTTTCCGAGGCCGAGGGCGAGGAGCCGACGGTCTTCGCCGGCGGCCGCGGCGCCGCGACCGACGTCCTCGTGGAGACCGCGACCGGCTGGAAGCTGTGGTCCCACCACTCAGGGCCGGTGATGGAGGGATGAGCGTGCCCGAAGGCCTCGATCGGATCACCGTCACAGGGATCACGGCGTACGGCTATCACGGCCTCCTCCCGCACGAGCGCGAGCAAGGGCAGCCGTTCGTGGTGGACGTCGCCCTCGGGCTCGACCTGACGGTTGCGGCCGAGACTGGGGGCTTAGACGCGTCGGTTCATTACGGTACGTTGTCGGAGAGGGTCGCGGACGCCATCACGTCGGACCCCGTAGACCTGATCGAGACGCTCGCCCTCCGGATCGTCCGGATCTGTTTCGGCTTCGAGCCGGTGCAGTGGGCGAGCGTCACGGTTCACAAGCCCCATGCACCGATTCCGGTGACGTTCTCGGACGTCGCCGTGACGATAGAGCGGAGCCGTACGTGACCGAGACGCCCAACCCGCACATGCCCGATGCCGACACGATGACCGGGGGAATGCGCCCGATCCGGCAGGCAGTGATCGCGATCGGTTCCAACCTGGGGGAGCGCCTCAACAACGTCCAGGGCGCGGTCGCCGCGCTCGCGGACACTCCTGAGGTCACGGTCGTGACCGTGTCGTCGGTGTACGAGACGGTGCCCGTGGGCGCGCCCGCTGGATCCCGCGACTTCCTCAACGCCGCCGTCCTCATCGACACGACGCTGACCGTGCACACGCTGCTCGATCGCTGCCTTGCCATCGAGGACGCGTTCGGACGCGAGCGTGGTGAGCCCAACGCTCCGCGCACCCTCGACGTCGACCTGATCGTGGTCGGCGACCGCATCGCCTCCGACGAGCGGCTGACCCTCCCGCACCCGCGGGCGCACGAGCGCGCCTTCGTCCTCATCCCGTGGCTGGAGCTCGACCTCGAGGGCGAGATCCCCGGCAAGGGGTTCGTCGTCGACCTGGCCCAGAGCGTCGACACCAGCGGTGTGACGCGGCGCGAGGACCTCGAGATCCTCGTCTGACGTCCATGGGTCGTCCTGCCCTGCGCCGTTCTTCGGCAGCCCAGCTCGCGGTCCTCGGTGTCGTCGGTCTCGCCGTCGGACGGTCGGTCCGGCCGTTCCTCGAGTGGCGCGACGCGGTCGTCCCGACGGTGTCCTGGGTCGCTGCAGGGACGCTCCTGTTCCTCGCCGGTGTCCTCGCGTTCCTCGCGCGGTCGACGTACGTGGCGCTGCACCGTGAGCGGCGCACGATGCACTCGGCACGCGCCGTGCGACTGCTCGCGCTGGCGAAGGCGTCGGCGATCGTGACCGCGCTGATCGCGGGCTACTACATCGGGTTCGCGCTGTCGTTCGCCGGCGACACGGAGCTCTCGCTTCCCCGCGAGCGCGTCGTCCGATCAGCGGCAGCGGCGATCGCCGCGCTGCTCGCGCTGGCGGCCGCGCTGGCCCTCGAACGCGCCTGCGAGGTGCCGCGGGACGACGACGACGAGGACGCTCCGGCGAAGGCCTGAGGCACCTCCGGATCAGGTGGTGTCCGTCACGAAGGAGCGCCGAGCCGTAGCGTACTGTTCTGCCCATGCCCAACGTTCGCCGCCGCCAGCGCTCCACGCGCATCCTCGCCGCCAGCCTCTTGCTGGCGGCTTCTGCTGTGTTCGTCGCCGTAGCCGTGGTGGCGGCCTCGCAGGGCGTTCTGATCGCTGCGGCGATCACAGCGGTGGTCGCCGGAGCGGCCTCGGCGCGGATCGTCGCGGACGAGGTCATGACGACTCGCCGCGAGTGGTACAAGGACCGTGCTGAGCAGGCCCAGGCCTACCGCGACATGACGGTCGACCGCACCCGCGAGAACATGCAGTTCGTCGAGGCGGTCAACGAGACGCTGTCGATCACCACGAAGCGCATCGGCGAGCTGAACGGCACGCTGCGCCTCGCCGAGGCGCGGGCCGAGGAGTCCGACGCGTTGCGCAAGGTGCTCGCGAGCGAGGTCGAGTCGCTGCGCACCGCAGGCGAGACCTCAGAGTCCCCCGCTGCCGCGGCGATGGGCCTGTGGGAGGGCGCCGACGTGCCCACGATCGTCGACCTGCTCAGCTGGGAGGCCGCGGCCGCGGTCCGGGCGCAGGCTGCTGACGAGGCCGCCTCCGAGGGCGACGACGCCGACGCCTCGACCGGCGACGCCGAGAAGTCGGGCGACGACAGCGCCGCCGAGGACGATCTCCCCGAGGCCAAGGAGGCCTGACAGCGGCGGTCCGGCCGAGTGGCCGGACTCAGGCGGGCTCGGTGATCCGTACGGACCTGCGCAGTGCCGCGTGGAGCGACTCGGGGGTCAGCACACCGAGCAGCCGCCGGTCGTCGTCGAGCACGGCCACCCAACCGGCGTCGTAGCGGAGCATCACGGCCCACGCGTCCTTCAGCGTGGCCGAGCGGTGCACGGTGGCCTCCATCGGCCGCACCCTCATGCTGCTCGACCCGGCCGGCTGGTCGGCGGGCGCCCAGCCGGCGAGGCGGCCGTCGTCGTCCAGCACGATGGCCCACGGGACGTCCGTGCCGCTCGCGGCCTGACGGACGTCGTCGGCCGACGCGTCACGGCGTACGACCGGAGCGTCCTCCAGGTCACGGACCTCGATCGCGGTGACGGCGAGGCGGCGAAGGCCTCGGTCGGCTCCCACGAACTCGGCCACGAAGTCGTCTGCGGGGGAGCCGAGGACGGCAGCGGGGGAGTCGTACTGGCGCAGGTCGCCGCCCGAGGCGAGCACCGCCACGCGGTCGCCCAGCCGGACGGCCTCGTCGATGTCGTGGGTGACGAAGACGACCGTCTTGCCGAGCTCGTGCTGGAGGCGAAGGAACTCGTCCTGGAGCCGCTCGCGAACGATCGGGTCGACCGCGCCGAACGGCTCGTCCATCAGCAGCACGGGCGGGTCCGCGGCGAGCGCCCGTGCGACGCCGACACGCTGACGCTGGCCACCGGAGAGCTGGTGCGGGTAGCGGTCGGCGTACGTCGCCGGATCGAGGCCGACCATCTCGAGGAGCTCGTCGGCGCGGGCCCGCGCACGCTCGCCGTCCCACCCCAGCAGGCTCGGCACGGTGGTGACGTTCTGCCGGATCGACTGGTGCGGGAACAGGCCGACCTGCTGGATGACGTACCCAATGCCGCGCCGGAGCGCGACGGGATCGGCCTTCGTCACGTCCTCGCCGTCGATCAGGATCCGGCCCGTGGTCGGCTCGATCAGCCGGTTGATCATCTTGAGCGTCGTCGACTTGCCGCATCCCGACGGCCCGACCAGGGCAACCAGGGAGCCGCGCGGCACGGACAGGGACAGGTCGCGCACTGCGACGGAACCGTCGGCGTACTGCTTGCCGATGCCGTCCAGCACGATCATCGCGCCCTCGGTACGGTGCATGACGTGAGCCTAGCCGCCGGGGTCGTCCCAGACGCAGTGGTCGCCGCTGACCCGCCCTGCTACTCGCGCGCCGTCAACGCGTGGGTGTGCCCGGAGTACGTGACCCGCTACGCGCCCGAGCTCTGGGACGCGACGGTGCAGCACGTGCTGCTGACCGTGTCGGCGGTCGTCCTCGGCTTCGTGCTGGCCGTGGCGCTCGCCCTCGTGGCGCGACGCCGCGCACGGATGCGCTCGCTGCTGCTCGGCAGCACGACGCTGATCTACACGATCCCGTCGCTGGCGATGTTCTCGCTGCTCGCCCAGGCCACCGGGCTGAGCGCCACCACGGTGGTCATCGGTCTCGGCCTCTACTCCCTGTCGATCCTCGTCCGCAACGTGCTGACCGGGCTCGACGGCGTGCCGGACGAGGTCGTCGAGGCGGCGACCGGGCTCGGGTACGGGCGGGTCCGCCTGCTCCTGCGCATCGAGGCCCCGCTCGCGCTGCCCGTCGTCATGGCCGGGCTGCGGATCGCCACGGTCTCGACGGTCGCGCTGGTCACGCTCGGCACGATCGTCGCGTACGGCGGCCTCGGCAACATGCTGGCCAACGGCCTCGACGACAGCTTCAAGGCACAGGTGCTGACCACCAGCGTGCTGTGCGTCGTGCTGGCCGTCGCCCTGGACCTGCTGCTCGTCGCCTTCACCCGGCTCGTGACCCCGTGGACGCGGGGGGTGGCGACGTGAACGAGTTCCGCGAGGCGCTGGAGTTCCTGCTCGACCCCGCGAACTGGGAGGGCACGAACGGACTGTGGGACCAGCTCGTCCAGCAGGTCCTCCTCACGGTGACCGCGCTGGTCGTCGTCCTCATGGTCGGGCTCCCGCTAGGACTGTGGCTCGGCCACCGCGGTCGTGGCGGGACCTTCGCGATCAACCTCTCCAACATCGGGCGTGCCATCCCGGTCTTCGCCGTCCTCGGGCTGCTGTCGCTGGGTCCGGTCGGGACGGCCACGCTGGGGCCGTACGGTCGGGCCGGGATGGCGACGCTCATCGCTCTCGTCCTGTTCGGGCTGCCACCGGTCGTCACCAACGCGTACGTCGGGGTGCGCGAGGTCGACCCGGAGATCGTCGAGGCCGCCCGAGGGACGGGGATGAGCGAGTGGCAGGTGTTCCGGCGGGTGGAGCTGCCCCTCGCCTCGGGGCTGGTCGCGAACGGCGTGCGCCTGGCGGTGGTCCAGCTGTGGGCGACCGCCACGATCGCGGCCCTGGTCGCCGGGCCCGGCCTCGGCAACACGATCACGTACGGGTTCAGCAACGGCGACTACCAGTACGTGATCGGCGGCGCGATCCTCGTCGCCGCCGGTGCACTGGCGCTGGAAGGCCTGGCCGCACTCGTCGAACGGCGTGTCGACCCCATGCGTCGTGTCAGGGGTAGCGGCCATGATGGGATCGTCCAGGCACCGGAGATCGAAGCACGACCGCCGACAGACACAGCACCCAAGACAGACACCGCGGCCACAAGGTCGTGACGGAAGGGATCCGATGAACTCCACGACACTTCGCCGCGTACGCCGCGGTGCCGCCTCGATCGCAGCCGCGGTCGCGCTGATCGCGCTGCCGGCATGCGGCGGCGACGACGGTGACGGTGACGGCGGCTCGGGTGGCGAGTCCAAGGGCTCGGTGACGCTGTCCGGCCAGAACTTCACCGAGATGCAGATCCTCGCCGAGCTCTACACCCAGGTTCTCGAGGACACGGGTTACGACGTCACCCAGAAGCTGGTCGACACGCGCGACATCTACATGGCGCAGCTGACCGACAACAACGTGCAGGTCGTCCCCGAGTACCTCGCAGGCATCGGTGACTTCCTCAACAAGCAGGCCAACGGCGACACGGCGCCGCCGGTGACGAGCAACAACGTCGAGGAGACGGTTGCCGCGGTCAGCGAGCTCGCCGAGGCCGCGGGCGTGACCCTGCTCGAGCCGGCCGAGGCGACCGACCAGAACGCGTACGCCGTCACCAAGGAGTTCGCCGACGAGAACTCCGTGGCGACCCTCTCCGACCTCGGCGCACTCGGCACGCCCATCAAGCTCGCGGCGGCGCCGGACTGCAAGGACCGCCAGGACTGCGGCAAGGGCCTCGAGGAGGTCTACGGGATCGACCTGGCCGAGATCCTCCCGCTGGGGTTCGGCAGCCGCGAGGGCAAGGACGCCGCCACCAGCGGCGAGGTGCAGCTGGTGCAGGTCGCGACGACCGACGGCGCCCTCGAGGACGACGGTCTCGTGCTGCTCGAGGACGACAAGGGCCTGCAGCCCGCTCAGAACCTCATCCCCGCGGTCAACACGGAGTGGCTCGCCGACAACGAGGACGCAGCCAATGCGCTCAACGAGCTCTCCGCGAAGCTCACGACCGACAAGCTCGCCGAGATGAACGTCGCCGTCGACGTCGACCGTGAGAAGCCGGCCGACGTGGCCAAGCAGTTCCTCGAGGACGAGGGCCTTCTCGGTTAGCTCGCCCCCCCGGGCGACCTGTCAGCGGTGGTCGGCCACCTCGTCCAGGCGGACGAGGTGGCACGGCCCGCCGACGAAGACCCCGCCGTCGATGTCGAGAGCGAGCCCGTCCGCGTACACCACGGGTTCGTCGTCCGGTGTCACGGAGCCGCCCCGGATGAGCGCGCCGATCGTGTGTCCATGGACGATCCGGCGGCCGCCCAGGGTGTCCAGCACCTGTCGGGCAGTCTCGACCCCGTCCTCGCGTGCGAACGCGTAGCGTGACGTCAGCCTCCGCCAGATCTCCCACCACGTGTCGAGGTCGGGCATGTGCAGCTCGGCCCTGACCGCGGCGTTGATCTCGTCGATGGTGTTGCCCCACTCGAGGTACGCGGTCGTGTCGGAGTGCAGCAGCAGCTGGGACGCGTCCACCCCGACCACGGTCCGGGTCGTCAGCCAGTCGAGGAGCTCCTCGTCGAGGCCTTCCAGGTCGGTCACCACTCCGCCGTTGCCGACCCAGTTGGGCTCGAACGCGTAGCGAGGATCGCTCGGGACCGGCATCGGCCCGTAGCGGTGCATCCCGAGCATCAGGATCTCGTGGTTGCCCAGCAGCGCGGTCGCTGCACCGCCGGCGGCTGCAGCCTCTTCCTCGAGGCGTCTCGCCAGCCTGATCACGCCGATGCCGTCCGGTCCGCGGTCGACGTAGTCCCCGAGGAACCACAGCCTCGCCTCGCCGCCCGACCAGTGCTCGTGCTCGTCGACCAGCCCTGCCTTCGTCAGGGCCGCGACGAGGACGTCACGATGCCCATGGATGTCGCTGACCGCCCACACGTCGCCCACGCTTGTGAACACTAGAGCGCACGACCCAACTCGGCCCGTCGAAGTCGATCGCCGCATATCTGCGTCATCGACTCTCTGCTACTTGTCGATGTCTCCGACGACTTGATGGCGCGGGGAGCATCGACCGTTCGCTGCAGGGGCGACTTCGTCGACCCTTTCGCTCACTTGTCGATGTCCCCGACGACTTGATGGCGCGGGGAGCATCGACCGTTCGCTGCAGGGGCGACTTCGTCGACCCTTTCGCTCACTTGTCGATGTCCCCGACGACGAAGAACATCGAACCGAGGATCGAGATCAGGTCCGCCACGACGGCGCCGCGCACCACTTCGGGGAGGACGGCGATGTTGTTGAACGACGCCGAACGGAGCTTGAGCCGCCACGGCGTCTTCTCGCCGCGCGACACCAGGTAGTAACCGTTGATCCCGAGCGGGTTCTCGGTCCAGGTGTACGTCGAGCCCTCGGGCACCTTGACGATCTTCGGGAGCTTCACGTTGACCGGCCCCTGCGGCAGGTCGCGCATCCGCGCCACACAGGCGTCAACCAGGTCCAGGGACGCGCGCACCTGGTCGAGCAGGCAGGAGAACCGGGCATAGCTGTCGCCCTCGGTCCGCGTGACCACGCGAAGAACCTTGTCGGCTGCGAGCTCCCGGTACGCGAGGTAAGGGTCGTCGCGGCGCAGGTCGAAGTCGACCCCTGACGCCCGCGCGATCGGCCCGGACACGCCGTACGCCTGGGCGAGCGCGGGCGAGAGCACACCCACACCGCGGGTCCGGGCGATGAAGATCTCGTTGTCGAGCAGGAGGTCCTCGATCTGCCCGAGACGGCTCCGCACCGCCGTGGTTGCTGCGCCGACCCGGCCGAGCCATCCCGCCGGCAGATCCTCCTTGAGGCCGCCGACGCGGTTGAACATGTAGTGCATCCGCCCGCCGGAGATCTCCTCCATGACCTCCTGGATCGTCTCCCGCTCCCGGAACGCGTAGAAGATCGGGGTGATGGCACCGATCTCGAGGGGGTACGACCCGAGGAACATCAGGTGGTTGAGGATGCGGTTCAGCTCGGCGAGCAGGGTCCGTGCCCAGGTCGCGCGCTCGGGAACCTCGAGTCCGAGCATCCGCTCCACGGCGAGCACCACCCCGACCTCCGACGAGAACGCCGACAGCCAGTCGTGGCGATTCGCGAGCACGATGATCTGGCGGTAGTCGCGGACCTCGAACAGCTTCTCGACGCCGCGGTGCATGTAGCCGACGATCGGCTCGCACTCCACGATCCGCTCGCCGTCGAGCGTCAGCCGGAGCCGCAGGACGCCGTGCGTCGCCGGGTGCTGCGGGCCGACGTTCAGCACCATGTCGGTCGTGTCGATGTCGACACCGCCACCGCGCTCGTGGCCGAACCCGGCCGAGCCGGCGCCCACGCCGACCGTCAGCCTGCGGGGAGTGGGAGTGTCGCTCGACATGTCGCTCAGCCTAGCGGCGTGGAGTCGCTGGACGGCGGCGGAAGGACTGACCCAACGCGTGGCACAATGGTCGCGCGTTCGGGGGGACGCACCTTATACCTGTCAGGAGAGATCGTGCTGTCCTTTGTCCCGAATGCTTCGCGCCGCCTGCTCGCGGGCGTCCTGGCCGCGCTGCTCGCCGTCGGCCTTCTCGCCGCAGCGCCGCCCGCCAGTGCCGCGACCACGCTGACCTACAACGGCTGGACCGAGACGTGGGCGGACGGAGACCTCTGGATCTCGTTCACCGCTGCGGGCGACGAGCCCGTCGGCACGGCGACGGCAACGTTTGCGGGCAAGACGGTCACGCTCGAGCGCAGCGACGACAACCCGAATCCCCACCAGTACATGGGCACGATCAACGGGCCCTTCCCGGTCGGGACGCACACCGTGACCGGCAAGCTCGTCACGACCTCAGGCACGGTGACCGCGACCGGTTCGGCGACCGTGCTTCCGGCGCTGCGCTACGCCGCACCCGGCTCGGCGTTCAGCTGGGGAGTCGACCCGCTGCGGACGAAGGTGCTCGCCGAAGGTGGTTCGGTGGCGCTGTCCTCCGGCGCCGTGAAGGACACGACCGACGCAGCGAAGGTCAGCTTTCCGATGACCGACTACCTGAAGGGCAGCGGCCGGTACGAGACCGGTGGTCTGGCGCGGTTCGTCAGCAGGCACCGTGACGTCACCCTCTCGGACCTGCACTGGGTCACCGCGGGGCAGGGCGGCTCGCTCCGCGCCGACGCGACCTACCGGCACCCGGGCCAGGCGACTCGCAGTGAGCGCGGTGTCGTCATCGCCACGGCGCCTGTCATCTACGGCCAGAGCGGGGACCCCATGGGGTTCAGGGGCAGCGTCGACCTCGCTGCCACCGCCGCCGGCGCCCGGATCCTCGGCGTGTCCACCGCGGCGAGCCTCGGCACGATGACGTGGCGCGTCGCGCTGGCGCTGAACCCCTCGCCGGCCTCTGCTCGGGTGATTGTGAGCCCGACCAGCACGTCGTACGGGCGTGCAGCGCGGGTGACAGCGTCGGTCACGCGCGCAGGAACCTATGCCGCAGGCACGGTGGCCTTCCGTGCCGGGAGCCGCGGCCTCGGCACCGTACGCCTCTCCCGCGGTGCTGGCGCCATGACCGTCCCGGCGGGCATCGCCGTCGGTACGCACGCGATCACCGCCACGTACCGGGCCGACTACTCGCCGACGACGGCGGTGGCGCGGACCAGCCTCCGGATCACCAAGGCCGGCACGGTGACCAAGGCGAGGCTGTCGAAGAAGAAGGTCACCCGCAAGCAGCGCGCGAAGGTCACCGCCACCGTCGCCGGACGCGGGACGACGATCCGCCCGACCGGCACGGTGAAGATCTACGACGGCAAGAAGCGCGTCGGCAAGGCGACGCTGACGGTCGGCAAGCGCGGGAAGGTGACCGTGAAGCTGCCGAAGCTGAAGAAGCGTGGCAGGCACACCCTGCGGATCGTCTACAGCGGATCGTGGGCGTTCGGCGGTTCCTCGACGCGCGTGGTCCTGCGAGTGCGCTGACCGACCACCTGCAGACATGACTCGCAGCTGCGACCACGTCCTGGTCGCAGCTGCGAGTCCTGCGTGTTGCCGCGTCGGTCAGCAGGTCTGGAGCGGCGTCCCCTCGGCGATGCGGAACTCGTGCCGCTCGTCGAACATCAGCGGGACCAGCCCTCGGTTCGGCTGCGCGAGGCTGACCACGCGCCCGGCAGCGTTGCGGGTCGACTTCAGGTCGTGCAGGCGCAGAGCCTGGCGCACCTGCTGGAACGTCTCCTCGCTGATCTGGTAGGCGCACATCGGCTCAGGTTCGACCTCGTCCCCGCTGGTCGGCAGCATGTCGTCCTGGCCCGCGAAGTAGATGACACCACCCTGCGACGCACCCAGCTCGGTCTGTCGCTCAGCCGCTGCGGCGGTCTCCCGCGCCAGCGTCTCGCGGTTCTCTGCGACCATCTGGGTCGACCCGAGGGCGCTCGCGTAGTTGGTGTCGACGCGGCGGTTGTTGAGGACGCGGACGTCCGCCGCCTCCTCGTCGTTCAGCGGACGTGTGGCCGTCTCGCTCAGCATGCCGACGACGTTGACGAGACCGGCGTAGTTGCGCAGGATCCGGACCTGCTCGTCGCCGGCGACCTGCAGGAACGGCTCACCGTCCTTGACGTAGTGGCCGTAGATGCCGGCGGTGAAGCCCTCGCTGCGGGCCTGGGCCGCCGCGTAGTCCTCACTCATCTCCTGGCTGAGCGAGTGGACCTGGTCGTCGACGTTGCGGTTGCGGGGCCAGAGGTGGAGGAGGTCGGTCCGGTAGTACTCGCTCGGGCCGTACTCGTGGAGGTCGTTCAGGATGTCGGGGTTCCAGTCACGGATGACCTTCGTGACCGCGCGGCCCTCGGGTGTCGCGAGCTCGAGGTAGTCGCGGTTGACGTCGACGCCGTTCGCGTTGCCGCGGGTGTTGGCGACCCAGCCGTCGGGGTTCGCGTTGATCACGAGCACGGTGGTGCGCGACAGGAAGCGCGTCACGGTGGAGTCCGTGCTGGTGGCCAGGTCGCGGGCAAGCTTCATGCACGCCTCGCGGCCGGACGGCTCGTTGCCGTGGACGGAGCAGACGAACATCGCCACCGAGCCGTCGGCGGCCTCGGTCTGCGACTTGGGCGCCGGTTCGCCGATCGAGATGAGCTGGATCGGTCGACCCTGCGTCGTACGGCCGACGTTGCTGACGGCGACGCGCTCGCTGGCCGCGTCGAGCTGACGGTAGAACTGGAGGGACTGCGGGTGGGTCGTCCAGCTGGCGCCGCCGGACGTCTCGAACGGTGTCTGGAGGGCCGCGGGTGCGTCGTCCGCGGCGGCGGCGAGTGCCTTCTCGAGAGCGTCGTCGCGCTGGTCGGCGCCTGCGGTCGTGCCGCTGCCGACGAGGACGGAGGCCGCGAGCGCCGCACCTGCGGCGGTCGCGAGGACCTTTGACCAGGGTGTGAGTCGTGTCGTGCGCAAGGTCGTTTTCCTTTCGCGGGTGGTCGACCGTTCGCCGATGGCTCGAGCCCCCGCGGCGACCACGTGAGATTTCCCTCACGTTCCCGGCTGCGTTCGCTTCATGCAACTGGAGATCCGTGAAACTTCCAGACACAACTCGGGTTGCAGTGGTATAAGCGCCGCCGCTGCAAAGCGCGACGCAGAGGGTGGTCCCCTGCGCGCACCTCCGGCACACTGTGTGACCCAGGCCATGCTCCTCGGAGGTTCTCGATGCGCAGCACCATGCAGGACGTCCCCCTCAGCCTCAGCCGGATCTTGCGCTACGGGACGACGGCGTACGCCGATGCGACCGTCGTCACGGCGACGGCCGACGGCACGCGAAGCCGCTCGTACGGCGACGTCGGGCGCCGCGCCGCGCGGCTCGCCAACGCGCTGCGCGACATCGGCATCACCGGCGACGAGCGGGTCGGCACGTTCATGTGGAACAACGCCGAGCACCTCGAGGCCTACCTCGCGATCCCGTCGATGGGCGCCGTGCTCCACACGATCAACATCCGGCTGTTCCCGGAGCAGGTCGTCTACGTGGTCAACCACGCGGAGGACCGCGCCGTCATCGTCGACGCCTCGCTGGTGACGCCTTTCGCCGCGATGCTGCCGCAGATGGAGACCGTCACCCACGTCCTCGTCTCGGGGCCGGAGACGGAGCAGACCGACCTGTCGCCGCTCGAGGCGGCCGGCAAGGTGGTCCTGCGGTACGAGGAGGTGCTCGAGGCGGCGTCCGAGGACTTCGTGTGGCCCGAGGTGGACGAGCGCGACGCCGCCGCGATGTGCTACACCAGCGGCACCACGGGCAACCCCAAGGGCGTCGTCTACAGCCACCGCTCGGCGTACCTGCACTCGATGTCGATCGCGATGGGCGACAACGCCGGGATGGGCCCCGACGACCGCGTGCTGCCGGTCGTGCCGATGTTCCACGCCAACGCGTGGGGCCTTCCGTACGCCGCGGTGCTCGTCGGTGCGTCGTTGATCATGCCGGACCGGTGGCTCCAGGCCGAGCCGCTCGTCCGGCTGATGGAGGAGACGCGCCCGACCATCGCCGGCGGGGTGCCGACCATCTTCAACGACGTGCTCGGCTGGATCGACGAGCATCCCGCCGACCTCACGTCGCTCCGGGCGGTGCTGTGCGGCGGCTCCGCCGTCCCCGAGTCGCTCCAGCGTGCGCTGTGGGACCGGCACGGCGTACGCATCCAGCAGGCGTGGGGCATGACCGAGACCTCGCCGGTCGCGACCTCCGGCAAGCCGCCGGTGGGGCTGTCCGACGAGGAGGCATGGCCGTACCGCATCGGCCAGGGGCGGCTGCTCGGCGGTGTCGAGGGGCGGCTCGTCGGCGGCGACGGGGAGGTGCTCCCGCACGACGGTGAGGCCGTCGGAGAGGTCGAGGTACGGGGACCCTGGATCACCGGCGCCTACTACCTCGACGACGACCCGGAGAAGTTCCGCGACGGGTGGCTGCGCACGGGCGACGTCGGGACGATCGACCGACAGGGCTTCATCACGCTCACCGACCGCGCGAAGGACGTCATCAAGTCGGGTGGGGAGTGGATCTCGTCGGTCGAGCTCGAGAACGCGCTGATGGGGCACCCCGACGTCGTCGAGGCGGCCGTCGTCGGGATCCCGGACGAGAAGTGGCAGGAGCGACCGCTCGCGACCGTGGTGGTGCGCCCCGGCGCCGACGTGACGCCCGAGGCGCTGCGCGAGCACCTGGCGGGCTCGTTCGCGAAGTGGCAGCTGCCCGACGCCTGGACGTTCATCGAGGCGGTGCCGCGCACCTCGGTCGGGAAGTTCGACAAGAAGGTGCTTCGGAGCGCCTACGCCGACGGCGCGCTTGACGTGGTGCGTGGCGCAGACACGACAGGGTGAGGACCATGAGCCGGAGCGACAACGACCTCGAACGCTACTTCCAACGCAACCAGGGCCGTCAGATCCACAAGTGGGTCCACTACTTCGACGTGTACGAACGCCACTTCCAACGCTTCCGTGGCAAGCCGATCACGGTCGTGGAGTTCGGCGTCCAGTACGGCGGGTCCATGCAGATGTGGCAGGACTACTTCGGGCCGGACGCGCGGTTCGTCGGCGTCGACATCGATCCGCGCTGCCGAGCGTGGGCCGACGATCGGACGACGATCATGATCGGTGACCAGGCCGACCGCGGATTCCTCGCCGAGGTCGCCGAGGTCGCCGGCACGATCGACGTCATCATCGAGGACGGCGGCCACTACCCGGCCCAGCAGATCGCCACGTTCGAGGAGCTCTACCCGCGGATGTCGCCCGACGGAGTGTTCCTGATCGAGGACCTGCTCACGAGCTACAAACCCAAGTACGACGGCGGGCTCGGCCGCGACGGGACCTTCATGGAGTACGCGAAGGCGCTCACCGACCGGCTCAACGCGTTCCACAGCGTCGAACCCGGACTCGTCGTCGACGACTTCACCCGCACCACGCGGTCGATGCACTTCTACGACAGCATCGTCGTGTTCGAACGCGGTCCTGTCAGCGCCCCGAGGACGCAGAAGACCGGGCTCGCGAGCTGGAACCCCGCCGACCACGCCGCGTGGGAGGCGGAGCAGGCAAGGGCCGGCGCTCCTCTGCGGCGTCGGGTGAGGGCCATGGTGCCGCTGCCGGTGCGCGACGCGGTCCGAGCGGCCCGCCGCAACGTACGACGCCAGGTCAGGCGGCTCCGGAAGCGCCTCAGCGGACCTCGCTGACGACCCACCAGAAGTCGCCGAGCCCTCCCGCGGCGGTGAGCTCGGCGGCGCCCGAGGCCGCCGAGAGGGCGGCGACGTACGCGCGTGGATCGGTGGACGCGAGCCCGATGGGCGGACGCGTACCGTCGGTGCCCAGGTCCCGCAGGGCGTCCCGCTGACGGACCAGTGCTCCGTCCACCGCACGGGCCAACGCATCCACCGCGACGTGAGCGGTCACGTCGCACGAGCCGTCGAGGGCGACGGTGACCTCGTGGCCGTCACGGTACGAGCGCACGCTGCCGAAAGGCGGTCGGTCGGCACGCAGGTGCCCGTAGTCGATCGCGATGGCCACGCCCTGCTCGAGGCGTGCCACGGCGTCGCTCCACACCGCCTCGCGCGTCACGCCGACCTCGGCTCGCGCCCCGGCCTCGGTCAGCGGCCACCACCGCTCCAGCCACTCCAGCACGTCCGGGTCCCGCACCGGCTCGCCGAGCTGTTCGTCACCACCGACCGGGTCGACGAGCACGCCGCGCACGACACCGTCGGCGTCGCACTCGACGACGTCGCAGGGGACGTTGTCGAGCAGCTCGTTGGCGAACAGCAGCCCGACGATCCGATCAGGGAGCTCGCTGCTCCAGGTGATCCGCTCGTGCAGCTCCGGGGGACGTGGCCGGACGTCGACGCCGTGCAGCGCGAGCTCGCCCGGTGCCAACGCGTCGAGCGCGCCGAGGAGCTCGCCCCGTCCTGCGCCGAGGTCCACCACCGACCGCAGCCGGTGGCGGCGTGCGTACTCGAGGACGGCAGCGGCGAAACCGCCGGAAGCGTGCACGGACGTCCGGAAGTGCTCGGCGGGCGACTCGCGGCGGTAGAAGCCGTCCGCCCCGTAGAGGGCCGCTTCCCAGGCCGTCCGCCAGTCCATCACGCGGCGACGCTAGCAGGAGCGCACCTTCGTGGTGTTCGATGACTCCGTGCGTATACGACGAATCCGAGCGTCCCGGTGGTTCGGCCACCCTGACCAGCAGCCCGACCAGACGGACGACCAGGAAGACCTCCGGTCCAGGCTGAAGAAGGCCCGGCGGGCGCTGCGGCGCTCCCAACGCGACCTGGCGGAGCTCGAGGCGCAGCTCGCCGACGCCCGCCGCGGGCTCGTGCTGAGCGACGACGTCGAGAAGGTCGTCGCAGGAGTCCGCGAGGAGCACCTGAGCTACCTGAGCGCGACGTACCTGCGCACGCTGGCACTCGCCGTCCTCGACGCGGAGCGCTCCGGGCTCGAGGGAGCGGTCGTCGAGGCAGGCACGGCACGCGGAGGTTCGGCGATCGTGATGGCGGCGGCGAAGAGCCCGGACCGACCGATGTACGTCTACGACGTGTTCGGGATGATCCCGCCGCCCACGGAGTCCGACGGTGCCGACGTCCACCGTCGCTACGACAAGATCACGGCCGGCGGCGCCAAGGGCATCGGTGGGTCGACCTACTACGGGTACCGCGACGACCTCTACACCGAGGTGCAGGACTCCTTCGCGCGGCACGGCGTGACCGTCGACTCCTCGTCGGTCGAGCTGGTCAAGGGGCTCTTCGCCGACACGATCGACCTGGACGAGCCTGTCGTCCTCGCGCACCTGGACGGCGACTGGTACGAGTCGACGATGACCTGCCTGGAGCGGCTGGCTCCGCTGATCGTGCCCGGTGGGCGGATCATCCTCGACGACTACTACGCGTGGTCGGGCTGCCGCAAGGCCGTCGACGACTACTTCGAGGGCAGGGACGGGTGGCGTCGCGAGGAGCGAGCGAAGCTCCACCTCGTCCGTGAGACCCTGGGTCGCCCGTAGGCGAGCGCTGCCCGTCAGGCGCGCAGCGCGTCGACCGTGCCCGTCCCCAGGTCGAACTCGAGGCTCGAGTTCTGCCAGACCAGGACGAGCCTGGCGCGGACGACGGCGTCTCCGAGGGGAGCGACCTGCGACTCGGGCACGTCGCCTTTCAGGCGGACCAGGCCGGCCCGTCTCGACACCCGCAACGGGGTGCTCACGATCTCACCGGTCTCGTCGACGACGAGGTCCAGCGAGGCGGTGACCGATTGCGGGCCCGGTCGTGGGCCGGAGCCGAGGACGGCCACGACAGCGCTGACGAGCAGGCCCGCCGACGCCGGACCACGCGAGGGCCCGAGAGTCGAGCGGACGAGCCTGCTGGCCCTCAGCCGGGTCCTCGTGGGTGCCTGGTCGTGGACGCGTGAGAAGACCTCGGCCCAACGCGGGAGGATGCTCTCGGGCGTGTGCTCGTCGGCGCGGAGGCGAGCCGCGCGTCCCATCCGCTCGACCAGCTCCGGGTCGCGGGCCAGCTCGACCATCCTTGCGGCGAGGCCGTCCAGGTCACCGTCCTCGACGAGGAACCCGTTCTCGCCGTCGGTGACCTGCTCGCGCATGCCGTACTTCACGTCGAAGCCGACGACCGGGCAACCGCTGCTCATGGCCTCGAGCGTGGCGAGCGGGTAGCCCTCGTGGCTGCTCGTCACCACGAGTGCCGTCGCCGACTGCAGCTTCTTGCGTGCGCCCGGGTCGAACCCGTAGAAGGTGACGCGCTCAGCGAGCCCGAGCTTGTGCGCGAGGGCTTCGAGCCGGGCTCGCTGACTCCCGTCGCCGTAGACGCTCAGCGTGGCGTCGGGCACCGACGGGAGCACCAGGGCGAACGCTCGGAGGGCCTGGCCGATGCGCTTCTGGCGCTCCAGCCGGGCAAGGACGACGAACTCCGAGCGGTCGTGCGGCACCGAACCCGCGTCATCGGCAGGGCGGATGGGATTGGGCACCGTGAACAGGTTGTTGGTGGCCCCGAACTGTCTCGCGACGTCCTGTCGCTGACGGTCGGTGAGGAGCACCAGACCGTCGAGCCGGTCGAGATGGTCGAAGACGCGCCGGAACGTGTCGAGGACGGGCCGGTCCCACCGGTGGTCGCCACGGGTGTGCGGGTTGTGAACGACCTCGAGGAGGCGAACCCGGGGCGACCGGATGCCCATCAGGAGCAGACCGGTGAACCGGTTGTCCGCGGTGACGAAGACCTCCCCGTCGGGCACCAGGTCGAGCAGCCACGTACGAAGCAGGGCACGATGCCGCCGCCACGTCCGGACGACGCGACCGTCGTGGTCGACGAGCGCGTACGGCGTGCGGGAGGTCCCGGAGGGAACCCGCAGGAACACTGACCCGTCGGGTCGTAGGTGGTCGACCGCGACGACCGATCCGTTGGACCTGACGTGCTTCCGGGAGCCCGGTGTGCCGTCGGACCGCGGCCGGTCACGCGCCGTCGTCCGGGCGATGCCGCGGAGGGGTCGGGATCCACGGCCCAGGTCTGCAGGGGAACGCTCGCGGTAGAACTCGAAGAGGTTCACGAGGTCCGCGGGATCACGGAGCTTCCCCTGCTCGACCAGCGTGCGACGGACCCGGTCGTACTCGGGGTAGTCGTCGTAGGTGGCGAGCAACGAGCGCCGGCCGCCGAGCTCGGACAACATCTTGGTCCGCATGAGGACCGCGCTGGTCCGGCCGCCCTTGTTCAGGCGAACCCTTCGTGCGGCGGCGACATAGGTGCCTTCGGGCAGGTGGGTCTCGGACCCGAGGGGTTCCCGTACGATCTTGGTGCGCGCCACGCCGATAGCGTAGGTGCGCCAGCGGTCGATCTGCGACTCTTGCTCGCACATGGGACGAAAACGCCAGATGTCTGGAGAACGCATGACCACGACGCCCCCCCGTCGGATCCGCCGCCGTGCGAGGCGATGGGCCGGTCGGCTCCGCCGCGTCCCCGTCGTCGGGGCGCTGCTGCCTCGACCGCGGGTGTCGAGCCGCGGTGCGACGCCTCCGCCGGCGGTCGCCTCGGCGGTCGCGGCGTACGAGGCGGGCCACCTGGCGCTGGCGTGGGACCGGTTCCAGGACGTCCCCACCGCCGACTGGCGTCGCTGGGCGCTGGAGGAGTACCTCCGGTCGGGTCTCGCCCACGACCGAGCAAGCGTGCTCACGAGCCTGCGCGAGCTCGTCGCCGACCCGACCGCCGACGTGGCACCCGGCGGGTGGGACGTCGCCGTCGGTCTCGCCTTCGCCGAGCGCGAGAGCGACCTCGCCCGGTCGCTCTACGCCCGCCTCGACGACGCGGTGACGTCGCGTGACCGTACGGAGCGTCACGTCCGCGAGTCGCGCGACTGGATGCGCTCGTGGGTCGAGCGTGACCCCGTCTCCGCGTCGGCGCCTGCGGTCGCGCCGGGGACGGTGCCGTTCGCGGTGCTCGCCTACGGCCACCCGGGCCGGCGTCGCGCGTCGGCCAACATCGGCGACCACGTCCAGAGCCTGGCGGTGCTGGGTCACCTGGTGCGCCGCACCAAGGTTCGGTTCGAGGGCGACGAGAGGCTCGCCACCGCGCTGACCGAGCTCCAGGGACGGGTCCCCGATCGCCTGAGGCACGACGGGCCGGCCGCCGACGTCTCCGTCATCACCGTCGACAGGGACGCGTCGGCGTACGCAGAGGTGCCGCCGCAGACGTGGACGATCGCCTTCGGCTGGTACATGCACGCGCTGTTCGGGACGAGCCGGTACGGCCTGCCGTTCCACGCGAACCTTCTCCCGGTCTTCGTGAGCTTCCACTGCAGCAAGCGCGACCTCCTGACGCCCGAGGTGGTCGACTACCTGCGCGAGCACGGTCCGATCGGCTGTCGCGACTGGACGACGGTCGACCTCCTCCTCTCGATGGACGTCCCGGCGTTCTTCTCGGGATGCGTGACGACGACGGTCAGCACGGTCTTCCCCGATCTCGTCGACGTGCCGGCGGCGGACGCCCCTCGTGCGTACGTCGACGTCCCCGCGGACCAGGTCCCCGAGGGCGGCGTCACCTACCGCCACGGCGACGACCGGATCCGTACCACACCGTTCGTCGACAACCTCCTCCGCGCGGCCGCCCTGCTGGAGACCTATCGGACGCAGCACAGCGGTCTCGTGACCAGCCGCCTCCACGCCTACCTGCCGGCGCGTTCCTTGGGCATGGACGCCGAGTTCGTGCCGCCGAAGCCGTCCGACCCGCGCTTCGCCGGTCTGATCCCCCTCGACGACCAGCGGCTCTCCGACATCCGCACCGGCATCACGGGGCTGCTCGAGCAGGTGCTCGACTCCATCCTCGACGGCGCAGCGCCCGACGAGGTCTACGCGTTGTGGCGCGAGGTGACGGCCGAGCGGGTGGCAGACGCGCGCAGCCGTCACGAGGCGCCTGCCGCGACGCCGGTCCGGTCGCGCCCGCTGCCGGCCGTCCGTGCTCGCGGCGTGCTCGTGTCTCGCGCAGGGCAGGCTCCCGCGGCGGTAGAGCCGGCCGCGAACGGTCACGAGGTCGTCGTGGTCGTCGGCCGCGGCGCGGTGACCGACCAGCTCACCGCTCTGCTCGCGTCGCTCGACGCGCACAGCCGCCAGCCGGTCCGGGTGACGCTCGTCGGCCCGGGTGCCGGTGACGTCGAGATCGCCGCACAGCCTGCCGTCGAGGTGCGTACGGTCGAGACGAACGGATCGACCGTCGACATCGTCCTGACCCTGGGCGACCTGCTGCCCGACGTCGACCTTGCGGTCGTCCTCCCGGCCGGTGCCGTCGTGCACGAGGACCTGGCCGCGCTCGCCGGTCTCGACCTCGGCGGACGTGTCTTCGCGGCGCCGAACACGCAGGCACTGCGCAGGTCGAGCGGGTTCGGCGTCATCGAGGCGGCTGCCGTACGCCTCGGGGCGGACACAGACCGGTCGACCGAGCTGCGACGGATCGCCTACCAGGCGCACGCCTTCGACTTCGACGCGTTCGACGTCGACGTCCTCGTGCTCGACCTGGCGGCGATGCGGGGCTCGGGCCAGGTCTCCGACGCTCTCGCGCAGGTCGAGGCGTACGGTCTGCGGCTGCGCGAGGCGCTCCAGCTGCTGGCCGGCCCCGACCGCGCTCTCGTCCCGGAGCGGTGGGCCGTACGACGTGGGCTCGCCCCTCGGACCGGCGCCGCTCTCGAGATCCGCGCCTGAGCCGGCGGCCGGCGCGCAGGCTCTGGCGCGTTCAGGCCAGGTAGGCGTCCAGCGACTCCTTGACCGGGGTCGGGACGAATCCCGTCGCCTCGATCTTGGAGAGGTCCAGCACCGAGTGCCGGGGGCGGGGCGCGAGATCCTTGCCCTTCCCGTACGCCTCGGTCGAGGTCGGCGTGACGTCCTCGGCGGCGCGACCGCACCGGACGAACACCTCGCGCGCGATGTCGCACCACGACGTCGGGTCACCGCCGCCGCTGAGGTTGTAGGTGCCGTACGGTGCCCCGCTCTGGAGCAGGTGGACGATGCCGCGCGCCAGGTCGGGCGTGAAGGTGAGCCGTCCGACCTGGTCGTCGACCACCGAAGGGCTGACACCGTCGCCGGCGAGGCGCGCCATCGTCCGTACGAAGTTGCCGCCGTCGCCGATCACCCAGCTGGTCCGGACCACGTAGTGGCGGTCGATGGTCGCCACCACCGCGTCACCGGCTGCCTTGCTCTGCCCGTAGACGCCGAGCGGCGAGAACGGCTCGGACTCGTCGTGGACCTCGCGCGTCCCGTCGAAGACGTAGTCGCTGGACACGTGGACCACCGTGAGCCGGTGCGCGGCCGCGACCCTCGCCAGGTGGACGAGCGCGGTGGCGTTGGCGGCCCACGCGGCGCGCCGGCCGTCGGGGGTCTCGGCTGCGTCGACGGCCGTGTAGGCGGCGGCGTTGACCACCGTGTCGTACCGGGTCCAGTCGACGCCGGCGTACGCATCGGCGTCGGTCATGTCGAAGGTGTCGAGGTCGACCGCGTCGGCGGTCGGGAGGACGTCGCGCAGGGCGCGCCCGAGCTGGCCGTACGCCCCGAGGATCAGGGTTCGCCGCGGCTCCATCGGTGTGACGTGCTCGAGGCGGGGGTTGTCGCGGTCCTTGTCCGACACCTCGGCGTCGGCGATCGGGATCGGCCACTGGATCGCGAGCGCCGGGTCGTCCAGGGCCACGGCCGCGTACGTCACGTCCGGGCGCCAGTGCTCGTTGACGAGGTAGGCGTACGTCGTGCCGTCCTCCAGCGCCTGGTAGGAGTTGCCGACGCCGCGCGGGACGAAGACCGCGACCCCGGGGTGGAGGTCGACGGTCGCGGTCGTACCGAACCCGGGCCCGGGCCGCAGATCCACCCATGCGCCGAACGCCGTGCCGGTCATCAGCGACACCAGCTTGTCCCACGGCTCGGCGTGGATACCGCGGGTCGCGCCCGCACGGGCGTTGTAGGAGACGTTGTTCTGGACGGGGCCGAAGTCCGGCAGCCCGAGCGCGAGCATCTTCTCCCGCTGCCAGTTCTCCTTGAACCACCCGCGGCTGTCCCCGTGGAGCGGGAGATCGACGACGAGCAGCCCGTCGATCGGGGTCGCACGGACGGCAGGGCCCGAGGTCACTGGCCGGCCTCGGCATAGCGGGCCTCGACAGCGTCCTTCTTGGGCCGCCACCAGGCGTCGTTGTCGCGGTACCACGCGATCGTCGCCTCCAGGCCGGAGCGGAAGTCGGTGAAGCGGGGCGCCCAGCCGAGCTCCGTCCGCAGCTTCGTGGAGTCGATCGCGTAGCGCATGTCGTGGCCGGGACGGTCCGTCACGAGGTCGTACGCGTCCGCCGGCTGCCCCATGAGCTCGAGGATGGTCTCGACCACCTGACGGTTGCTCTGCTCGCCGTCGGCGCCGATGAGGTACGTCTCGCCGATCCGGCCGCGCTCGAGGATGGTGCGGACGGCGCTGGAGTGGTCCTCGGTGTGGATCCAGTCGCGGACGTTGAGCCCCTGCCCGTACAGCTTGGGGCGACGACCGTCGAGGACGTTGGTGATCTGGCGCGGGATGAACTTCTCGACGTGCTGGTACGGCCCGTAGTTGTTGGAGCAGTTGCTCAGCGTCGCCTGGACGCCGAACGAACGGACCCAGGCGCGTACGAGGAGGTCCGAGCCCGCCTTCGTCGACGAGTACGGGCTCGACGGGTTGTACGGGGTGGACTCGGTGAACCGGGCGGGGTCGTCGAGCTCCAGGTCGCCGTAGACCTCGTCGGTCGAGACGTGGTGGAAGCGGGTGCCGTGCTTGCGGACGGCCTCGAGCAGGGTGAACGTGCCGATCACGTTGGTCTGGACGAACGGGCTGGGGTCTTTCAGCGAGTTGTCGTTGTGCGACTCGGCCGCGAAGTGCACGACGGCGTCGTGATCGGCGACGAGTCCGTCGACGAGCGCCGCATCGACCACGTCGCCCGCGACGAGCTGCACGCGGTCGGCCGGTAGCGCGTCGATCGCCTCGCGGTTCGCGGCGTACGTCATCTTGTCGAGGACGGTCACGGCGAGATCGGTGGTCGCGACGAGATGCTGGACGAAGTTCGAGCCGATGAACCCGGCACCGCCGGTGACGAGGATGCTGCGCACCCGAAGGAGTCTAAACGAGTTCGTCGTGCGGCCGTGCTCAGCGCATCAGACGGCGAAGCGCGCGTGAGCGCCGTCGCAGGTCGAACGTGAAGTCGTCGGCGAAGACGACGCGGTCCTTCGTCGGGTCGGGTGCCGACCGCAGCGTGCGGCCCCAGAAGTAGTGGACCTCCTGCCCTCGTGCCGCCGCGATCAGGGCTTCGTTCTGAGCGAGGTAGCCGTCTCCGGAGATGAGGATCACCTTGGCGCACGGCGCGTACGCCATCGTGAACATCCCGCTGCCTCCGTAGCCGGCGATGATCCGCGCCTGTGCGAACAGGGCCACCTGCTCGTCGAAGGGATGGTGCTCGGGTCGCAGGATCGCGAATCCGTGCCTCGCGAAGAACGCCTCGATCTCCGCCGCCTCGCGCGCCGACCGGCGGCGTCCACGCGCGATGAAGATTCGCTCCGAACGGATCGGGGGGACGACGGCTTCGAGGCCGGCCCCGATGCGCTCCCAGGTCTCGGTGATCTGAGGCGCCACGAATCGCGGGTTCTCGAACTCCGGGTCGGCGGCGTACAGCGTCTCCACCCGCAGTGCCTGGTCACCGGGCTGGACCACGAGCGTGCTGTTGTCGATGCCGTACGCGTCGAGGATGGTCCGGAGGAAAGGAGGAGGTTCCTTCTGTCCGCGCCGCAGGCTGACGACGGGGCGGAGGTCGGGGTGCTCGCGCCGGGCCAGGTCCCATCCCCACAGTCGGGAGACGACCTCGGTGCACACGTGGCCGAAATGGCCGGGGAACTCCGTGTCGAGGTAGTAGAGGGCGCCGTCCCACCGTCCCTCGGTGGTCGGCTCCCAGGCCGGCAGCGTCGCAGCCAGGTTGCCCGAACGGATCATCGACCGGTGACGCAGGCGCGGCGCGTGCTGGTGGCGGAACGTGTCAGGCAGCCAATAGTCGTCGTACCGGACCCGTTGGCGGGGGTAGGCGAGGACGTCGTCGTAGCGCCGGAGCTCGAGCCCCGGCACGGCGATCCCGCCCTCGATGACGGCAGGCCCCTTGCCGTGCGACCGGATCCGGCCACGGGCGGTGAACGTCTGGGAGGGGCGTCGTGCGAGGGTCTCGAGCGGGTTGTCGTCGCCGAACCGCGCAGCGAGCACGGGCGCCGCGTCGGCGGTCCGGAGCAGCGCCGTGAGGGTCGCGCGCTTGGTGGCGAGCGCTAGGTCGTCGTAGAACCGTACGTCCGCCAGCGTGAGAGCGAGGGCGTCGTGCCAGGTCGTCCAGCCACGTGCCGGCAGCGGAAGCACCGACTTCGCGAGCGCACCCGCCAGCACCGAGCGCGCCGAGGTGTCGGACGGGGCGGCCCTGCGTTCTCGGCCCGCCCGGTCGACCTGCTCGACCGCCAGCAGGCCTCCGGCCGCTACGTAGCCGTGGAGACGGCGGATGCCGCCGACGCGGCGGCCGGGCCGTGTCGCGTACCCCAGGACGAGCAGCTCGGGCCGCGGAATCGTGAGGAGGACCGACTCCTGGTCCTTGCCGGCACGACAGGGGTGGACGACGACGTTCGGCGGGAGGGGAGCGTCAGGGGCGGACGACACGGCTGCGTCACCGTGCGCGAGCAGATGGACGGTCGCCGCCGGGAACCGCTCGGCGAAGGTGCTCGCGGTGTCAGCCCCGCCCCGCCGGAGCGCGAGCACGATCGTCGCCGGCGGCTCGCCGAGCTTCGCGAGCTCGCGCTCGTACGCGTCGAGGTATCCGAGGCCGTCGGAGGACTGGCGCGCCCCGCGACGTCGGCCGATGTCGTCCAGCGTCTCCACTGCCATGGCGCACATTGTGCCGCGCGCACGGGTCGTTCGGCACAGGCCGAGCGGCGAGGCCCGTACGATCTGCGCATGAGGGGCATCATCCTGGCCGGCGGCACCGGCTCCCGCCTGCACCCGATCACGCTCGGCACGAGCAAGCAGCTCGTGCCCGTGTACGACAAGCCGATGATCTACTACCCCCTGTCGACCCTGATCCTGGCGGGGATCCGCGACATCCTCGTGATCACGACCCCCGAGGACGCATCCCAGTTCGACCGTCTGCTCGGCGACGGCTCCCGGTTCGGCGTCTCGATCTCGTACGTCGTGCAACCACGGCCGGAGGGTTTGGCTCAGGCCTTCCTCCTGGGCGCCGACCACGTCGGGGACGACCGCGTCTCCCTCGTGCTCGGCGACAACATCTTCTACGGTGCCGGACTCGGGACCCAGCTCGCCCGCTTCCACGACCTCGACGGGGCCGCCGTCTTCGGCTACCAGGTCACCGACCCGAGCGCGTACGGCGTGGTGGAGTTCGACGCGGACGGTCGCGCGCTGTCGCTCGAGGAGAAGCCGACGAGACCCAAGAGCAGCTACGCGGTCCCGGGGCTCTACTTCTACGACAGCGACGTCGTGGAGATCGCCCGAGGGCTGCGCCCGTCCGCCCGGGGCGAGCTGGAGATCACCGACCTGAACCGGGTCTACCTGGACGAGGGGCGTCTCCAGGTCGAGATCCTCCCGCGCGGGACGGCTTGGTTGGACACCGGGACGTTCGACTCGCTCAACGACGCCTCGAACTACGTGCGGACGATCGAGAGCCGGCAGGGTCTCAAGGTCGGATGCCCCGAGGAAGTGGCGTGGCGCGTCGGATTCCTCACCGACGACGAGCTGCGCGAGCGGGCCGAGCCGCTGGTGAAGAGCGGCTACGGGGACTACCTCCTCGGGCTGCTCGCTTCCGAGGACAGCAGGCGTTGAGAGATCGACTCCGCCGCATGGCCTCCCGCCTGCAGCGGCGTGCACCCGCGCCCGTTGCGCCCCCGCGCGCCGAACGCGACGCAGTGGTCGTGCTCGAGAGCGCCCGCTGCGAGGATCCGAGCACCCTCGTCGTACGCGGGTGGGCTTATGTCGAAGGGGCGGAGGCGCTCGCGGTAGTTTCGGTCGTCGCCGTCGGGCCGCGCGGCGAGGTCGTAGCCGACGGGCACGTCAACCGCGTGAACGACGCCGCCGCCGACCTGTATCCCGGCGACAAGCGGGCGTCGCATGCGGACGCCGTGTTCGAGGCGACGCTCGACCTGACGGCCGTGCGCGACGGACGGCTCGTCGTCGAGGCCGTCTCCCGCGACGGCGGTGCGCTCGTCCGTCGCCCCTTCGCGACTCGACCTCCGAGCTCCCCGTCGCGGCACCTGCGGGCGTCGGGAGCAATGGATGGTGCCAACGTGAAGCTGGCCTGGTCCGATGAGGACGGACTGGTGCTGACCCGCACAGCGGTGGCAGCCGTGCTGTCGCGGTGCCAGCCGGTGGGCGACGCACTTCTCGTCGAGGTCAAGACGGGCGACGGCGCCGAGCTTGCGCTGCTGGGGGAGGGAGCGGAAGCCAAGCCGCGTCCAGTGGGGATGGTGACCGAGGGCATCGCGCGCGCCACGCTGACTGCCGATGACAACCCGTCGCCACGGCGGATGCTCGTGGCGGTCCGGGCAGACGGCTCCGCCGCGCGCGTCGTCCTTCCGGCGGGCTGGTCGTCGGCCGAGGCCACCGCCGCGGACGGGCTGCGGCTCGTGCCGCGGCCGTCGGGAGCAGCAGAACTCAGACGAGGACCGGTTCTCTCCGTGACAGCGGTTGAGATCACGGCAACGAGCATCACCATCAGTGGCCTGGCTGCGGGGTTGCCGGCGGGGGCGATCCTGGAGCTGCGGGGATCCCGCACCCGGGTCATGGTCGATCTCGACGCGTCGTGCGGTGACGTCGTCGTCGTGATCCCGACGACTGTTCGCGACTGGTACGGCGAACGGGTGCCGCTTCCCTCCGGTCGCTATCGAGTGTGGGTGGCGTCGGACGGGGTCGAGGCACCGGTGGAGCTCTCCTCTAACCTCGTCGATCCCGGCGGCGGATGGGTCGGGTCGGACGAGGTGCGCCTCCGACTCCTTCGCGGGCGCGGTGATCGGATGGTGGTCGAGTCCTCGCCTCCCCTCGCCGACGACGAGCGCAGCGATCGGGCGCAGGCGATCCTGGAGCACCGGTACGCGACCTCGTCCCCGTCGCCTCGACGGGTGGCGTACTTCGAGTGCTACTACGGGACGAGTGCGACCGACAGCGCGCGAGCGATCCACGAGGAGCTGCGCCGCCGCGGGTCGGATCTCGAGCTGGTGTGGGGCGTCGAAGATCGCTCGGTGGTTGTCCCGGAGGGCGGCCGCGCCGTGGTCCGAGGCTCGCGCGAGTGGTGGGAGGTCCTGGCTCACGCCCGGTTCCTGACATTCAACGCGGGCCTGCCCTACGGACTGCGTCGCAGGGAGGGCCAGACGGTGGTCCAGACCTGGCACGGGACGCCGTTCAAGCGGCTCGGGAGCGACCGTCCAGGCTTCGATGACCCGAGCACGGCCATGGTGCGCAGCGTCGCCCGCTGGGACGCCCTTCTCGCCGGCAACCCGCACAGCGCCGAGGTCTTCGGGCGCGTGTGGGGCTACCACGGTCCGATCCATCAGCTCGGCTACCCCCGCAACGATGCTCTCGCTCGCGCAGGGGCTACGGATGTGGCTGGGGCGCGGCGCACGCTGGGCATCGACGACGACCGTCTCGTGGTGCTGTACGTGCCGACCTGGCGTGACGGGAACCGGGTGATGGACCAGCTCCTGGACACCGAAGCTCTGGTGAGCGGGGTCGGGCGCGAGGTGACGGTGCTGGTCCGGGGGCATATGAACATCTCCGGATGGTCGACGCGCATCGGTGGTCACGACGTCCTCGACGTCACAGGCTACCCGGAGATCAACGACTTGTTCCTCGCCGCCGACGTGGCCGTGACCGACTACTCCTCGATCATGTTCGACTACTCGGTCACGGGGAAGCCGTTGGTCTTCTTCGTCCCCGACCTCGACGACTACCGGGATCGTCGCCGCGGCACCTATCTCGACCTGGAGGAGTCCGGACCTGGACCGGCCGTGCGGACGACGGAGCAGGTGATCGACGTCCTGCGAGACCTCGACTCCACACGGGTCCGGTTCGCGGAGCGGTACGCGGCCTGGGTGGCGACGTTCAACCCCTTGGACGACGGCCGGGCAGCGGCACGTGTGGTCGATGCCTTGTACGAGGCGCGTTGAGGCGCCACCTATCATCGACGAGAACGCCCAGCCCCCTTTGACGAGACCCTGAGGTACGAACGACGTGAGCAGCAGGTCGCTGGTCGAGCGCTCGCCGCGAGCGCGCGACGAGCGCGTGGTGTCGGGCACCCGTACCGACATCCAGGCGCTGCGCGCGGTCGCGGTGTCTCTTGTCCTCGTGTACCACCTGTGGCCCAACCGGCTCACCGGTGGATTCACCGGCGTCGACGTCTTCTTCGTGATCTCCGGCTTCCTGATCACTTCGCACCTCCTCGGCAGACCGCCCCGGACCGGCCGCGATCTCGCCGGATTCTGGTCGCGACGGATCCGACGTCTCCTCCCGGCCTCGCTGCTGGTGCTCGCCGTCACGCTGGTCGCGTCGCGCCTGGTCGCGCCGGAGACCCAGTGGGCGGCGACCGCGAAGCAGGCCGGCGCGGCCGCCCTCTACGTCGTCAACTGGCTGCTCGCCTCGGACGCGGTCGACTACCTGGCCGCCGAGAACGCTCCGTCGCCGGTGCAGCACTTCTGGTCGTTGTCGGTGGAGGAGCAGTTCTACATCGGCTGGCCCCTGCTCATCCTGGTGCTGGTCGCCCTGGCGTCGCGTCTCCGTCGGTCGCCGACGGCCGTCGTGGCACTCGGGCTCGGTGCCGTGGTCGCCGCGTCCTTCGCCTACTCGGTCCACGAGACCGTGACGGAGCCGGCGCGTGCCTACTTCGTGACGCCCACCCGCGTGTGGGAGCTCGGGGTCGGAGGGCTGTTGGCCGTCCTGGTGGGGCGGCACGGCTTCGGCCGTGGCCGCTCCGTCGAAGCCGTCGCGTGGTCGGCGACAGCGCGGGTCGTTCTCGCGTGGGCGGGCCTGGCGGCGATCGTGTGGACCGGCTTCGCCTACACGGGCGCGACGCCCTTCCCGGGCTGGCAGGCCGCCGTCCCGGTGCTCGGTGCCGCCGCGGTGATCGCCGCGAACGCACCCGCAGCGACGGGCTCGCCGGCCGGGATGATGGCCCTGCGTCCGGTCCAGTGGCTGGGCGACGTCTCGTACTCGGTCTACCTCTGGCACTGGCCGATCATCGTCCTCCTCCCGTACGCCACAGGATCCGCGCTCGGGACGCTCGACAAGCTCGCGATCCTGGCGTCGTCGCTGGTCCTCGCAGGACTGACGAAGCGGTACGTGGAGGACCGGTTCCGGGCGCCCGAGTGGGGACGGCCGCTCCGCAAGCCGTACCTGCTCGGTGTCGCGGGCATGGCGGTCGTCGTGGCCATGGCCGCCGTCCAGCTCGCGGAGGTCGACCGCAAGGAGGCCGAGGCGCGCGACGCCCTCGCCGCCGCGGTCGCGACCGACGACCCCTGCTTCGGCGCGGCCGCGCTCACGCCCGGGTCCGACTGCCCGCGCACGACCGAGGGCCCGGTGGTGCCGGCGCCGGCCCAGGCGTTGAAGGACAAGTCCGACGCGTACGAGGAGGTCTCGGGCGGCAAGGACTGCTGGTCGAGCGCCCCGCGGTTCCCGATGACGGTGTGCGAGTTCGGCGACCCCGAGGCCGAGACGTCGATCGCGCTCGCCGGCAACTCGCACGCCGGACAGTGGCTGCCCGCGCTGCAGGAGATCGCGCGCACCCGCGGATGGCGGATCACGACCTACCTCGCGTCCCAGTGCGCGCTCGCCGAGACCGACCAGGAGTTCGACGCGACGGCGAAGACCGAGCGGTGCTCCTCCTGGGGACGGCGGGTCACGCGCCGCCTGGTGTCCGAGGGCTACGACATGGTCGTCTACACCAACCGCATCTCCGTCCCCGCGGTCGGCAAGGACATCGCCGGGAGTCAGGACGCCTACCGTCGTGGCTACGAGAGCGTCCTGGCGACGGTGCGCTCGTCCGGGGTTCCGGTCACGGTCATCCGAGACACTCCTGCCTCCGGCGACATGATCCCGGACTGCCTGGCCGCGAACGACGGCGACCTGACCCGCTGCTCGGGGTCGAGGAGCGAATGGGAACCGGCCGAGCCCGTCGTCGACGCCGTGAGCGACCTGGACGACCGGGGCATCGTGCTGGCCGACCTCAACGACCGGATCTGCCGACCCGACCGCTGCGACGGGGCCGTGGGCGGCGTGGTCGTCTACTTCGACCGCTCGCACCTCACGGCGACGTACGCCCGCACCCTGGCACCCGCGTTGGAGGGTCCGCTCCGGAAGGCGCTCGCGCGCGGCTGATCCCGCCGCAGTCGCTAGGGTGGTGGCGTGGACACGCGGACGATGAACGGACTGCCGGCACGCCGAGATCCGGCCAGGTGGCGACAGCCCGTTCACGACTATCCCTCGATCGACGCGCTGATCTCCGACCCGCAGCCGCCGACTGGCGTGCTGGCAGTTCGCGCCGCCGACACGGTGATCGACGTTCTCTACGATCCACGTGGTGCGGCCACGACGATCGTGAACTTCCACGCCGCGATCACGACGACCGGTGTCTCCCTGCCGTACTTCACGGGCGGCAGTCTTCACGGCGACACTGCCGTCAACCGCATCCTGATCGCGGACCCCGCGTTGTATCGGCACGAGTCGCTCACGCTCGCCTGGTACGCCGGCACGGACAAGCTCGACCTCCAGCACGAGCTGCCGCGACTCATCAACCACCTCCACGACGCGGCCGACGGGAGTCGCCGGCTCTACTTCGGCGGGTCCGGCGGAGGATTCGCGGCGCTGTTCTACGGCGCCCCTCAGGAGGACGTGCTCTCTGTCGCCGTCAATCCCCAGACGATCATCGCGAACTACACACGCGCTCACGTGGAGCGGTACGCGCGAACGTGCTTGGGCGCGAGTGACGACGCTGCGATCGCAGATGCCCTCGCACCGGTCGTGTCCGATCTTCGACCGGTCTACCGCGAGGCCCGCAATCGTGTGCTCTACATCCAGAACACGGGGGACACCCATCGAACCTTGCACATGGAACCGTTCATGGAGTCCGGACTTGACCGTCAGCGCATCTGGACGATCGAGCGATCCTGGGGTTCGGGCCACGTCGCTGTCCCCGCCGACGAGCTGCGCCGCATCGTCTCGACGATCGTGGCGGCGCCCGGCGACTGGGGGACCGTGATGCGGAAGCTCCAGCAGAAACCCCGCCGCTGGTGGCGACGAGCATCCGATCCGGCAGATCTCGGGATCTCGGCGGGAGCGCGCTGGGAAGCCTGATTGAGTGGCGGGAGGCCCCTGGACCGCACGCGATTCGAGACGCTACGGTCCTGTGATGTCGAGTAGAGCAAGAGCACAGACCTTGCCCCGTCGGGCCGCCGCTGCACTGGCAGATCGACTGCCGCCACCTCGTGACGACGCGGCCCGCGCGCTGATGAGGTCGACGATGGACCTCGTTCTCGGCCGTCGACCTGCCCAGACGCGCCGCGGTGGTCGTCCGTCCGCTTCGAAGCGCGTCGTTGCGCCAGAGCCACCGCCGAACGAGTCCGGTGCGCCGTTGTTCGTCCCGCCCGGGCACTACTACTCGCCGATCGTCGATGTCCGCCAGCTCCGCGGTCGCGGAAGTGAGGTCGAGGGACGCGCGAACATTCCCGGGATCGAGCTCGACCTCGATGCGCAGGCCGCTGTCTGGGCTGCGTGGGTGCCGCACGTCCGCCGGTGGAAGGCAGGAGAGGGGAGCGAGACCCGTCGCTACCACTCGAACTCGATGTTCGGCACGCAGAGCGCCCGCCTCCTCGCGGGAGCCATCGGTGGGATCAGTCCGCGTCGCTACATCGAGATCGGCTCGGGCTTCAGCTCGGCGGTCCTCCTCGACGTCAACGACGAGTGGCGGCCGGACGATCCGATCGAGCTGACGTTCATCGACCCCCATCCAGAGCGGCTCGAATCCCTTCTCCGCGAGTCCGACCGCGCCACCTGCACCATCATCACGGAGCAGGTTCAGGGCGTCGATCTCGCCGTCTTCGACCAGCTGCAGTCCGGCGACGTGCTCTTCATCGACTCGACCCACCTCGCGAAGACCGGCAGCGACGTCCTCACCGAGGTCTTCGAGATCCTCCCGCGGGTTCCGGTCGGAGCGATGATCCACCTCCACGACATCCCGTACCCGTTCGACTATCCGATGAGCTGGCTCCACGAGCAGAACCGCTCCTGGAACGAGGCATACTTCCTCCGAGCGTTCCTCATGTTCAACTCGCACTTCAGAGTGCACATGTGGACGGACTTCGTCGGCCGCTTCGCCGCAGAGCTGGACGATGCCGACTCGCCCGAGCTGATCGGTCCTGGGACCTCGTCCATCTGGCTGACGCGGGTGGCCGAGTGAGAAGGGAGCCCTAGAGCCCGCGTACCAGGAGGGCGGCCGCCCGCTCTGCCGCCCGCCCGTCAGCGAGGGCGTTGTACGTGCGGTTGACGTGATCGAACGCCGCGCTGAAGGTGGCGGCGAGCCCGTCGGGGTCCTTCAGTGCGCGAGCGGCCTCCAACGTCGACGTGACGACCGGACCTGTCTCGGTCTCCTCCCACGGCACCAGCGGGGGGTGGGATGCCGAGTACGCAGGTAGGTCCGGCTGGTGGAAGACGACGGGCTTCCGAGTGAGCGCCCACGTCAGTCGCAGCGGCGTGTAGTCGAGCACGGCTGCATCAGCCGCGAGAACGAGCTCGGCCTCCTCCGGGTAGTCGGTCACGTCGACGACGCCACGGACTCCCACGATGCGCTCGTTGCCGTGCGCGACCGCGGGTCCTCCCCGCACGAGGACCACCGACGAAGGACCGAGGGATGCTTGGAGCTCCTGCACGTCGAGCAGGCGAGTGAGGCGAGCGGTGCGTGCGCCGGTTGCGCGGTCGGGGCGATCGGCGGGCGCGTACAGCACGACGAACGCGTCGGGGGCCAGGCCGAGCCGCGCACGGACGCGAAGCGTGTCCGCCGCCTCTGCGTTCACGACGAGATCGGTCTCCGGGTCACCCAGCACCGCGACGTCACCGCCGTAACCGAGGTCCGCGCTGATCGCCCTCGCAGCGTAGGGTGCCGCGGCGACGAGGACGGCCCAGCGCGCGAGCCGACGCTCCTCCTCCCGCACGTGCGCGGGCGAGAAGCCGTCTGCCGCCCATCGCGAGCGTCCGTACGAGGTGAGCGGATGGAGTGCGGCGAGGCTCATCCAACGCCGGCCGGACGGGGGAGGGAGAACGTCGACGGGACCGTCTGCGACCACGAGGCGTGACCGGTGCACCTCCTGCGCCCATTCCGCACTTCCGACGATCACACGCCGGGCGTCCCGCGGGACGGCGACCGATCGGTCGGCCGTGGACCAGACGACGGAGAGGTCGGGACGAAGCCGGGCGACCGCGCGGGCGACCGCTGCGGGCGCACCCCCGGCGGCCAGTCCGCTACGGCTGTGCAGCAGGATCTGGTCGGCTGCGGGATCCGTCGAGCGCTGGTAGCCGTGGAGAACCTGCCTGCGGGCCCAGCGGCTTCGCTCACGCGGCCCGAGACCGGACATCACGGTCAGCCGGGTCTCGCCGGCCCGGGTGACGGTCCAACGGACGGTTGTGTCGCGCGTGGTCTGTTCCAGCGGGAGGCGGGCACGGAAGCCGGAGGTGGCGCCCACGGGCGTCCCGTCGGCGAGGCGGAGCGAGTACGAGCCGGACGGAAGCGGCAGCACGGGGCCCCCGAGGACCGACGCGCGCAAGGGGAGGAGGAGCGTCGGCCGGGCCTGCTCGCCACCCTCGGCCGCGACAGTGAGGCGTTCACCCTCGAGCACAAGCGCTGCGGCGTCGGTGGGAGCGCCAGTGATCGTGACCGCGAGCGATCCGTCGACGGTGCTCGCACCGTCGACAAGGGGAGCGGCGGCGGTCTCATCGTGGTCAGGGCGAGACGACGGCGCCACGTCGAGCACGAACCCTTCGCGCGATTGCCACGAGGGAGTCACCCGCTGGCCCCGAGCAGTCGTGGGAGTGAGGGACTGGGACGCTGCAGAGCTCCCCCCGACGGCGCCGGAGAATCCCCCGCTTCTCGTCACAGCGCCGATCGAGACGTCCGCCTCGAGGACCCACCGAGCAGCCGGTCCGCTCTCGGCACGGAGCAGTGGTTCGACGTCGACCACGACCTCGAAGCCCATCGGCGCATGGTCTGCCTCAGGCTCGGAGACCGTGGCGTTCGCCCGCGGCTCGTCGACCTGGACGGGGGCGAGGGCGAGGGTCTCGTCGCTGCCCGCCCGCCGGAGCGACAGGGTCAGCCGGTGCTCGCCGCTTCCACCGCCGACGGCGCGTACGGTTGCCCAGCCGCGAAGGCGCAGGAGAGCGGGATCGTCCCACGAGGCGCGGAGCAGGCGTGCGTCGAGTGCGGTCTCGCTCTCGGACAGCTCGAAGAGCTCGTGCGGTGTGTCCGGGTCGAGGGCGCCGGCGATGGGGAGGTCGGCGAAGACTCGCCCGTCGCGGACGACTGCTCGCGGCGGGCGGCCGTAGTCGCGAACGTGTTGCTGGATCACCTCGACGTCATCCCACCGCTCCATTGCAGCGTGCCAGGCGCGGAGCTTGTGGAACACGCGGACCGACTGCCATGCGTGCGGCGTTGCCATCGCGATGTGGCGTCGGTACGCCTGAGCGAGGACGGCACGGTACTCGTCATCAGCGATGAGGGCGTGCTTGACGTACGGCGGGAGGTCGAGGTCCAGCACGCGTCCGAGCCAGGTGGAGAACACGATCTCCGACGCCTCGCGCTCCAACAGGTCCTGTGCCTGTGCCTTCACCGCGACTCGGTCGCGAAGGTTGGCGAGCTGGTGCTTCTGCTGGCCGGTCGACGTGCGGTTCTCCCGGATGCGCCAGTAGTAGGTGACACGCTTGAGCACGTCGATCCGCGCCGCCCGGACGTACGCCTTGACCATCGGGACGTGGTCCTCGTAGGCGCCGCGGCCCTCGAACCCCCCGACCTCGTCGTTCCAGAACCGGCGACGAAACACCCGGTTGCAGGCGATGACGTCCTGCAATGCGTCAGGGAAGTCGTCGATGGTGATGCCGAGGCGGTCCCGCTCGTGGACGGAGGCGGCCCACGGTGGTGCGGAGCGGACGCCGTTGCGCACCCGCTGCACGTCGCCGACCACGAAGTCCGAACCGGTGCGCCTGAGCGTCTCGACCGCATGCTGGTACGCCGTCGAGGGCAAGGTGTCGTCGGCGTCGAGGAAGGTGAGGAAGGTGCCGGTGGCGAGGGTGACACCGAGATTGCGGGCAGGTCCTTGCCCGGCGTTCGCCTGGCTCACGACTCGCAGGCGGCTGTCGTCCTTGGCCCGGCGGGAGAGGATCTCGCCCGAGCCGTCGGTCGAGCCGTCGTCGACCGCGATGACCTCGATCTCGCGGAGGGTCTGGGACAGGACGCTGTCGAGGCACTCGTCGAGGTAGGGAGCCACGTTGTACACGGGGATCACCACGCTCAGCACCGGCGAGCGGCGGCGAGCCCGCGCTGCTCGGACCAGACGCCGCAGGGGATCGGCGGTGCGTGCGCGTCGGGTGCTCAGAGGAGGTCCTCGCGTCCTGCGTCTCGCCAGTGGTCGACGAGCTCCTTGACCTGCTGTGCCCGTGCTCGGGTCGTGACGAGCAGGGCGTCCGGCGTGTCGACGACCACGATGTCGTCGACACCGAGAAGGGACACTGCTCGTCCCGAGGTCACCACGATGCCGCTGCTGTCGATGGCCGCGACATCCCGTGGGTCGCCGACGATCCCGAGGTCGGTCTCCCCGGCGTGAACAGCACCGGAGACGGCGGCGAAGTCGCCGATGTCGCTCCACCCGAAGTCGGCCCGGACCATCGCGACACCTCCCGCTGCTGCGACCGGCTCGGCGAGGGCGTGGTCGATCGCGATCTTGGTCAGCGTCGGCCACGTGCGTTCGAGGACGGCGTCCCGGTCGGAGTCGCCCCAGGCGGCGGCGATCTCTTCGATCCCAGCGTGCAACCTCGGTTGCTCCCGCCGTAGGTGGTCGAGCATCACGTCGGCGCGGGAGACGAACATCCCCGCGTTCCACCGGAACGTGCCGGCGCGCAGGTACTCGCGGGCAAGATCGACCTCGGGCTTCTCGACGAAGCGCAGCACAGTGGCCGCATCGGGTGCGGCGGTCAGCGCGTCGCCTGCCTCGATGTAGCCGTAGGCGGTGGACGGCGAGGTCGGGCGGAGCCCGATCGTCGTGACAAAGCCCTCGCGCGCCACGTCTGCCGCCTGTCGAACCGCGTCCTGGAACCTGTCCTCGCCACGGATCAGGTGATCGGCGGCGAAGGACGCGACCAGCGCGTCAGGGTCGCGTCGGCGGATCAGCGCAGCCATCAGGCCGATCGCCGGCATCGAGTCGCGTGGCGCCGGCTCGGCGACGACCTGGTCGCCCGGAAGGTCGGGTAGCTGGGCGACAACGGCGTCTCGATGGCGGGCTCCCGTGATCACGTTGACCCCCGCCGTGCCGACGAGCGGCACCAGACGGTCGTACGTCTGCTGCAGGAGGCTGCGGCCGCTGCCGGTGAGGTCCAGCAGGAACTTGGGGTGACCGGCACGCGACACCGGCCAGAGGCGGGTGCCGGCACCGCCCGCAGGGATGATGGCGTGCAACGAGGGCACAACTGCTTCCACCGGGCCGTCCCTCCTCTACGTCCTCGTCGCGTCCGGTCCAGAGTAGTGGGCCGCAGATGTACGATCGCCTGTGGCGTACACCCATGCGCCCGCAGCCAGGATCTCGGCGCGCCGCACGACTGATGAAGAGGTCACTCGCACGCATGGACCGCACGTCCGACGCCGGGCCGAGGACGGTGGCCGTCTTCGGGAGCTGCATCACTCGGGACTGCTTCAACTCGCGGTTCAACCCGGACTACAAGGACACCTATCGGTGTGACCTGCTGCAGAACCAGATGTCGCTCCTCAGCCTGATGTCGGATCCGGTGCTCGAGGCTTGGCAACCCACGAGGGTCATGTCCGAGTACGACCTCTGGAACGTCCGCACGGAGTTCAGCAAGGAGTTCCTCGACAAGGTCGTCCGGCTGCAGCCTGACTACCTTGTCGTGGACTTCTTCGGTGACGCCCACTTCGGTTGCGTACGCCTCCCCGACGGTCGCTTCCTGACCGACAACCGTTGGAAGGTACGACACACCGACCTCTACCGGCGCCTCCGCGACGAGGGGCGCCTCGAACAGGTGCGAGGGCGCGAGAACCCCGATGCCTATTTTGAGCTGTGGTCACAGGCGCTCGATCGGTTCGCCGAGTTCGTGGGCGAGCACCTCCCTCGGTCGAGGGTCGTCGTTCACCACGGCCACCACACCGGGTGGCTGGATCTTCCCGACCGCCCGCAGCCCGTCCCCTTGCGCGGCCGGGCTCGCAGCGAACGCCGGCTCCACAAGATCGACGTGGATGCCGCCAATGCCCTGTGGAGCCGTCTGGACGCACGGGCCGTCGAGGTCCTAGGGGCAGCTTCGATCGATCTCACGGGCGAGAGGTTCCCGACCTACGACGATCACCCGTGGGGGCCGTTCTACGTCCACTACCCCGACGACTACTACCAGCGCTTCCTCGCGGAGCTGCACAAGATCGTGGTGGCGAACGAGGGAAGTGCCTCGCCGCGGATGGTGGCGGAGATCGAGAGCGGTACGCGGTCCACTCTTCAGCGCGAGCTCCGTTCCCGGACGGCCCAGCGTGACGAGATCGACTACCGATTCGGTGAGCTCGAGGAGGAGGCGGCCCGCCTCCGCGACCGTGTCGCGCGTCTCGAGCGCACTCCGTGGCGTCGCGCCGTCTCCCGGCTCCGCCGCAGGCGCCCCTTTCGTGCGAGCTGACGAGGTGCCTCACGGTGTGAGGCGCGCCACAGCCGGGTTACAGCAAGGTTTCGCGCACGTAGACTGAAGACGTCCGTTTGTCTGGTACCCCGACCCGGGGACTGGAACGAAAGGCACGTCGATGAAGTCCCTTCACACCGTCGGTGTGGTCGGTGCAGGTCGCGTCGGAGCGGTGCTCGCCGCCCGGCTGCGCGAGACCGGCCACGAGATCGTCGCCGCCAGCGGCCGGTCCACCGCCTCCCGCACCCGCATCGACACCCTGCTCCCTGGCGTGCCTCTCATGGCTCCTGCCCAGGTCGCACGGCGCGTCGACGTGCTCCTGCTCGCCGTTCCCGACGACGCCCTGCCGGCGCTCGTCGCCGAGCTGGCGCTTGACGGTCACCTCCGGCGTGGTCAGATCGTCGTGCACACCAGCGGTCGCCACGGTCTCGGCGTGCTCGCGGCTGCGGCACACGTGGGTGCCCGGCCCGTCGCGCTGCACCCCGCCATGACGTTCACCGGCAGCGACATCGACCTTGCCCGGCTCAGCGGCTGCGTCTTCGGGCTCACCGCGGGCGCCGACGACCGTGAGGTCGCCGAAGCCCTGGTCGCCGACCTCGGCGGGCGCCCGATGTGGATCCGCGACGAGGACCGTACGACGTACCACGCGGCCTTGGCCCACGGCTCGAACCACCTCGTCACGATCGTCTCGCAGGCGATGCAGATCCTGCGACGGACCGGCGCCGACGATCCTGCGGCCGTCCTGCGCCCCCTCCTGACGGCCGCCCTCGAGAACGCGCTGCTCTACGAGGACGCCGCTCTGACCGGCCCGGTCGTTCGCGGCGACGTCGAGACGGTTCGCGCACACCTGTCTGCCCTCGAGGAGCAGCCCGTCCCCACGATGGACGCGTACGTCGCGATGGCGCGAGCGACCACAGCGCACGCCGTGGCCGACGGTCGCCTCGACGAGCTCCGCGCCCGGGCGATCCGCAAGGCCTTGCGTGAGTCCGAGTGGGACGTCCTTGCCACGCTGGTCGCCGACGAGGCCTCGCGGACCGGCGCATGAGAGGTGCCCCGGTCGTCGCCACCACGCGTGGCGATCTCGACGCTGCGCTCGCCGCCGGACGGGCGAAGGGCCGTTCGGTCGGTCTCGTCCCGACGATGGGTGCGCTCCACGATGGGCACCTCGCCCTGGTCGAGCGTGCCCGACAGCTCGCCGACCTCGTGGTCGTCTCGATCTTCGTCAACCCGACCCAGTTCGGCGCGGGCGAGGACCTCGACCGCTATCCGCGCACGTTCGACTCCGACCTCGAGCAGCTGGCCCAGGTGGGAGTCGACGTCGTCTTCCACCCGGCGGTCGCCGAGATGTACCCCGACGGTGCCGACGGCCCGGGCGTCACTGTCGACCCGGGACCGCTCGGGGCGGAGCTCGAGGGCGTCGTACGACCCACCCACTTCCGCGGTGTCCTCACGGTCGTCGCGAAGCTCTTCGGCCTCGTGCGACCCGACGTGGCCGTCTTCGGCGAGAAGGACTACCAGCAGCTCGTCCTCATCAAGCAGATGGCGCGCACGCTCTGCCTGCCGGTGGTCGTGGAGGGGTGCCCCACGGTCCGCGAGGTCGACGGGCTGGCTCTGTCGTCGCGCAACCGCTACCTCGACGGTCCTCAGCGCCAGCTCGCCGTGGCGCTGTCGCGTGCTCTCGACGCCGGCGCGGACGCTGGCCCGTCCGGCACGGTCGCCGTCCTCGAAGCCGCCCGGAAGACGCTCGGCGAGGTGGACGGCGTCGATGTCGACTACCTCACCCTGCGTGCTCCCGACCTCTCCGACCCCGTCCCCGGGCGGGAGGCGCGGCTGCTGGTCGCCGCTCGCGTCGGGTCGACCCGCCTGATCGACAACGTCGCCGTCTCCCTCGGCGCCGAGGAGGACTCCTGATGCTGCGGACGATGATGAAGTCCAAGATCCACCGGGCGACGGTGACCCAGGCCGACCTGCACTACGTGGGTTCGGTGACGGTCGACGCCGACCTCCTGGAGGCCGCCGACATCCTGCCCGGCGAGCTCGTGCACATCGTCGACATCGACAACGGCGCGAGGCTCGAGACCTACACGATCGAGGGCGAGCGCGGCTCGGGCGTGATCGGCATCAACGGTGCTGCTGCCCGGCTCGTCCACCCCGGAGACCTCGTCATCCTCATCGCGTACGCCCAGGTGACCGACGCCGAGGCGCGCGCGATGGCGCCTCGCGTGGTCTTCGTCGACACCGAGAACCGCATCCTCGGCACGGGGTCGGACCCCGCCGAGCCGGTCCCCGGCTCGGGCACGGTCCGCGGCGACCTCACCGCCGCCCCGACGGCCTGAGCGCTGCCTGCGCCATGATGAGACCGTGACTCTGCTCTGCCTGGACGTGCGCAACAGCCAGACGGTCGTCGGCGTCTTCGAGGGCGACCGGCTGACGAGGAGCTGGCGGGTGGCGTCCCTCGACTCCCGAACGGCCGACGAGTGGCACCTTCTCCTCCAGGGACTGCTCGCCCAGTGCGACGTCGGCCCGGTGCAGGCGGTCGCCCTCGCGTGCACGGTGCCCGCCGTCCTCCACGAGATGCGCCTGCTGCTGGAGCGCCAGTACGCCGAGTGCGCCGTCTCGATCGTCGAGCCGGGCACCCGGACAGGCGTCTCGATCCTGATGGACAACCCCCGCGAGGTCGGGGCGGACCGCATCGTCAACGCGGCGGCCGCCGGCGTCCTGTACGCGGGTCGTCCGTGCATCGTCGTCGACCTCGGGACGGCGACGACGTTTGACGTGATCGACGCCCACGGGCGCTACGTCGGCGGGGCGATCTCCGCCGGCATCGGCATCTCGCTGGATGCGCTGGCCCGACGCGGGGCGCAGCTGCGGTCCGTCGAGCTCGTCCGCCCCCGGGGCGTCGTCGCCAAGAACACCGTCGAGGCGATCCAGTCGGGGATGGTCTTCGGGTTCGCCGGGCTCGTCGACGGGATCGTCACGCGGATGATCGAGGCCCTCGGGGCAGACGACGTGACGGTCGTCGCGACCGGGAGCAACGCCGACGTCGTGCTCGGCGAGTGCACGACGGTCACCGCGCACGAGCCCGACCTCACGCTCATCGGCCTGCGGATCGTCGCCGAACGCAACGCCTGAGCGGTGTCACCGCACGAGGCGGTGACACCTCCGGCGGACGGCCGCCACGAGGGTGCCCACTACCCTGGTGCGCATGACCGACGCCGTCCCGACCCAGCACACTGACGACCTCCCGGAGCAGATGCGCGTCCGGCTCGAGAAGCGTCAGCGCATGATCGACGCCGGCGTCGCCCCGTACCCGCTGACGGTCCCGTACACCCACACGATCACCGAGATCGTCGGCGCTCACGACGCCGACGTCCTCGGTCCCGACGCTCACACGGGGCTCGAGGTCGCCACCGCCGGCCGGGTGATCTTCCTCCGCAACACCGGCAAGCTCTGCTTCGCCCGGCTGCGCGAGGGCAACGGTAGCGAGATCCAGGCGATGCTCTCCCTCGCGGAGGTGGGGGAGGAGTCGCTCGCCGACTTCAAGGCGCTCGTCGACCTCGGCGACCACCTCGCCGTGGAGGGCGAGATCATCACGAGCCGACGCGGCGAGCTCTCGATCGCCGTCCGCCGGTGGCAGGTCGCCGCGAAGACGCTCCGTCCGCTCCCGAACGAGCACAACCCGCTGTCCAGCGACCTGCGGGCGACGATGCGCTACGTCGACCTCGTCGTACGCCCGGAGGCCCGCGAGATCGTCCGGGCGAAGGCGACGATCCTGCAGTCCCTGCGGCGTACCCTCGACGGTCGCGACTTCGTCGAGGTGGAGACGCCGGTGCTGCAGTTCACCAACGGCGGGGCCGCCGCCCGTCCGTTCAAGACGCACATGAACGCGTTCGACCAGGAGATGCTGCTGCGCATCGCGCTCGAGCTGCACCTCAAGCGTGCGCTCGTCGGTGGCGTCGACCGGGTCTACGAGATCGCCAAGACCTTTCGCAACGAGGGCGTCGACAACACCCACAACGTCGAGTTCGCCATGCTCGAGGCCTACCAGGCGTACGGCGACTACCACACGATGGCGGACCTCCTCCGCGACCTCGTCCGCAACGCGGCGCGTGCGCTGGACCGTACGGTCGTTCCCGGACGCGACGGCACCGAGATCGACCTCGAGGCCGACTGGCGCTGGGCGAGCATCCACGAGCTCGTCGGCGAGGCGGTCGGAGCCGCCGTCGACGTCGAGACCGACGCGGACACGCTGCGCAAGCACGCGGCCGAGCACGACGTCGCGCTGCGCGACGGCTGGGGCGCCGGGGAGATTGTCCTCGAGCTGTTCGAGAAGCTCGTCGAGCACACGCTGATCCAGCCGACCTTCGTCGCCGACTATCCGCAGGCGGTGCGCCCGCTCGCCAAGCCGCACCGCAGCAAGCCGGGGTTGGCAGAGGCGTTCGACCTCATCATCAACGGCGTCGAGCTGGCTCCCGCCTACTCGGAGCTCAACGACCCGGTGCTCCAGCGCGCCATGCTGGTCGAGCAGGCCGAGCTGGCCGCTGCCGGCGACCCGGAGGCGATGGAGGTCGACGAGGACTTCCTGCGCGCGCTGGAGTTCGGCATGCCCCCGGCCGGCGGGATGGGGCTGGGGGTCGACCGCCTGGTCATGCTCCTGATGGGAGTCGGAATTCGGGAGGCAATTCTTTTCCCCGCAGCACGCGAGGTGTGAATTTATGAATACGGAATTGTCGCCGAAGAAAAGGCGGCGTATATTCCGAGCATGGCCCAGAAAATTCAGGTGATCCTGGTCGACGACATCGACGGGGGCGAGGCGGAGGAAACGATTTCCTTCGCACTCGACGGCGTTTCGTACGAGATCGATCTTTCGGCAAAGAATGCGAAGAAGCTTCGGGACGCGGTCGCCCCGTACGTCGCCGAGGCGCGCAAGGCCCGCGGCGGCCGCCGGCGTGCCGCCGGCACCGCCCCGCGGCGCCGTGGCTCGTCGACCGGTGCGTCCGCAGCCGACGTGCGCGAGTGGGCCCGCGAGAACGGCTACGAGGTGTCGGAGCGCGGGCGCGTCTCGGAGGAGGTGCGTTCGGCGTACGAGGCTGCGCGCTGACGGCGCGCGGCATCGAGACCGACGACGCCTGCAGAGGCGGTCAGTCCGCCTCGCGGCTCCCCAGCTGCCCCGGGACGAGCAGGACGTCGGTCGTCTTCCTGATCGCGGCGATGTCGACCGGCCCGCCGTCGAGATCGCGTGCTTCGTACCCGAGGTTTGCGAGCTCGTCGAACACAGCCAGCTCCTCGTCCCACGCGGGGTGAGTCTCTCCCCAGCCGATCTCGCAGAGAATCACCGGCAGAGCTGCCCAGGAATGCAGCGCCGGGAGGAGCCCGCGCAGGACGAGGTACTCGGCGCCCTCGACATCGATCTTGACGAAGTCGGGGACATCGGAGATCCCAGTTCCGCTGAATGCGCGGATCGCGATCGGGGCGGTGGTCATCTCGGGCTGCGTCTTGTCGGCGATGAGTGTGTTCCAGCCGAGGTTCCCGTCGGCAGCGACGAAGATCTCTGTGGTCTCGTCCTCTGCGCCCAGCCCATAGGCGTGGACGACAGCGGTGTAGTCCTTGCCGGAAAGGTTCTCGGTGCAGAGGTCGGCGAGATTCTTCAACGGCTCGAAGAGGTGGACGGTGCCGCGGAAGCCGACCGCATCGGTGAGCACCTCGGTGAAGAAGCCGACATTGCCACCGACGTCGAACACCACTCCGTCGGCCGGCACGTAGGGCCGCACGCTCTCCGCGAGGCGTTCGTACGTGGGGCGGCGTCGCTCGAACCAGGCTCGTGCCGTCGTCGCGTCGACCGTCGCGCCCGACGGGGGAGCCGCCGGAGCGGCCGGGCGGGACTGCGCGGCGGGACGCGAGGGCCGCTTCGTCGGCGGAGCGCCGCCGAGTCGCCTCAGCCTCTGCCAGGCCTTGTCGCCAACGATCGGCTTGACGATCTTTGCCGCAGCGCGCTTCACGGATGAGCTCACGTGGACTCCGTCCCGGGGGTGTGGATCGGATCACACTACCGAGGAACGGAGAGCCTGGAAAGGCTGCTTCGTCGTGTGTCAGTCGAGCAGGCTCACCACGTCGCGAGCGATGCGTTCGCCCGCGTGGCCATCCCACAGCGGCGGGATCGGCCAGGTGGTGGGCCGGCCTTCGGCGAGTGCCTTGGCAGCGGTCGCGGGAAGCGACGCAGGAGTGACCAGCTGGTTGGTGCCGTCCGTGATGGTGACAGGACGCTCGGTGTTCGGACGAAGGGTCAGGCAGGGCACGCCGAGGACCGTCGTCTCCTCCTGGATGCCGCCGGAGTCGGTGACGACCAGCGCCGACTCTGCAACCAGTCCGAGGAACTCGGTGTAGCCGACGGGATCGATCGCGTGGACGTTCGGGTGAGCGAGGAGGCCCGACTGCTCCAGTCGCGCCGCGCCACGCGGATGAAGCGGTAGCACGACGTCGACCTCGTCAGCGACCGCCGAGAGCGCGGCGACGAGCGGGGTGAGCGCGGCAGGATCGTCCACGTTCGCAGGACGGTGGAGGGTCGCGACGGCGTACCTGCCCGAGAGACCGAGCTGGTCGCGAACGCGCGAGCCGTCGAACCGGTCGCGGTGCGCCAGGAGCGTGTCGATCATCGGGTTGCCGACCAGCCGGATCTTGTCAGCGCTGACGCCCTCGTTGCCGAGGTGCGCGACCGCGTCGGCACTCGTCGCGTAGAGCCGGTCGGCCAGACGGTCCGTGACCACCCGGTTGATCTCCTCGGGCATCGTCCAGTCGAAGGAACGGAGGCCCGCCTCGACGTGCGCGATCCCGATTCCCAGCTTCGAGGCGACGAGCGCGGCGGCCAGGGTGGAGTTGACGTCGCCGTAGACCATGACGAGGGCGGGACGGTCCTCCAGCACGACGGTCTCGAGCGCGGTCATGATCGCTGCGGTCTGCGACGCGTGGCTCCCCGAGCCGACTCCCAGGTTGACGTCGGGCTGAGGAAGCCCGAGCTCGCGGAAGAACACCGCGGACATGTTGTCGTCGTAGTGCTGACCGGTGTGGACGAGCTTCTGCGCGACACCACGGTCGGAGAGCGCGGCGATGACCGGAGCAGCTTTGGGGAAGTTCGGCCGCGCACCGGTGATGTGCATGACGAGGTCGGACATGGTTCCTTCTGGGCTGGACGTGAGGGCGGGGTGGATCCCTGTGTCAGACTTGGGCGCGAAACAGGGAAAGAGGTTCTGAGTTGACCACTCTAGTCATCGTGGGCATGGGCTACGTCGGCCTGCCCCTGGCACAGCAGGCCGTCCGCAAGGGCTTGGACGTGATCGGACTCGATACGTCGAGCCGCGTCGTCGACGGCCTCACCGCCGGCGTCTCTCACGTCGACGACCTGAGCGATGCCGAGATCTCCGAGATGCTCGACGGCGGCTTCCGAGCCACGACGGACAGCTCGGTCGTCGCGACGGCCGACACCGTGGTCATCTGCGTTCCCACACCGCTCGGCCCGGCCGGGGGTCCCGACCTCGGCGCCGTGCTGGCGGCCGGACGCTCCATCGCACTTCACCTCTCGACCGGGACGCTGGTCGTCCTTGAGTCGACGACGTATCCGGGCACGACCGACGAGGTCCTGCGGCCAGTTCTCGAAGAGGGCTCGGGCCTCACGGCCGGGGAGGACTTCGCCCTCGCCTTCTCGCCCGAGCGTGTCGATCCGGGCAACCAGACCTTCACGATCGCAAACACACCGAAGGTCGTCGGAGGCCTCACGGAACGGTGCGGCAAGCAGGCTGCCGAGTTCTACGCGCAGCTCGTCGAGCAGGTCGTTCCCGCCCGGGGAACCCGCGAGGCGGAGATGGCGAAGCTTCTCGAGAACACCTACCGCCACGTCAACATCGCCCTTGTCAACGAGATGGCACGGTTCTCCCACGAGCTCGAGATCGACTTCTGGAACGTGATCGATCTGGCCGCAACCAAGCCTTTCGGCTTCCAGGCTTTTCGGCCGGGGCCCGGCGTCGGCGGCCACTGCATCCCGATCGACCCGAACTATCTGTCGCACCGCGTCAAGGAGCAGCTCGGATATCCGTTCCGGTTCGTCGAGCTCGCGCAGGAGATCAACGCTGGGATGCCCCGCTACGTCGTCCAGCGCATCCAGGACCTGCTCAACGAGGACGCGATAGCCCTGCGAGGTGCTGGGGTCCTGCTCCTCGGCATCACCTACAAGCCGGACATCGCAGATCAGCGTGAGACCCCTGCAAAGCCTCTTGCGGAGCAGCTGCTCGCCCAGGGTGCGGTGCTGAGCTATCACGACCTCTACGTCGACGACTGGGAGGTCGAGGGTGCGCGCCCGGTCGGGCGCGACTCGGTCATCGAGGCTGCCCGGTCCGCGGACGTCGTGGTTCTCGTCCAGAACCATGCCGGTTTCGACCTTCCCGCGCTGTCGGGAGCGGCGCGCCGGTTCCTGGACCTGCGTGGCGTCGTCGACGAGCCAGGTGTCGAGCGTCTCTGACCTGGTGCCGGGCGGTCCTCGGCTCGCGTGCTCTCGTGTGCCGATGCCAGGGCGGATCCGACAGGTAGGTACGATCGTCCTTCGTCCGGCCTGGCACCGGTCTCCTCTGTGCGAAATCCAACGGAAGGTCTTGTCCGAGTGGACGAATCACCGCGACCACGATTCTCGATCGTGTCTGCTGCGTACGACGTGGCGCGCTACCTCCCCGACTTCATCGCGTCGATCGAGCTGCAGATGGCGGAGAATCCGGGGCTCATCGAGGTCATCATGGTCGATGACGGCTCCAGCGACGACACGCTCGCGGAGCTGCGCGCGTGGGAGGCCAGGCGACCCGGGGCCGTTCGGGTCCTGACCCAGCCGAATGCCGGACAGGGTGCCGCTCGCAACGCAGGTCTCGAGGTCGCCCTCGGAGAGTGGGTGACGTTCCCGGACCCCGATGACATCCTCGATCCAGGTTATGTCCGCAGCGTCGTCGAGTTCCTCGAAGGCGATGACGACATCGACATGGTGGCCACCAACCGCGTCCTCTTGAACGACTCGACCGGAGCCATCGCCGACAAGCACCCGCTCCGTCGCCATTTCGCGGCCGGCGATCGCGCTCGTCGTCTGGCCGCGTTTCCCGACCACTTCCACGGAAGCGCGCCGGCGGCCTTCTACCGTGTCGACCGTCTCCGTGAGAGCGGATTGCGCTTCGATCACCGGATTCGCCCCAACTTCGAGGATGGCCACTTCAGCAGTCGCTACCTGCTGCTTGTGCCCGATCCCAAGGTGGCATTCCTGGCGACGGCGCGCTACCAGTACCGCAAGCGCAGTGATCAGAGCTCAACCCTCCAGAGCTCGCAGCGACACCCTGGACGCTTCACCGCTGTCCTCCGTCACGGCTACCTGGACGCCCTCGAGACGGCGGAGCGCGAGTGGGGCCACGTGCCCGAGTGGCTGCAGAACTTCGTCTTGTACGAGCTGAGCTACTACTTCGCGGCGGAGGACTCGGGGTCGAAGGTCGTCGCCCCGGCGTCGGAGGCCGACGAGTTTCACGCCCTGATGAGGCGGATCGTCCGATACCTCGATCCGGAGGTTGTGGAGTCGTTCTCCGTCGTCCCACTGCGGGGCGCCGCCCGCGACATCCTCCTGCATGCCTACCGCGACGAACCCTGGGTCTCCTCGTACGCCCTGGCAGATCGTCTCGACTCCCGGCAGGGGCTTGTACGCATCGTCTACCGGTTCACCGGAGAGACGCCCGACGACCAGGTCCTGTCGGGCGGCGAGGTCACCACGCCGGCGTACACCAAGGTCCGTGCGCTCTACCACCACGGTCGTCCGTTGCTGCGCGAGCGCATCCACTGGGTGCCGGCAGCGCGTGCGTTGCGACTGGTCGTCGACGGTCGCGTGCGCGAGCTCAGGTTCTCACAGCCGCCAGTCCCGGCGAGATCGCTCTCACCGGCGCGTCTTCGACAGGCTCTGCAACCACGTCGCAAGGTTGGTGGCACGACGAGCGGCGTGGCGTGGCGAGATCGTCTTCTCCTCCGTGTGGCTCGGAGCCGACCTGTGAGTCGGCGGTTGCGAAAGTCATGGGTGCTGATGGACCGCATCCACAACGCTGACGACAGTGCCGAGCATCTCTTCCAGCACCTGCGGAGCACCCGTACGGACATCGACGCCTTCTTCGTCGTCCAGCGAGGGACCCCGGACTGGAAGCGCCTCCGCGCAGCGTACGGCCGCAGGGTGGTTGCCCATGGGTCCGTCCTGTGGAAGCTCCTCATGCTCAACTGTCGACACCTGGTGTCGTCGCACGCCGACATCGCCGTCTGCCGCCCGCCGGCGATCACGTCGCTCGCGACGCCGGCCTACCGCTTCACCTTCCTGCAGCACGGTGTGATCAAGGACGACCTGTCCAGCTGGCTCAACCACCGACCGCTCGACGTGTTCGTCACGAGCACGCAGCAGGAGCACGCCTCGATCGTCGGGGACGACACCCCGTACATCTACACCGGGCGCGAGACGAAGCTGACGGGCTTGCCGCGCTTCGACCTGCTGTTCGAGCAGGGTCAGCGGTTCGGGCCTGCGCAGCGAGACCTGGTGCTGGTCTGCCCGACGTGGAGGGTGTGGCTGGTGCCTCCGCTGAAGAGCGGCTCTCAGCGCAGGGAGCTCGTGGACGGTATCGAGGAGACCGACTACGTGCAGGAATGGTTGGCCGTGCTGCGCTCGAAGGAGCTCGCCGACGCCGCCGCCCGCCACGGACTCAAGCTTGCTTTCCTGCCGCACCCCAACATGGACGTGCTCGCGGGGAGGCTCGATCTACCGGCGCACGTCGAGGTCATGAGCTTCGAAGGCCGCGACGTCCGCGAGCTCTTCGCTCGGTCGGCTGTCCTGATCACCGACTACTCGTCGGTGGCCTTCAACGCCGCCTATCTTGATCGGCCGGTCGTGTACTTCCAGTTCGACCGGGAGCGCATGACCCAAGGAGGGCACGTGGGGCGCGCCGGCTACTTCGACTACGGCCGTGACGGGTTCGGCCCAGTCACGGAGACCGCGGACGCCGCGGTGGCCGCCGCGGTCGACATCGTCGACCGCGGTCGCACGCCGGACCAAGTCTTCCTCGACCGCGCCGCAGCCACGTTCCCGCAGCGTGACGGCCGTTGCCGCGAGCGCGTCGTGGCCGCGATCGAGGAGTCGTCCCGGAAGTACCGGGCGCCCGCCGCCGACGAGTGACGGTCGGCGCCCGGCCTCCCTCACTGTGAGACGGGCTCGAGACCTCGATCGTCGAGCATGCGGCGCACCTCGCCGACGGCGGCACCGGCGTCGCCGAGGGGCGATCGATAGGTCGTCGGCATCGTCGACAGGATGCTGCCCTCCTCGACGACAGCCCAGACGTCGCTCCCGCTTCCGGCGTAGTCGGACCACTTCGACGGGAGGAACGGGTTGACGTCGAAGTGGTCGCGAGTCCTCGCGTCGTTGACGAGGAGAACGTCCATGCGGGTGGTCAGCTCGAGGAACTCGAAGTAGGAGACGTACGGTTTGGCGACCACTGTGTCTGCCAGACCGTGCGTGGCGAGCTCCTTGGCCAGCGTCGTCGGATCGCCTGTGAAGACGTGGAGGCGGACTTTTGCCCGCTCTGTCGGCGCGAGCGCCTTGAGCGCGTCGACGACCTCAGTGAGGCCTCGCGTGGCATAGAAGGCGCCGAAGTAGGCGATGTTGAGAACTCCGGTGCCGAGCTCGTACTCGCCGTCGACGCGATGGTAGAAGTGCTCGGGAAGCGTCGGGTGGTGGGAGACCTGCGAGCGCTCCAGGACGCGTTCGACCAGCTGCTGCTCGGGGAGGTAGCCGAGCATGATCGTGCGCTGGTGCTCGTTCGTGAAGACGATCTCGTCGGCGAGCGCGTACGCCAGAAGCTCGACGAGGTGGGGAATGTTGCGATCCGCAGGTGCGTCGATGCCGACAGCCGCCAGTCCGGCGGCCAGCTGCTGCCACAGGGCATCGTCCTTCGCCTGTCCTACACGACGCTGCCCGTAGGCGTTGAAGAGCTGCGGGTCGGAGAACTCTGCGATCCAGCGGAGCTCGGGTCGATGGAGCTTGAGGAGGGCCGCGACAAGGTTCGAGCCAGGCCACATGGTCCGGCTGTAGACGCTGCGGTAGAGGCCCTTCTCGTCCTCCCACTCGGCTACCTTGGCCAGCGCCTTGCGGGTGAACGCCTTCAACGGTCCCCACTCGAAGGCCGCGGTGCGGCTATCGATCTGGAAGGTCTGATCGAGGTTCTCGCGTGCGATGACGCCGGCGGCCCAGTCGATGGGCTTGTCCGCCCCCATCTTGTTGGACACGACGTCGACGACGACACCACGATCACGGATGCGGCGCGCGGCCACGAGCGCGCTCGTGTCGGCGTACGGCAGGAACGAGTACAGGATGCCGAGGTCGCGCGCCAGCCCGGCGTTGAGTCGACGCCACGGGATCGCGTCCTCGAGGCCGCGAGCGCGGATGTCCGCGACGACTCGCGCGTGGTCGTCCGGCTCGAGGCGCAGGTGGGCGTTGACGAGAGAGATCTGTCCGGCGATGAACGATGAACGGAGCTTGCGGCTGCGGGGATCCTGGGCATCGCGCGACCAGAGCCGCTCGATGACGTCGAGGCGCTGGGTCACCGAGAAGTCGTAGGAATGGGCCTGCCGGGAGACCGAGTTGGCGACGACGTGACGGAGGTAGACGCCGTCGGAGTCGAGGGCGACGGGCCTGATCCGGAACGGGGCCGCCTCGAACACGTCGAACCAGTAGAGAACGTCCTCGCCGCTGCGAAGAGAGGTGTCGAACCTGCCTGCACGGGCCACCGCGGTCGGGATGATCTTGCCGGCGACGAATCCGAGCGAGGACGGGAGCGACGTCGGGTCGGTCACGTCACCTGCGTGAGTGACGAGACGGTTCGAAAGGTAGTTGTCGAACGAGGGTGCAGCGCGGTCATGCGTGACGTCGGCAACGGTGGCGACGGGGACGATCCCGAGCCCGGCGTGGCCGAGCAGTGCCTTGAGATAGCCCGGCGTGACCTCGTCGTCGGCATCCACGAACGTCACGGCTCGCCCGGCGGCAGCGTCGAGGCCGAGGTTGCGCGCATTCCCTGCCCCCGAGGTGGTCGACTCCACGACACGCACTCGGAGGGCCGGAAACTCCGTGCGGACATCGTCGATGACCGTCCGGGACTCGTCCTCAGGTCCGTTGAGGACGACGACCACCTCGAACTGCCGCGGGTCGAGAGTCTGCCGCGCAAGAGAGCCGAGGCTGGTGGGCAGAAGCTTGGCGCCGAGATAGCTCGGGACGATGACGGACACCGTCGGCTGATTGCGGCGGTCGTGCTGAGTCAAGTTTCCCCCGGGGGCGTTCGAGGCAGGGCCGGTCAGGCCCGCGATCGAGCCCGTGCAATGCTATCCGAGGCCCGGTTGCGACCGGCGCATCGGCGACGAGGAGGACACGTGGACGGTAGGCACGGCATCCATGTTCGGGGCCGGCTCGTCCTGGTCTCCGACCAGCCTGGGACGACCGTAGGCGCACTCCGCGACAGCTGTGACGATCTCCTTGTCGTTGACCAGGAGATCCCCCGCAGCGTCGGAGTGGAGTCGGGAATCCTGGTGTCGGGCAGCGTTTCCTCCGACCTCGTCGCGCTTGCGGTCGCACGCGTCGCTGACGATCCGCAGCTGCAGCTCTTGGTGGACCTGGGCCGTCTTCAGGGGGATCTGAGCTCGTTCGCTCCACTCGGTGTCGAGGGCGTCGGTTGGCTCGGTGACGTGCCTGTCATGGCGTTGTCGGTCGGATCGTCTCGTTCTGCGAGCGAGGTCGACGACCTGTGGGCGCGCCTGCTGGTGGAGGATCCTCGGCAGGCGACGGAACGTGAGCCCGAGGAGGTCGCGCGTCTTCATGCTGTCGTCGCCGATCTGCGCAACATCCTGGAGGACAAGAACGAGCGACTCGCGGCTCAGCGGGAGCGCGTTCAGCGCGTCCGGGAACGCCTCAAGCGCGAGAAGGCTGCTCGTGCCAAGGCTGAGCGCCGGCGGGACGCGGTCGAGAGGTCTCGTGGGGCCCGTGCAGGACGGGCGATGGCGACGTTGACGAGACGTCTGGGAGGCCGCCGAGTCGTCGCTGCCGCGGCTGCTGTGGCGTTCGTCGTCGTCGCGGTCGTGGTGGGATGGCTCGCGGCGGTCGGCGGCATCGGCACGGGGATCCTTGCTGCGCTCGGTTTCGCCGGTGCGGTCGTCGCTCTCGCTGTCGTCCTGTGGGCGGTGCGGCGTACCGGCTCCACCGCCCGAGGACAGAGTCACGCCGTTCGAAAGGCCCTCGAGAACCTGGTTGAGCGCCACCACGAGCTCGCCGACGAGCTCGAGGCGGAACGGACCCGGCACGCAGAGGAGTGGCAGGACATCCTTGTCTCGATGCGACGCCTCGAAGCGGGGCAGTCCCGCACGGCGACCGCGGTGCGGACCCTCGAGACGAACCTGACCAAGGATGTCAGCAGGCGGACCGTCGAGAACTCGGCACAGCTTGCCCAGATCCAGTCGGCCATGCATCTCTTCTCGCTCCTGCCGGTCGAGGGCAGGATCCCCGCCATGGGTGGCTGGGCGGCTTCTCCAGATCTGGTGGAGGTCGTCGTCGACGAGCTGATCTCCCGCCGTCCCTCGCTGGTGGTGGAGTGCGGAAGCGGTGTCTCGACGCTGTGGTTCGGTCTCGCCATCCGTCATTTCGGTCTCGACTGCAAGGTTGTCGCACTCGAGCACCACGAAGGGTTCGCGGAGCAGTCTCGCGGTGTCCTCGCCCGGCACGGCCTCGGCGACATCGCAGAGGTGCGCGTCGCGCCGCTGACCGAGGTCGACGTAGCCGGCTACCACGGACGGTGGTACGACCCCGCTGCGCTCGAGACGCTCTCCGATGTGGGGTTGCTCCTCGTCGACGGTCCGCCCGCCGCAACCGGCGTTCACGCTCGGTTCCCGGCCGTGCCGATGCTGCGCGATCGTTTCGCCTCCCGGGTTTCCGTCGTCCTCGACGACATGATCCGCAACGATGAGCAGGAAGTCGCCCAGATGTGGGAGGGCCTGCTGCCTGATTTCTCGCGGGAAGACCTCCGGCTGCAGAAGCGAGCGACGGTGTTCCGGCGGGGTTGACCTACCCTGAGTGCGGCTCGAGCGATGTGGCACAGTGGACGATCGTGTTGCCTTCTTCCCGCATCGAGCCCCGTGCGACTGCTCCTGCGGAGATGCGCGACCCCTATCTCGACAACGTCAAGGGCGCGCTCATCACCCTTGTCGTCGTCGGCCACGGGTTGGGTCAGGTTCTCGCTGCGCCGGGAGCGTGGGACGTCTACTTCGCGATCTACCTCTTCCACATGCCCGCGTTCGTCATGGTGTGCGGGATGTTCGCCGGACGGAGCCTCGACGGTCGCCGAGCCAGGGGCATCGTCCGTAGCATCGTCGTCCCGTACGTCCTGTTCCAGGTTCTGTACATGGTGTCCTTCCGCGCGCTCGGCGATGGTGCGGTCGAGCTCTCGGGGAACCAGCTCCTGACTCCGCTCTACCAGCTGTGGTTCCTGCTCTCCCTGCTGGCGTGGCGCCTCCTCGCGCCGCTTTTCGCCCAGCTCCGACCGTCGGTGGCGATCGGGCTCTCGCTGGCGATCTCCGTCCTCGGTGGCGCTGCGTCGGACCTCGGATTCCTTCTCTCGCTCAACCGGACGTTCGCCATGCTGCCGTTCTTCGTCATCGGTCTCTGCCTGACGAGGAGGAGCCCGCACCGCATCCCGCCGCGTGCGGGCCGGGTCGTAGGCTGGATCGTCCTCGCACTGCTGCTCGTGCCCCTCGCTCTCTATGCACGAGACCACGGGATGATCGGTTGGCTGGGCTACATCGCGCCCTTCTCCGCCTACGGCATCGGGATCGGCGAGGCGACGTTGACGCGGCTTGCGGTGCTCGCTGCCGGAGTGGTTCTGGCTGTTGCGTTCGTCGCCGTCCTCCCGCGACGCGCAACCCCTGTGCTTACCGCGGTCGGCGCCGCGTCGATGTACCCGTTCCTCGTCCACGGGCTCGTGATGAAGGCGTTTGCTGCGAGCCCGCTGAACGAGCGGGTGGACGATGTGGTCGGCCTCGTCGTCGTCGTCGCCGGGTGTGTCATCCTCACGATCGCCCTCGCGTCGCGGCCGGCGCGAGCCTGTCTCCGTCCGCTCGTCGAGCCGCGGTGCGACTGGCTGTTCGGGAACGAGAACGTCCGCCCGGAGACCCGGGAAGCGGTCCGCGCGACCTAGCGTCTGCCCGCGTCAGCGCTCTCACGGCGGTCCGAAGACGGCGTCCAGAACTCGCTCGGAGGCCGAGCCGTCGTCGAGCGGCGCGAACCGAGCCCGGAAGTCCTCGCGTGCTCTCGCGTAGCCGTCGCTGCCGGCCAGCGCCTCCGACAGCGCGTCGGCGACCTCGTCGCTCGTGCGGACGAGCGGCCCCGGCGCTACCTCCTCGAACGGGAGGTAGAACCCGCGAAGGTCGTCGCGGTAGTGGTCCAGGTCGTACGTGAAGAACACCATCGGCCGGTCCATCGTCGCGAAGTCGAACATGACCGAGGAGTAGTCCGTCACCAGGACGTCGGCGAGCAGCAGGAGCTCTTGGGTGTCCGGGTACCGAGAGACGTCCATCGCGAAGTGCCGCAGCTCCTCGGGCACGGGCGGTCGTCCGCGGACGACCGAGTGCATCCGCAGAAGGACGACGACGGAGTCGCCGAACCGGGCGTGCAGCCGCGCCAGGTCGAGCTCGGCCTGCGGCGCGAAGCCACCGCCGCTCGTACGGTCGTCCCGGAACGTCGGTGCGTAGAGGACGACCCGTCGACCGGCGGGGATCCCGAGCCGTCGGCGGACCAGGTCCGCCCTCGCCTCGCGGTCCGGGTGGTGCAGGACGTCGTTGCGGGGGTAGCCGGCCTCGATCACACGACCCGAGTAGCGGAACGCAGTGCGGAAGGCCGCGGTGGCGTACGGGCTCGGGGAGACGAGGTCGTCCCAGTAGCCGGTCATCTTCGTGACCCGCTCGAGGTAGCCGTCGCTGCGGCCGTGGACGTGCTCGAGGTCGTGCTGCATCTTCTTCAGCGGCGTGCCGTGCCACGTCTGCACGTAGCGGGTGCCCCGAGCCGGGCGCAGGTAGTGCGGGAAGTTCTGGTTGTTGATCCAGTGGCTCGCGCGCCCCAGCAGCCAGAAGTAGCGCGGCGTCAACCGTCGCACCTTGCGCGTGCCCGGGTCGGGGAGCCGGACGGTGGAGTCGTTGACCCACACCAGCGTGCTGTCGGTGCCGCGCTCGAGGAGCTTCTCGTACAGGTAGCGGGGGCTGTCGCCGTACTGCTTGCCGTTGGCGCTCTCGAAGACGACGAGGTCGCGACGCGGCAGCAGGGTCGCCAGGCGGTACAGCACGCGCATCGCCGGGAAGTAGGCGCGGCTCTTGCGGAACCTGTTGAAGAGGGCACGGGACGGCGCCGCACTGCGCAGGCGTCGCCACGACGTGAGCGGGGACCAGGCGCGGCGCACCTCCTCGTAGATCCGCGCGTTGTTGTCGCGGTCGCGGTGATCGAGGAATGCGTCGGCACGCGCGCGGTTGCGGTCGGAGATCGTCATCCCCGCGTCGAGGACGTCGTCCAGCCGGTCGAGCACCTCGTCGCGCGAGAAGGCGATCTCGCCCGGGAGGTGCGAGTCGAGGTCGAGGTGTGATCCGCGTGCGCCGAGGAACCGCGCGCGGTCGAACTGGAAGTAGAGCACTGGACGGTGGAGGAAGCTGAAGTCGAACCCCACGCTGGAGTAGTCGGTGATCATGACGGCGCTGCGTTTGAGCAGGTCCTGGACCGGCGCGTCGCCCTGCTGCAGGACGACGACGCCCGAAGCGTGGAAGCGCTCGGCGTAGTCGCGCATGTTCGGGTGGAGGATGAACCGGACGGTCAGCCCGTGGCGGCGGATCATCTCCTGGAACCTCGCCGACGTCAGCAGCCCGTCCCACTGCTCGAAGAACTCGCTCTCGCCGAAGTCGCGCGCTCTCAGCCAGTCGCGCCAGGTCGGGATGATCAGCAGGGCACGCTCGACGTCCACGTCGTCGGCGAGCAACGTGTCGAAGCGCGGCAGACCGGTGACACGGACCTGGCCGGGGAAGAACTCGAAGTCGTCGACCACCATCTCGCGCTCGCGCTCGGAGCTGACCAGGAACAGGTCCGTCCGGAAGTCCGTCGAGGCACGCCGGCCGTAGTTGCCGGTCATGTTCTTCGTGCCCATCACCCCGTGCTGCAGGAACACACGGACGCCGCGCGACCAGCGTACGAAGCGAGGGCTGCGCGAGGCGAGGAGGTACTCGGCGTGGTGCGAGCCGACCAGACGCGAGGCGACGAGCGAGTAGAGGATGTGCCGGCGAGACCGGTGCGTGACGACGTTGCCGTACGGCTCGACCTGCGCGCGCTCGGGAGAGTCCTCCTCGATGACGTAGTACGCGCGACGACGGGGGTGGTTGAGGCGCACCCAGCGGAAGAAGTGGTAGCCGGTGTCCTGCGCCTTGTACGGGAGCTCGCCGATCAGCCAGATGCGGGTGAACGGTCGCACGACCTCGAACGCCCACGCGAACCGCAGCAGCCGGCGCATGAAGTCGAGGTCCGCACCGGCGTACGTCTCGACGCGCAGGCAGAGCCGCTGGGCCTTGAAGCTGAAGTACGGCGTGACGAGATGGCCCGCCTCGCCGTCGGAGACGTCGGTGGCACGCAGGCGACGTCGCACGCGGTACGGCGGGATACGGATCCCGCGTTCGAGAGGTTCGGTGAAGCCGTCGAGCGTGAGGACGAGGGCGAGGTCGTAGATGTCGCTGTCGTGCTCGCCGGTGCGGGCGAGGATCCGCACGTCGAAGTCGGCATCGACGCGGTAGCGGATGAGACCGTGGAGTCGACGTGTGTCCTCGGCCAGCAGCCGGAGGCCGACCGGGAGGTCGGTGGACTCGCCGCTCTCCCGGGAGGTCACGGTCAGGACAGCCGACACCGCGCGCACGTTGTGCGTGACGACGTCCGCGGCGAAGGCGATCCGTCCGTGGCGCAAGGTGAGGCTGCGCGTCCACAGAGCCACCTCGCGCGAGCGCTCGGCCTGGACCCGGATGCTGACGTTGCCCTTGTGCGTCATGTGGACGGTCGCGGTCAACCCGTCGACGTCGGTGGGCGTGACGGCGTCGCCGCGTTCGGTCGAGGCGAACCGTCCGGCGCGACGAGGGGCCTCATCACCGGCGACCGCGAGCCACAGGTCGATCCACTCGCACGACGGGTCCGCTCGGACTGCGGCGGGGACGTCCACGTCGAAGCAGGTGCCGGTCTCGCCCGCCTCCGGAGCGACGGGGGCGAGCGTGGACTCGCGGCCGGTGTCGCGGTAGCGGAGCAGGAGCCGTTCGGCTCGCAGCCCGTCGCCGAGGGTGACGTCCACACGCAGGCGGTCGCCGACCAGGCGCAGCCTCAGCGTGCTCTCGGGAGGACGGTCGGCGCCGCGGCGAGGGCGGCTGAGTAAGGAGGCGCTCACGAGGCGACGTGGTCCGGCCAGACGGCGTCGACGGCCCGGGCCGTGGCCGAGCCGTCGTCGAGGGGGACGAAGCGTGACTGCCAGGCGACGTACGCGTCGTGGTGCTCCGCACGCAGCGACGTCAGGTCGGCGAGCGCGTCGGCGACTGCCTCGCTGGAGTGCAGCACCGGCCCGGGAGCGATGTCTTCGAGGGCGAGGTACAGGCCGCGGGTGACGTCGCGGTAGTCCTCGATGTCGGGTGCGTAGAACACCATGGGCTTCCCCGTCACGGCGAAGTCGAACATGACGGACGAGTAGTCGGTCACGAGGGCGTCGGCGACGAGGAACAGCTCGGAGACGTCGGGGTAGAGCGTCACGTCGAGGAGGTGCGGGCCCTCGATGCGTCGATCGTGGCGGATGTTCTCGGCGTGGCCCCGCACCAGGAGCGTCGTCGACGGCCCGAGCCGTGCTGCCAGCGTCATCGGGTCGGGCGGCGGCGGCGTCGAGCGGTCCTTCTCGTCGCGCCAGGTGGGCGCGTAGAGCACGACGGTGGACTCCTCGGCAAGACCGAGGCGTTCGCGCACGATGCGGCGGCGTGCGGGCGCGTCGGGATGGGCCAGCAGGTCGTTGCGGGGGTAGCCGACCTCCAGCACGGGCCCTTCGTACCCGTACGCCCCACGCAGGGCCTCCGTCATGAACGGGCTCTGGCTCACAAGGACGTCCCAGTGCGACGTCTCCTCACGGACGAGGGCTTGGTACGCGGGATCGAGTCCCCGTGGCCGACGGTCGAGGGCGAGCTTCTTCAACGGCGTGCCGTGCCACGTCTGCACGAAGGTCTGGAACGGGCGGTGCTCGAAGCGGCGGAGCCAGTCGTTGGTCACGACGTAGCGAGCGGAACCGCGGGCGTCGCGCCAGGCCCGGGTGCCGATGACGACCTTGCCGTCTCCGTCGGGCACCGGCACGGAGCCCTCGAACACTCCCCAGACCCGCCGGAGGCCCGGACTCCGACGAGCGACCTCGTGCCGGATCGCGAGCGGGTTGCACGCTGCTCGCTTGCCGAGGAAGCTCTCGAAGAACACGAGATCCTCCTGCGCGTACGCCCTCCGGCGGTAGGCGTCGTCCTCGCGCCGCTGCCCCAGCTCGCTCCACTCGTCCGGGGCACGCGGTGGAGCCAGCCGAACCTCGAGGCGGTTGTTGGAGCCTCTCTCGGGGCGTGCCATCACCGCCGGACCGAAGGACCAACGTCCACAGGCATGCTCCAGCACGTCCTGGGTCAGGCGGACGTGGAGAGACCGGTCGTCGGGGTCGCGTGCCTCGGCGCGGTACGTCCCGATCGGGAGCGGGAGCGGGCCGCTCGACCAGAGGTCGGACGTGGTCGAGAGCGGAAGGCGGACATCGAAGCGTCCGTCGGCCACGGCCACCTCCACGACGCTGGCGGCGCGGCGACCGTCCAGGCGAAGGGTGAACCGGCCTCCGGGCGGGCTGGCCCGTCCACGCAGGATCACGGCGGGATCCGCGCCCGTGTCGACGTCGATGTCGTCGACGACGACCTCGTCGGCCGGATGTGTGAGACGAAGCATCCCGGTGGGCGTCACCGCGATGTTCACGTCCGCCGTCGAGGCGGCAACGTCGGGACCGGACCAGTGGACCGGACGTCGGCTGCCGCCCGAGAGCCTGACATGAGGGGACCAGTCGCCGCTGCCTGCTGCCGGCAGCGGGAAGCGCAGCCGGGCGTGCCACACGCCGGCGTCCCTGCGCACGTCGAGGACCTCGCCTTCGACGGAGCCGTCCGGGCCCTGGAGGTCGGCGGCGACGGGACGCCTGCCCGTGCTCGTGGTCTCGCTGCACCACGCCGTGGTGCTGGAGCTGGAGGACCGGGCGGTGACCTGGCGCCGTACGACCTGCAGGACGAGGCCACGCTGAGGGACCCAGGTGGGATTGATCTGAGCGCCGCCGTCGAGGAACCGGCGGGCCATCGAGCCGGGTGAACCGCGGCGGAAGAGGTCGGTCAGCGGGCCGGTCCACAGCTGTCCGCCCACCGCGAGGCTGACCTGGACGTCCCACTCGTGGCCAGAGTCTTCGGGCGGCATGGGGAGCTCGGCCCCGAAGGCGCCGTCGGCATAGTCGTGCTCGGGGTCACCTGCGACGTGGTTGACCTCGTGGTCGTGACGACGACGAACGTCCGCGGAGAGCGTCCGACCCGAGGCGACGTCGACCAAGGAGACCTGCACCGTCGCCTGAGAGGTCGTGTCGATCCCGTCGACGTAGACCCAGCCTCCGATCGTGAGCCCGCAGGCGCTCCACCGTGCCGATCGAACCACGGCTGTCCAGCCGGTCGGGGCGGGTGGGCGGCTGGCCACGCCGGGGGACTTCGGGCCGCGCAGCAGGACGCGAGAGCGCTCCCGGATCCAGCTCACGCGCCGCCCCCCTCCTCGGAAGCCCTTCGCCGGTAGCCAGCGAGTCTATCCTGAGTCTCGTTCTGTCTCGGGTTTGTCGACGTGGTGGGTGGTTGACGTGGGCGGGGCTGGTTGGTGGGAGCGGGTTCGGGGTGGGTTGCCGTGGGGTGGGCCGCGGGTGTCGGTGGTGGTGCCGGTGTTCGAGCCTGGGTCGAACATCGTGCCGTTGTTGGCGTCGTTGGATGCTCAGTCGTTGGGGCGGCGTGCGGTGGAGCTGGTGTTCGTCGACGACGGGTCTCGTGATGGGGAGACGTTGGGGTGGTTGCGGGCGCGGGCGGCGGAGCGTTCGAACATGGTGGTGGTGTCGATCCCGGGTTCGGGGTGGCCGGGTCGTCCGCGCAACGTGGGGTTGGAGCGGGCGCGGGGGGAGTACGTGTTCTTCTCCGATCAGGACGACGAGCTGTTTCCTGAGGCGTTGGAGCGGATGGTGGCGATGGCTGATCGCAACGGTTCGGACGTGGTGGCGGGCAAGGTGGTGCGGGTCGGTGGGGGGACTCCGTACTGGGGGTTGGCCGGCGGTGATGTGGAGCGGGCTGATCTGGTCGGTGACGGGGTGATGCAGTCGCGGACGGTGCACAAGCTGTTTCGGCGGTCGTTCCTGGTGGAGCACGGGATCCGGTTCTTGGAGGGTCGGGTGCGTCTGGAGGACCACCACTTCATGGGTCAGGTGTTCGGGTGCTCGCCGGTGGTGTCGGTGCTGGCGTCGTCGCCGTGCTACCGCTGGATCGACAGGCGCGACGGCACCAACAGCTCGGCCGCCACGGTCACCCAGGCGGCGTACTGGGAGCACTACGGCCGCGCGGTCGACGCGGTGGACCGCCCCGGCGCCGACCCTGCCGTGGTCACCGCGCTCCGGACGGTCGGCGCAGCCCAGGCGATGGGGCGAGCCGTCGTCGCGAACATGGACCGTATCCCGGCCGATGACGCGGCCGAGGTCTTCGCGGCCGTGTCAGGCTTCGTGCGACGGTCCGTCCCCGAGTCGGTGGACGCCGGACTCCCGGTGTGGCGCCGTGCGGAGGTTGGCGCTCTGCGTCGCGGTGATGCCGCCGACCTCTTCGCGATCCGGCGCGCGGCGCGCGCGACGGTCGTCGATGCCGAGCTGATCGACGCCTCGTGGGACGACGGCCTCCTGCGGCTGGTCGTCCTGGCTCGCCTGCGTACGAACGATCCCGCTCTGGTCCGGACGGTGCCGGGGACCGGCGTGGACGGCGTCTCCGAGATCGTCGTGCCGGCGTACTCGGAGCCTGCGCTGGCGGTCGGCTCTCCCGATGCGGGCTGGGCGGAGCTGTCGATCCGTGAGCGTGACTCCGGGATCGAGTGGCCGGTGTCGACCGTACGGTGCGTGGTCGAGACACCGCGTTCAGGCGACGTCCTGCAGACGGCGACCGTCGAGGCCACGCTCGATCCCCAGGAGGGCTCGTTCGGGCAACGGCTCGACGCCGGGCAGTGGACGCTCCACGTGCGATCGCGGCTGATCGGCCGCGGTGCGGTGCGGCCCGTCCCCGTTCCGCCCGGGCACGCCGTCCTGGCGGGCCGCGCCCGCGTGCGGTCGAAGGGCGCTCTGCGGCGTGCCCGGGTGCGCCGCGGGACCAGGGGAGCGCTGGTCGTCGTGCTGCGCGACGGCCGATCGGGCAGGCGTGCTGAGGCCCGACCGGAGCCGAGCGTCGACGTGGTGGGTGGTTGACGTGGGCGGGGCTGGTTGGTGGGAGCGGGTTCGGGGTGGGTTGCCGTGGGGTGGGCCGCGGGTGTCGGTGGTGGTGCCGGTGTTCGAGCCTGGGTCGAACATCGTGCCGTTGTTGGCGTCGTTGGATGCTCAGTCGTTGGGGCGGCGTGCGGTGGAGCTGGTGTTCGTCGACGACGGGTCTCGTGATGGGGAGACGTTGGGGTGGTTGCGGGCGCGGGCGGCGGAGCGTTCGAACATGGTGGTGGTGTCGATCCCGGGTTCGGGGTGGCCGGGTCGTCCGCGCAACGTGGGGTTGGAGCGGGCGCGGGGGGAGTACGTGTTCTTCTCCGATCAGGACGACGAGCTGTTTCCTGAGGCGTTGGAGCGGATGGTGGCGATGGCTGATCGCAACGGTTCGGACGTGGTGGCGGGCAAGGTGGTGCGGGTCGGTGGGGGGACTCCGTACTGGGGGTTGGCCGGCGGTGATGTGGAGCGGGCTGATCTGGTCGGTGACGGGGTGATGCAGTCGCGGACGGTGCACAAGCTGTTTCGGCGGTCGTTCCTGGTGGAGCACGGGATCCGGTTCTTGGAGGGTCGGGTGCGTCTGGAGGACCACCACTTCATGGGTCAGGTGTTCGGGTGCTCGCCGGTGGTGTCGGTGCTGGCGTCGTCGCCGTGCTACCGCTGGGTCCGTCGACGCGACGGCACCAACAACTCGAGCAAGGCCGTCGATCCTGACTGGTACTGGGGCTACTACACCGCCGCCCTCGACGTCGCCGACGAGCGCGGCGCCGATCCTCACGTCTCGAGGGAGCTGCGGCGCGAGGGCGCGCAGCAGTGCTTCAGCCGTACGTTCATCAACCGGTTCGAGCGCCGACCGCCGGCCACCCGGCACACCTACTTCGCGTCCACCGTCGCGTTCGTCCGCCGTACCTTCGGCGAGGAGGTCGACCGCGACCTCTCGGTCCTGAGACGGCTGCGCTTCCAGACGCTGCGGGCTGAGGACGAGCCTGCGTTCCTCGCCGTGTGCCAGGCGCTGAGCAGCCTCGAGCGCCACGTCGACGTCGAGGAGGTCGGCTGGTCCGGTACGGCGCTGGACGTCCGGCTCCAGGTCCAGGTCCGCAGCGACGACGACCGGATCACGGTCGCGCAGGAGCCGGACCGGGCGACAGCGGTGATCGCGGCGCCCAGCGGCGTGATCAGTGCCGCGCTGGGGCAGCACGACGCCCCCTGGGGGTCGCTCTCCGTCCGGAGCGTCCAGTCCGGGATCGAGTGGCCGGTGGAGTGCCGCTCGGTCGCCGTGCAGCCTGGCGCCGGCGACGGCTGGCTGCAGTCGATCCGGATCGAGGCGCGGGTGCAGCCCTTCGTCGGGTTCGTCGGGCCCGCGCTCGAGCCCGGGACCTGGCGGCTCCAGGTGCGCAGCAGCTTCTTGGGCGAGCCAGCGGTGCAGGCGGTGCCGCTCGATCCCGACGTCCACGCCGAGGTGCTCGCCCAGCGGGTGGAGGAGCGCGACGGCGCCGACGTCGTACGCGCACGCCTCACGCGCTCGTCGGCCTCCTCCGCGATGCTCCGGGTCCGCCGTCCGGGGCGGGCGTCAGCCTCCGACGGGCAGTGAGCGCAGCTGGTCCCAGACGTCGTCGAGGGGCTCGTTGTCGGACTCGCGGCGCTTCACGAGCGTGTCCCAGACGCTCAGCTCGAGGAGGGCTCTCGCGTTGACCGCGGTCGACCGGTCGAGATACTCGGAGGGCACGTCCTGGGGGTCGGGCGCCAGGCAGTAGGCGAGCTCGGCCTCGTACACGGCGTCCTTCAGTGCCGTCGCGGGGTCGACCCCGGCCACGACGACGGTGCCGGTCGGAGAGGTGTTGACGAGCAGCACCACGAGGTCGGGCCGTCGCCGGCGCAGCACCTCAGCCACCTTGTAGACGTCGCCGGCCCACTGCGCCGTACGCCGGACGCGTGCGGCCTCGAGCGAGTTGCGGGGCAGCATGTCGTCGAAGACGACGACGCCGGTGCGGGCCAGATGGGGTTCGGTGTTGAGGAAGTCGCGCAGAGCGAACTCCGAGAGGTGCATGCCGTCGATGAACGCCAGATCGACCGGGACGCCTGCGAAGTGCGCGAGCGGGTCCTCGCGAGCGAAGAAGTCGTCGCTGGTCGCGCGGACGAGCTGGACGTCCGCCTCGATCTCGCGGTCCACGCTGTAGGCCGGGTCGACGCCGATCGAGCGGGTCGACGACAGCGCGAGGCTCTCGCCGTTGCGCACGCCGACCTCGAGGTAGGTGCGGGGCTGCAGCCGCTCGTGCAGACCAGCGAGCAGGTCGTGGCGCGACATCGTGGGCTCGGGGTGCGGGGTGAACGGATCCGAGGGCTGGAACGTGGTGCGGGCGACCGGCTTGGGCTTCGCCGGCTTCTTCGCGGCCTTCTTCTTCGGCGGCGGCGCAGCCGGGGCGATCGCGGAGGCGAGGCGCGTACGTACGGCGCGCTCGGTACGCGCTGCTGCGCGCACGCGCTCCTCACCGACGACCGACTCGAGACGGGAACGAACAGTGCTTCGGATGCTCATCTGCAACTCCACCTGGTGTGACCGACGTCGAGAGGATCTCAGCCTCCTCGCGGGACGGCGATCACGCTACCAGCGGGAAGCCTGTTCGCTCTCGGTGAACATCGGTCCCCAGGGTGTTCGCCCTGCGTGAACACCGGAAGCACGCAGGCCCCGGATCCCTTGAAATAAGGCGTAACAACCGATGTGGGGCGCTCCACCGGCGTTGGTGGTCGTGACTAGCATGGGATGGACAGAGACCCGACCCGCAGAAGGGTCTCGGATCAAGGGGAGTTGCATGTTCGAGAGGTTCACCGACCGCGCCCGTCGTGTTGTCGTGCTCGCCCAGGAAGAGGCGCGCATGCTCAGCCACAACTACATCGGCACCGAGCACATCCTTCTTGGTCTCATCCACGAGGGTGAAGGCGTCGCTGCGAAGGCGCTGGAGAACCTGGGCATCTCGCTCGAGGCCGTGCGTGAGCAGGTCGAGGAGATCATCGGCCAGGGCCAGCAGGCACCCAGCGGCCACATCCCGTTCACCCCGCGCGCCAAGAAGGTCCTCGAGCTCAGCCTCCGCGAGGCACTGCAGCTCGGCCACAGCTACATCGGCACCGAGCACATCCTGCTCGGCCTGATCCGCGAGGGCGAGGGCGTCGCCGCGCAGGTCCTGGTCAAGCTCGGCGCCGACCTCAACCGCGTCCGCCAGCAGGTCATCCAGCTGCTCAGCGGCTACCAGGGCAAGGAGACCGCGGCCGCAGGCGCGCCCGCGGGCGAGTCCGCCCCGAGCAGCTCGTTGGTGCTCGACCAGTTCGGTCGCAACCTCACGCAGGCTGCCCGCGAGGGCAAGCTCGACCCGGTCATCGGGCGTGAGAAGGAGATCGAGCGCGTCATGCAGGTGCTGTCGCGCCGCACCAAGAACAACCCCGTGCTCATCGGTGAGCCGGGCGTCGGCAAGACGACGGTCGTCGAGGGTCTCGCCCAGGACATCGTCCGCGGCGACGTCCCCGAGACGCTGCGCGACAAGCAGATCTACACGCTCGACCTGGGCGCGCTCGTCGCCGGCTCCCGCTACCGCGGTGACTTCGAGGAGCGGCTCAAGAAGGTCCTCAAGGAGATCCGCACCCGCGGTGACATCGTGCTCTTCATCGACGAGATCCACACCCTCGTCGGTGCGGGTGCGGCCGAGGGTGCCATCGACGCCGCGAGCATCCTCAAGCCGATGCTCGCCCGCGGTGAGCTGCAGACGATCGGTGCCACCACGCTCGACGAGTACCGCAAGCACTTCGAGAAGGACGCCGCGCTCGAGCGCCGCTTCCAGCCGATCCAGGTGGCCGAGCCGTCGATCGCGCACACCATCGAGATGCTCAAGGGTCTGCGTGACCGCTACGAGGCTCACCACCGCGTGACGATCACGGACGAGGCCCTGGTTGCGGCGGCGACGCTCGCCGACCGCTACGTCTCCGACCGGTTCCTCCCGGACAAGGCCATCGACCTCGTCGACGAGGCCGGCTCCCGCCTGCGGATCCGCCGGATGACGGCGCCGCCGGACCTGCGCGACTTCGACGACAAGATCGTCGACGTCCGCCGCCGCAAGGAGAACGCGATCGACGTCCAGGACTTCGAGTCCGCAGCGGCGTTGCGCAACGAGGAGCGCGAGCTGCTCACCGCGAAGACCGACCGCGAGAAGCAGTGGCGCGCCGGTGACATGGACGAGGTCGCCGAGGTCGACGACGAGCTCATCGCCGAGGTGCTGGCGCTCGCCACCGGCATCCCGATCGTGAAGCTGTCCGAGGAGGAGTCGTCGCGGCTGCTCAACATGGAGCAGGAGCTTCACAAGCGGGTCATCGGCCAGGAAGAGGCCATCAAGGCCCTGTCGCGGGCGATCCGTCGTACGCGCGCCGGCCTCAAGGACCCGCGCCGCCCCGGTGGGTCGTTCATCTTCGCCGGGCCCTCGGGCGTCGGCAAGACATGGCTGTCCAAGGCGCTCGCCAACTTCCTGTTCGGCGAGGACGACGCCCTCATCCAGCTCGACATGAGCGAGTTCTCCGAGAAGCACACCGTCTCGCGGCTGTTCGGTTCGCCTCCCGGCTACGTCGGCTACGAAGAGGGTGGCCAGCTGACCGAGAAGGTCCGCCGCAAGCCGTTCTCGGTGGTCCTCTTCGACGAGGTCGAGAAGGCGCACCCGGACATCTTCAACTCGCTGCTGCAGATCCTCGAGGAAGGTCGCCTGACCGACTCGCAGGGACGGGTCGTCGACTTCAAGAACACCGTCATCATCATGACGACGAACCTCGGCACGCGAGACATCGCGAAGGGCGTGAACCTCGGCTTCAGCCAGGCCAGCGACGTCGCGGGCTCGTACGACAAGATGAAGGCCAAGGTGTCGGAGGAGCTGAAGCAGCACTTCCGCCCGGAGTTCCTGAACCGCGTCGACGAGATCGTGGTCTTCCCGCCGCTGACGCAGGACGAGATCATCGACATGGTCGACATGATGCTCGACTCGGTCGAGAAGCGGCTCAAGGACAAGGACATGGCGCTCGAGCTGACGCAGGCGGCCAAGAACCTGCTCGCCAGCCGAGGGTTCGACCCGGTCCTCGGTGCTCGACCGCTGCGCCGTACGGTTCAGCGCGAGATCGAGGACACGCTCGCCGAGAAGCTGCTGTTCGGCGAGGTCCGTCCGGGGCAGATCGTGCTGGTCGACGTCGAGGGCGAGGGCCCGAGCGCGACGTTCACCTTCAAGGGTGAGCCGAAGGCCGAGCTGCCGGACACGCCCCTCGAGGCCGCCGCCGGCACCACCAACGGCGGCACTGCCGGAGACACCTCCGCAGCGGGCTGATCCACACCGTACGAAAGGGCTCGCGACCTCCCGTCGCGGGCCCTTTCGTCATCTCGGGCGGTGGTCTCCCGGCCCTCGTCCCTGATAGCATTGGCGCGATTTCCCTCTCTGTTGAGATCGAGGTTCATCTTCATGCCCACGGGCGGTACGGACGCTCCGCGACTGGTCGTGGTCAGTGGCGCAGGTCGCAGCGGCACGAGCACGGTGGCGGGCACGCTCTCGCACCTCGGCGTCTACAGCCCGCAGCCGAGCATCAAGGCCAACACGTCGAACCCCCGCGGATTCTTCGAGCCGCGGTGGTCCGTGAAGTTCCACAACCGTCTGCTCGAGCAGGCCGAGGTCGACCTCACGGACGGTCGCCCGTACGCGCTCGACCTGGTCTCGCGAGTGGTGGACGAGTCTCGACGTCGCCGCCTGCACGACTGGCTGAAGGAGCAGACAGAAGGCCGGGCGCAGACGGTCGTGAAGGACCCACGGACCGTGTGGACGCTGGAGCTCTGGCACGCGACCGCCGCTGATCTCGGGCTCGTCACGAGCGACCTGATCATGCTGCGTCACCCCACCGAGGTGCACCGGAGCCGAGCCACCCACTACCGGGAGCGACGCGACCGCCTCGGTGCGAGCTTCGTCGCGACGAACGTCGCCGGCTGGGTGAACGTGAACCTCATGGCCGAGCGCGCGTCTCGCGGCCATCCGCGAGTCTTCCTGCCCTATGCCGACCTGGTGGCCGACTGGAGGACCGCCGTAGGCCGACTCGAGCCCGCGCTCGGGCTGTCGTTGCCGGTGGACGCCGGGAGAGCAGCGGTCGTCGACGCGTTCGTCGATCCCGGCCTGCGCCGCTCGGTCCAGAGCTGGGACGGCATCGAGCTGCCTGCGAGGTTGCGCGAGATCACCGATCAGGTCTGGGAAGCCCTGGTGCGCCTCGCCGGCAGCCCGGACGGTCGCGACGGCGTCGCCGAGAGCTCTCTGGACGCGCTCGCTGAGCGCTACGCCGTCTACTACCGCGAGGCGGAGGCACTCACCTGGTACACACGCTCGGCCGCCGAGCGCCGCGGACGCCGGCTCGAGCGCCAGACGGTGGCCGCGGAGGCACAGGCGCGGCCCGGCGACGGCGTACGCCGCCGTCTTCGGAGGTTGCTCGAGACGCGCGGGCCCCGCGCACGCTGACGCCGATCAGCCGGGCAGCGCGTACTCGTCGTCTGCGCCGGTGGTCACGACGAGGCCGTCGTCGAGCAGGCTGTCGAGCGCACGCTCGCGCTGCGTCGCGTCGTCCCAGACCTGACGCAGCGCCGATCCTGGGACGGCACCCTCGGCGTCGCGCAGGACCGCGAGGAGGCGACCGCGGCACTGGCGGTCCGTGCCGGCGTACGTCTGACCGCGCCGGGCGGGACCGTCGTACGCGGGCCTGCCCGCCGCGTGCCACTGGCAGAGGTCGCGTACGGGGCAGCCGCCGCACACGGGCGCCCGTGCGGTGCACACGAGGGCACCGAGCTCCATGAGCCCGATCGACCACCGGGCGGAGATCGCAGGGTCGACCGGCAGGGCGGCCTTGGCACGTGCCCGCTCGGCGACCGAGAGCGACGGGGCAGGGAGGGCGTCACCGCCCAGGGCACGGCCCAGGACGCGGCGCACGTTGGTGTCGAGGACGGCCTGCCGCTGCCCGTAGGCGAACACCGCGACAGCGGCGGCCGTGTACTCACCGACGCCGGGGAGCGCGCGCAACGCCTCCAGGTCGGACGGGACCTCGCCGTCGTGTCGCTCGCAGATCGCCGCGGCGGCGGCGTGGAGCCGGAGTGCGCGGCGCGGGTAGCCGAGGCGTCCCCACGCGCGCACGGCCTCTCCGGACGGCACGGCCGCGAGCGCTCCCGGTGTCGGCCAGCGAGCGATCCACTCGTCGTAGACAGGGGCGACGCGGTCGACGGGGGTCTGCTGGAGCATGATCTCCGAGACCATGACGTGCCACGCTGTCGTGGTCGGGCGACGCCAGGGGAGCGGGCGGGCGTGTGCTGCGTACCAGTCGCAGACGGCATCGTGCATCTGGTCGAGGGCGGGGCCGGCGACCTGTTGCGGTGACGTGGAGAAGACCATGGCGAGTCGATCCTGCCACGGCGCCGCGGGAAGTTAGTTTGAGGGCGTGAGCTCGGTGATGAGGCCTTCGGGCAAGCTTCCCCCGGCGGTGTACTGGCGCCGGCGCCTGCTGCTCCTCGCGGTGGTGCTCGTCCTGGGCTGGTTCGTCGTCCGCCTCCTCGGGGGCGACGACGACTCGTCGGCAGAGGAACCACCTCCGACCGCCGCGACCCCCACCGCGGCCGCGTCGTCGACTGCTCCCGCACCCGCACCGAAGCCGCGCAAGGCGAAGGACGTCCAGGTCGACGTGCGGCTCGCCCCCGTCGAGGGTGCTTGTCCGCCCGAAGCCGTGTCGGTCTCGCCGTCGGTGCGGGTCGGCGCCTTCGCCGGACGCGCGGTGGCAGTCACGCTGAGGGTCGTCAGCGTCGCGCCGCAGCCGTGCACCGTACGCATCGACCCGTCGACGTTCGTCCTGGGCGTCAAGGGCGAGAGCGGCTCCGTGTGGAGCACCCAGACGTGCGAAGGGGTCAAAGGCCGAACGGTCGACGTCCACCCGTCCTGGGCCACCGTGGTGGAGCTGGCGTGGGACGGTCGGGCCGATGCCGACTCGTGCGACGACGAGGGGGCGTTCGTCGACCCCGGTCAGTACACCGCACAGGCGGCGCTGCTGGGCGGAGACCCCGTCAGCGCGCGGTTCACGCTGACGGCGGCGCCCACGCCGACACCACCGACTCCCAGCACTCCGGCTTCCCCGAAACCAGACAGCGCGGCCACGCCGAAGCCGGGAAGCACACCGACGACGTCGCGGACACCCTGACGGGGTCGGCTCAGACGTAGCGCTCGAGGATGCTCGATTCCGCGAGCCGCGACAGGCCTTCACGGACGGTGCGCGCGCGCAGCTCGCCCACGCCGTCGACCGCCTGGAGATCCTCGATGCTCGCGGCGAGGAGCTTCTGGAGCGTGCCGAAGTGCTCGACCAGCCGCTCGATGACCGAGTTGGGGAGGCGAGGGACCTTGGCGAGAAGCCGGTAGCCGCGCGGAGAGACGGCCGACTCGAGGTGCTCGCCGGTGCCGAGGCCCAGCGCCCGCGCGACCGCCGCGAGGTCGACGAGATCGCCCGACACGATCTGAGAGAGGTCGTCGAGGACCTCTGCCGGCGGCTTGCCGCGTCGGCCACCCGGCGCGTAGTCGCGGACGATGAGCTCGCGCTCGCTCTCCACCCCGGTCACCAGCTCGTCGAGCTGCAGCGACAGGAGCCTGCCGTCGGTGCCGAGCTCGAGCACGTAGTCCTCGATCTCGGCGGCGATCCGGGTGACCATCTCGAGCCGCTGCGCCACTGCCGCGACGTCGCGCACCGTGACGAGGTCCTCGATCTCGAGCGCGGACAGCGCTCCGGAGACCTCGTCGAGCCGGAGCTTGTAGCGTTCGAGTGTCGCCAGGGCCTGGTTGGCACGGCCGAGGATGGCGCCGGCCTCCTCGAGGACGCGGCGGGTGCCGTCGACGTACAGGGCGATGATGTGCATCGACGCCGACACCGAGATGACGGGGACGTTCGTCTGGCGCGCGACCCGGTCGGCCGTGCGGTGACGGGTGCCCGTCTCCTGCGTCGGGATCGACGGGTCGGGCATGAGGTGGACGCCGGCCTGGAGGATCCGGGTCGCGTCCTTGTCGAGGATGATCGCGCCGTCCATCTTGGCGAGCTCGCGCAGCGCAGTGGGCGTGAACGGGACGTCGAGGGTGAACCCGCCGGTGGACAGGGCATCGATGTCCTTGTCCTGACCGAACACGATCAGCGCACCGGTGCGTCCGCGGAGGATGCGCTCGAGTCCCTCGCGCAGCGCCGTCCCAGGCGCGACGGAGGCGAGAGTGGCCCGGAGGATCGACGGCGTCCCGCTCGCCCGATCGTTGATCGACACCAGTGGCCCCCGCTTGGTCGGTTCGATGACTTCGATCAGTGTAGTGGCTGCACGTTCGGAACCAGCGGGCTCACGGCGGCCAGGGCACGCTGGATCGTGGCGACCTCGGTGACCTGTGCCTTCAAGGACGCGAGCGGCACCTCGTCCCTGGTGCCGAGCGGGACCAGGATGCGGCGGTAGCCGAGCCGATCGGCCTCGCGGATGCGGTGGCCGATCATCGTCACGCGCCGGATGTCGCCCGACAGCGAGACCTCGCCGATGGCGGCGAGGTCGAGCGGCAGCGGGGCACCGCTGGCTGCGGACGCGATCGAGAGGCACACCGCGAGGTCGCTCCCGGGGTCGTTGGACCGCATGCCTCCGACCGTGGCCGCGAACACGTCCTTGTCATGGAGGCGCACACCCGCGACGCGCTCGGTCACGGCGATCAGCATGGAGACGCGGGACGAGTCGAGCCCGCTCACGCCACGGCGGGGGTTGGGAGCGTTGGTGGACGACACGAGCGCCTGCATCTCGGCGATCATCGGCCTGCGGCCCTCTGCCGTCACCGTGATGCAGGTGCCGGGGACCGGCTGGTCGCGGACACCGCGGAAGAGGCCGCTCGGGTCCACCACCTCGGTCAGCCCGTCGTCGGTCTGCTCGAAGCAGGCGACCTCGTCGGCGGGCCCGAAACGGTTCTTGACGGCGCGGAGGAGGCGCAGCGGCGTGTGCCGGTCGCCGTCCATCGAGAGGGTCGTGTCGACGACGTGCTCGAGGGCTCGCGGACCGGCGACGTTGGAGTCCTTGGTGACCTGACCGACGAGGCAGAACGGGATGCCGCGCGCCTTCGCCAGCCGGGTCAGCGCGGTCGCGACCTCCATCACCTGCGTGACGCCGCCCGACCTGCCGTCGACGTCGGTCGAGGCGATCGTCTGCACCGAGTCGACGATGACCAGTGCGACATCAGGCCCGAGCGCGTCGAGGTGGCCGATGGCCTCACCGAGGTCGTTGGTGTCCGCGAGGTAGAGGTGCTCGCTGGTCGCCCCCACGCGGCGCGCGCGCGTGGCGATCTGCTGGACGGACTCCTCGCCCGAGACGTAGAGGACCGGTCGGCCCGTCGCAGCGGCGACGGCGTTCGAGGAGGCGAGGAGCAGCGTCGACTTGCCGGCGCCCGGCTCGCCGGAGAGCAGGAGGACCTGGCCGGGCACCAGGCCGCCGCCGAGCACCCGGTCGAACTCCTTCAGGCCCGTGCTCAGGCGCGCGCCGACCTCGTCGTCCCGGATCTCCGAGACCCGGCGGGCCGGCCGACGCGGCGCCGAGCCTTGCGAGGACGCCTTCAGGCCGGTCTCCTTGGCGACGACGGTCTCCGCGATCGTGCTGAACTCCTGGCACTTCGGGCACCGCCCGTACCACTTGCCGAACTCGGCGCGGCAGCTGCCGCAGGAGTAGGTCGTCCGGGCTCTGCTCACGTGACGTCCTCGCTCCTCACCATGTCGCACACGCTAGGCGAGAGGTCGGACAGTACGGCGAGGGCTCGCCCGGGAACCAACGCCGGAGGTCAGATGCGGCCGCGCCAGGAGCGTACGGCGGCGTCCTCACGGCGGCTCTCCAGGTGGGCGTGGACGGCGGCGTAGATCGGGATCCAGGTGCTGGGCAGGAGGAGCACGAGTGCTCCGAGCGCCGGGGAGACCGGGTCAGCAGCACCGCTGGTGCCGTGCTCGCTCACGAGGAGCCCGGCGGCGAGGACGGCGATCAGGCCGGGAAGGTAGCCCCATAACGCCGGCCGGAGGCAGCCTGTCACGCGGAGCAGCGCGATCGCCCCGGCGAAGCAGCACAGTGCGATGCCACCGGCCGTCACTGCAGCGGCGAGGTATCCGGAGCGGTCCGGGCTCTGCGTCACCAGGAGGTTGGCGCCGGTCGCGCCGAGCACGACGGTCGCGCCCATGGCGATCACGACGACGGCCGCCTCGCTCGGGTGCCCGGGGATCCGCAGGACGCTGCTCATCCGTCCAGGGTGGATCGCGATCGGCGCGCGGACATCCGCGCTAGTACTCAGTTCAACTATTCATCGGGAGAATTCCGGCACGGACGGCACGACCGGGTCAGACGCGTACGTCACCGGTCGGCGTCGCGAACGTCGCCGCCACGATGCCCGGTGTCCCGTTCGGCGCGACCCACTGCACGTCGACGTCGGTGAGCGCACCGAGCACGGACTCGCCGAGGTAGGCGGTGACCCGGTCGGGCGAACCGGCGATCTCCAGCGACCTCAGCGCGACCGCAGGATCGGCGGCGCGCGAGGGGTGCTCGGTGTCCGGCACGTCCCACTGGACCACGAACGGCAGCTGGGGGTCGGCCTGCGTCCCGCGCACGCCGATCTGCTTCCACTCCAGGTTGAACCCGTCGGGGCGTCGGCGGTTGCCGGCGACGGCGTGGCGGCCCATCCGGCGCTCGACCGGGTCCATGTCGTCCACCCGCACGACCCAGCCCAGCCAACCCCCGCCGAGCTCGGTGCGGGCACGTACCGCCTGTCCGAACGGTGCCTTGTCGGAGGCGGGGTGGTCCAGGACGCTGACGACCTCCAGGTACTGCTGGCCCTCGAGCGGAAGGACCATGTTGCGGGTCCCGAACCGGGGGTGGTTGCCCCCGTCGACGAAGGCGGATCCGAGAGCGTCGCTCAGGCGGGCGGTGGTCGCGGCGAGACCGTCAGGACCGGCCGCGAAGGAGAGGTGGTCCAAGCGCATGCCTCATTGTGACCTGAGCCACATCGCGCCGGACGGACGGGGTCCGCGGGGCGCTCAGGCGCCGGGATCGGCGCGGTGACGCGTCCGGCGGTGGTCGCCGGCGAGGTGCTCCTCGCACAGCGTGACGAGCTGCGCGTAGGCCTGGGGGCCCATCAACGCGGTCAGCTCGGCGGAGCTCGACACGTAGACCGGCTCCCGGCCGACGTGCGCCTCCGTGTTGGCGGAGCAGTACCAGTCGAGGTCGTGGCCGCCAGGGCCCCAGCCGGCGCGGGTGTACTCGCCGATGGCGACCTCGGTGTACGAGGTGCCGTCCCCGCGGTCGACGTCACGGAACTGCCGGCGGATCGGCAGCTGCCAGCACACGTCCGGCTTGGTCTCGACGAACGAGATCCCTCGGTCGAGGGCGAGCTTGTGCAGGGCGCAGCCCGTCCCACCCTCGAAGCCCTCGCGGTTGTGGAAGATGCAGGCGCCATCGTACGTCCGGGTCTTGAGGTCGCCCTCGTCGTCCGTCTCGGTCCACCCGTGCTTCTTGCCCTCGGCGCGGTGCTGCCAGTCCTGCGGGCCGAGCTGCTTGACGTACTTCTTCACACGCCGGTAGTCGTCGTCGTCGGAGAAGTGCGCGCCGAGGGTGCAGCACCCGACGTCGGGGGCGTCGGCGTAGATGCCGCGGCACCCCTGCCCGAAGATGCAGGTCCATCGCGAGGTCAGCCAGGTGAGGTCGCAGCGGAACACCTGGTCGCCGTCGGCGGGGTCTGGAAACTCCGCCCACGCACGCGGGAAGTCGAGCAGAACCTCGGGCACACCCTCACTGTAGACCGGCGCGACGTACTCGGTCGGTACCCTCGAACCATGCGTATCGGAGTCCTCGACATCGGCTCGAACACCGGGCACCTCCTGGTGGTCGACGCCTATCGGGGTGCGCCGCCGCTCCCTGCGTTCACCTACAAGGAGCCGTTGCGCCTGGCTGAGCACCTCGACGACGAGGGTGCGGTCGACTCGCGCGGCGTCAAGGCGCTGGTCCGGTTCGTCGACGAGGCCCGAGCTGTCGCCGCCGACAAGGGCTGCTCCGAGGTGATCGCCTTCGCCACCTCGGCGGTCCGCGACGCGGTGAACGCCGACAGCGTGCTTGCCAAGGTCGAGTCGCAGACCGGCGTCCGCCTCGAGGTGCTCCCCGGTGACCAGGAGGCGCGGCTGACCTTCCTCGCCGTACGCCGGTGGTTCGGCTGGTCGTCGGGCCGGCTCGGGGTGTTCGACATCGGCGGCGGGTCCCTCGAGATCGCGACCGGGCGCGACGAGACGCCCGACGTGTGCACGTCGCTCCCGCTCGGCGCCGGGCGGCTCACGCGCGAGTGGTTCCCCGAGGGGGTGCCGACCGATGCCCAGTACGACCAGCTGCGCCTGTTCGTGCGCCAGCAGGTCGCCGACAACGTCGGTGCCCTGCGCCGCGGCGGCGACTTCGACCACGTGGTCGCGACCAGCAAGACCTTCCGCTCGCTGGCGAGGCTGTGCGGTGCGGCGCCCTCGGAGGCGGGCCCGTACGTCCGCCGCGCGCTGTCGCGCGACCTTCTCGGAGCGCATCTCGACGAGCTCCGGGCGATGTCGGTCGCCGACATCGCGGCGCGGCCCGGGGTCTCCCCGAACCGTGCCCACCAGATGGTCGCCGGAGCCGTGGTCGCCGACGCGCTCATGGACCTGTTCGACCTGCCCGAGCTCGAGATCTGCCCGTGGGCCCTGCGCGAGGGTGTGCTGATCGAGCGACACGACCACATGTGACGCCACCCCCGTAACCTTGGTGGCGTGTCCGTGCCCGAGTCCGACCTCGCCGTCTCCGTGCCTGCCGCGCGGGTGACGCTCTCGACGTCGTCGGTCTACCCGGAGCCGACGGAGGTCGGCTTCGAGCTCGCGAAGCGGCTCGGCTACGACGGGGTCGAGGTGATGGTCGGGACCGACGCGACCAGCGCCGACATCGATGCCGTCGTCGGGCTCCAGGAGAACTACGACGTCCCGGTGCTGTCGGTCCACGCGCCCTGCCTGCTGATCACGCAGCGCGTCTGGGGCACCGACAACTGGGTCAAGCTCGAGAAGAGCGCGGAGATGGCGGCCGCGTGCGGAGCCGGTCTCGTCGTCGTGCACCCGCCGTTCCGCTGGCAGCGCGACTACGCTCGCGCGTTCGAGGACGGCGTCGCAGGCCTCGAGGAGCGCACGGGCGTCGTCTTCGCGGTCGAGAACATGTACCCGTGGCGTACCGGGAAGCGGGTCTTCCAGGCGTACGCGCCGGGGTGGGACCCGGTCGGCTTCGGCTACGACCACGTGACGCTCGACGTGTCCCACTGCGCGACCTCGGGGAGCGACCCGGTGGAGATGGCGGTCGAGCTCGGGCGCCGGCTCGCCCACGTGCACCTCGGTGACGGCACCGGTTCGGCCCGCGACGAGCACCTGGTCCCCGGACGCGGGCACCAGCCGGTCGGGGAGCTTCTCGGACTGCTGGCCGAGGGAGGCTACGCGGGCGACGTCGCGGTCGAGGTGACCACCCGCAAGGCCGCGGACCGCGCCCAGCGCGAGGGCGACCTCGCCGAGGCGCTCGCGTTCGCGCGGCTCCACCTCGCCGCCGCTGCTCCGGCGGCACCGGACGCCTGAACGGTCCCGTCGCCGTCGCTGCACACGAGGTTTGCACAACCTCCGGTCAGGAACCTCGCGCGGTCGTACTCTTCCGCTTATGGCAGGCAGACGTCCGGGCGCACCCGACACCCGCGGCGAGATCGTCGCCGCCGCTCGCGCGGAGCTCGCGCAGCACGGATACGACGGGACGTCGCTGCGTGCGGTGGCGCGACGGGCCGGTGTCGACCCCGCTCTGGTGCACCACTACTTCAAGGACAAGCAGCGCCTGGTCACGGCCGCGCTGTCGCTCCCGGTCGCTCCTGCCGAGGTGCTCGGACCGGTGCTCGTCGCCCCGTCGGACGACGTCGGCAGCGCGTTCATCCGTGCCCTGGTGACGTCGTGGGACGAGCCCGCCAACCGCGAGGCCGTCGTCGCGATGTCGCGCAGCGGGCTCGGCACGGCCGGGCAGGGCGAGATCGTCCGTGACTTCGTCCTGCGCGAGACGATCGCGGAGGTCGTGCAGCGGCACCGCCCGGACGCCCCGCCGGAGGTCGCGGCCCTGCTGCTCGCCCTGATGGTGGGCCTGGTCGCGGCGCGCTACCTGCTCGAGGTCGAGCCGCTGGCGTCGATGTCGGTCGACGAGGTCGTCCGTGCCGTGGGACCCGCGGCCCAGCTTCACCTGGACCTCGACCGCGTGGTCGGCAGGCCCTAGCATCGCCGCATGACGCGCACGGAAGAGCCGGCGATCACGGTCGAGCGCCTGCACGTCGTGCGCGGCGGCCGCGAGGTCATCCCGGATCTCTCGTGCACGGTCCCGGCCGGGCGCGTCACCGGGCTCCTCGGTCCCTCCGGCTCCGGCAAGTCGACGCTGATCCGTGCGATCGTCGGTGTGCAGCAGGTCGCGGGCGGCTCGGTACGAGTTCTCGGAGAGGTCGCAGGCTCGGCGGCGCTCCGTGACCGCGTCGGCTACGTCACCCAGTCTCCGAGCGTCTATCCCGGCCTGACGGTCGGCGAGAACGTCCGCTTCTTCGCCCGGGTCCTGGGCGTCGCGACCGACGACGTGGATCGGGTGCTGGAGGTCGTCGACCTCACCCGGTACGCGGACACGATGGTCGACCGCCTCTCGGGCGGAGAGCGGAGCAGGGTGTCCCTCGCGTCGGCGCTGCTCGGCTCGCCGAGGCTGCTGGTGCTCGATGAACCGACGGTCGGCCTCGACCCGGTCCTGCGGGTGCGGCTGTGGAGCCTGTTCGCCGACCTGGCCGGCCAGGGCATCTCGCTCGTGGTGTCGAGCCACGTGATGGACGAGGCCGAGCGGTGCGACCACCTGCTCCTCCTGCGAGACGGTGGCCTGCTGGCCGAGGGGGCGCCCGCCGAGCTGCTCGAGCGGACCCGTACGGACGACGTCGAGGCGGCGTTCCTCGCCCTGATCGAGCCGGGTGCCGCGTGACGGGCCGGATCACCGCCGCGATCGCGGCGCGCGTCCTGGGTCAGCTGCGCCACGACCACCGGACCATCGGCCTCATGCTGGTCGTGCCGTGCGCGCTGATCACGCTGCTGTGGTGGGTCTACACCGACAACAGCCGTCTCTTCGACACGATCGGCCCCCAGCTTCTGGGCGTGTTCGGGCTGGTCGTCATGTTCCTGGTCACCTCGATCACGACGCTCTCCGAGCGCACGTCCGGCACGCTCGAGCGCCTCTTCACCCTGCCGATGGGCAAGCTCGACTTCCTCCTCGGGTACGCGCTGGCCTTCGGGGCGGTCGCGCTCGTCCAGGGCTTCCTCGCCGCCGGCCTCTCGGTGTGGGTGCTGGGTCTGGACGTGCAGGGCGGCGTCGGTCCGCTCGTGCTCGTGGCGGCGCTGTCCGGCGTCCTCGGCACGGCCCTCGGCCTCCTCGTGTCCGCCTTCGCGGCGACCGAGTTCCAGGCGGTCCAGTTCATGCCGGCCTTCGTGCTGCCACAGCTGCTCGTGTGCGGGCTGCTCGTCCCGCGTGACGAGCTGCCGACCGTGCTGGAGTGGGTGTCGTACGCGACACCCCTGTCGTACGCGGTGGACGCGACGACCGAGGTGACCCAGCACGCGACGTGGACGACCGCGCTGACCTGGGACGTCGTCGCGCTGATCGCCTTCACGGTCGGCGGTCTGCTGCTCGGCTCGGCCACGCTGCGCCGCCGTACCCCCTGACGCTCCGCCTCCGACCGAGCGTCGTCGCCTCCCCTATCCTCGGTCCATGAGCACAGTTGCCGTGGTCGGTGCCGGCGCGATGGGGGAGGCGATCGTCGCGGGGATGCTGGCGAAGGGCTGGACCCCCGCGGACCTCGTCCTCGCCGTCCGGCGTGAGGAGCACGCCGTGGCGCTGCGCGAGGCGTACGGGGTCGAGGTGACCGACGCGGTCTCGGCGACCGCCAAGGCCGACGTGGTCCTCGTCGGCGTCAAGCCGGTCGACGTCCCCGGGGTCCTCGGCGAGATCGGCCCGCACCTGCGTCCCGACGCCCTGGTCGTCTCGCTGGCGGTCGGGCTCACCACGTCGGCTCTCGAGGCGGCACTGCCTGCAGGCACACCCGTCGCGCGCGTCATGCCGAACACCCCGGCCCAGGTCGGGGCCGGTGTCTCCGTCATCTCCGCCGGCACCTACTGCGACGACACCCGGCTCGCCGTGGTGGACGAGATCATGAGCGCGGTCGGCACCGTCGTACGCCTCCCCGAGAAGCTGCAGGACGCAGCGGGCGCCGTCTCGGGGTCGGGGCCGGCATACGTCTTCCTGGCGATCGAGGCCCTGGTCGAGGCCGGCGTCCACCTCGGGTTGCCCCGTACGACGTCGACGGAGCTCGCGGTGCAGACCTTCGCCGGCGCGGCTCGGCTGGCCGCCGAGACCGGTGAGCACCCCGCCGTGCTCCGCGAGCGCGTCACGTCGCCGGGTGGCACCACCGCCGCCGGTCTCCGACAGCTCGAGGAGCGCGGCCTGCGCGCCGCCTTCCTCGCCGCTGCCGAGGCCGCCCGCGACCGCTCGCGCGAGATCGGCGGCTGAGCGGCCTCCGCGACGGATGCCGACGAGACGCGCATCACGCGCGGGCTACGCTGGGTGGCATGGATCACGGAGCCGGCCCCGCGTGCGTCGTCAGCAGCGACAGCCTCACCGGGTACGACTTCGGCCCGTCCCACCCCATGGCTCCCATCCGCGTGGGCCTCGCGATGGAGCTGGCCGGTGAGCTCGGGGTCGTCGGCGCCGACCTCGTCGAGGTTCCCGCCGTCCCCGCCGACGACGACCTGATCGCGACCGTCCACACGCCCGACTACATCGCGGCGGTGAAGGCGGCGAGCGACGACCCGACGGTCTCCAACCTCGCGGTCGGCCTCGGCACCGACGACAACCCGACCTTCGCCCACATGCACGCCGCGAGCTCGCTCATCGTCGGCGCGTCGGTCGAGGCGGCACGCCAGGTGTGGACCGGCGGCAGGCTCCGTGCGATCAACGTCTGCGGCGGCCTCCACCACGCGATGCCCGACCGGGCCAGCGGGTTCTGCATCTACAACGACGTCGCCGTCGCGATCCGCTGGCTGCTCGACCACGGGGCCCACCGTGTCGCGTACGTCGACGTCGACGCCCACCACGGCGACGGAGTCCAGAAGGTCTTCTACGACGACCCTCGCGTCCTCACGATCTCGCTGCACGAGACCCCGCAGACGCTCTTCCCGGGCACCGGGCTGGCCTCCGAGACCGGCACGGGCGACGCCGTCGGCACCTCCGTCAACGTCGCGCTGCCGCCGGGCACCTCCGACGCGGGCTGGCTCCGGGCCTACCACGCCGTCGTCCCCGCCCTCGTCCGCGAGTTCAAGCCCGACGTCCTGGTCACGCAGCAGGGCTGCGACTCGCACATGGACGACCCGCTGACGAACCTGATGCTGAGCGTCGACGGCCAGCGGGCGTCGTACCTCGCGCTGCGCGGCCTCGCCGACGAGGTCTGCGGCGGGCGCTGGGTCGCGTACGGAGGTGGCGGCTACGCCGTGACCGACGTCGTCCCGCGGTCCTGGGCCCACCTCATGGCGATCGTCGGCGGCCACGAGATCGACCCCACGACGCCGACCCCGCCGCAGTGGCGCGCCCACGTGTCCGAGCTCAAGAGCGGCGGTGCTGCTCCGCTCCGGATGACCGACGGACGCACCCCGTCGTTCCGCGACTGGCGCGAGGGCTACGACCCCGCGAGCTGGCTCGACCGCCAGATCCTTGCGACCCGCAACGCCCTCTTCCCGGCGTACGGCCTCGATCCGATGCCCTGACGATCCGCCCGCGCCACGGGTCGGTTCACGCAGGTGCCCGGCCTGCCCGTACGCTTGGCGGGGGTTGTCCCACGTCCGGGGCATCTCACGACCCAGGCTGTGTGAAACAAAAGAAGGTGAACCGTGGGTTCTGTCATCAAGAAGCGCCGCAAGCGGATGTCGAAGAAGAAGCACCGCAAGCTCCTGAAGCGCACGCGCGTCCAGCGTCGCAAGCTCGGCAAGTAGCCCTCGGCGCACCGCGATGGGCCGCGTCGTCCTGGTGACCGGGGTCGCGCGCGACCTCGGGTCGAGGCTCGCGCGCCGCCTTGCCGTCACGCCTGGCGTGGACAAGGTGGTCGGCCTCGACGTCCAGCCGCCGACCGGCGACATGCACGGCATCAAGTACGTGCGTGCCGACATCCGGACGCCGGTCGTCGGCAAGGTCCTCGCCGTCGAGGACGTCGACACCGTGGTGCACACGAACGTCGCCGCGCCCCAGCGTCAGCTGGGGTCGACCAGCGCCGTCAAGGAGATCAACGTCATCGGGACGATGCAGCTCCTCGCGGCCTGCCAGAACTCCCGGACGGTGGAGCGGCTGGTGGTCGCCTCGTCGACCGCGGTCTACGGCACCTCCGCCCGCAACCCGGCGATGTTCACCGAGCAGACGCCGGCCCGGGCGGGGACGACGCACGGCTTCCCGAAGGACGCGGTCGACGTCGAGGCGTACGTCCGCGGGTTCGGCCGCCGACGGCCCGACGTCGCCGTCGCGACGTTCCGGCTCGGCAACGTCCTCGCGGGCGACGTGCTGTCGCCGTTCAGCGAGTACCTCCGGCTCCCGGTGCTGCCGGCGATCCTCGGCTACGACCCGCGCCTGCAGTTCCTCCACCCGTACGACGCCCTCAACGTGCTCGCGCTCGCCGCGACCGGCAACGTCGACGGCACCTACAACGTCGTCGGCCCGCAGGTCGTCACGCTCAGCCAGGCGGCGCGCCGGCTCGGACGGCCGATGCTGCGCCTGCCCTCGGTCGGGTTCAACGGCGTCACGCACCGGATGGTGCGCCTGATGAGCTCCGACTTCACGCCCGAGCTCACCCGCCTGTTCATGTACGGCCGCGTCTGCGACGGGTCGAAGCTCGAGCAGGAGCTGGGCTACGAGGTGCTCTACTCCACGCCGCAGACGTTGGACGCCTTTGCCGAGGCGATCGACCCCGGCCTTCTCTCCGCCCTCGGAGGCACCTATGCCTGACGCCCCCCAGGACCCCCAGGCCCCGCTCGGCACGAGGGGTCGTCCGGGCCGCGGCACCGGCAGCGCGACGCCGTCGTCCGCCGCACGCTCGCTCGCCGGAGGCACACCGGTGAAGCGGACCACCAAGAAGGCGGCTGCCGACCCGACGCCGGACCCCCCGAAGACCGTGAAGCGGACCACCAAGAAGGCTGCGCCGGAGCCCCCGACCGAGCCCACCCCACCGGTGACCGCCGACGAGGACGTCTCGTCGCGGCGGTCGGCGTTCTCCCTGATCGTGAACGACGCTCCCGAGCCGGCGGACGAGGATGGTCCCGGGATCCCGCTGGCGGACCTGGTCGCCGCCCTCACCCACGGCGCGCGCTCCGTCCTCGGCGAGGACTGGGAGGGCAAGGCCGCCCAGCTCCTCTCGACGCTGCGGCGGCGCCTGACCGGCGGCTACGAGATCGACGAGTTCGGGCTCGACCCCCAGCTGCACGCGATCGGCATGGCCGCGCTGCGCCCGATCGCGGAGAAGTGGTTCCGGATCGAGGTTCGCGGGGCCGAGCACATCCCGTCCGACGGTGGCGCGCTCGTGGTCGCGAACCACTCCGGCACCGTCCCGGTCGACGCCCTGATGACGATGCTGACCGTCAACGACCACGCGCACCGTACGCTCCGGCTGCTCGGCGCCGACCTCGTGTTCGACCTGCCCTTCGTCGGCGAGCTCGCCCGCAAGATGGGCGCCACGCTGGCCTGCAACGAGGACGCCGAACGGCTGCTCGGCGACGGGCACATCGTCGGTGTCTGGCCGGAGGGCTTCAAGGGCATCGGCAAGCCGTACAGCGAGCGCTACAAGCTGCAGCGCTTCGGCCGGGGCGGGTTCGTCTCGGCGGCGATGCGTGCCGGCGTGCCGATCGTCCCGGTGTCGATCGTCGGCGCCGAGGAGATCTATCCGCTCGTCGGCAACGTCCCGTCGCTGGCCCGCCTGCTCGGGATCCCGTACGTGCCGATCACCCCGTTCTTCCCGTGGCTCGGCCCGCTCGGGATGATCCCGCTGCCGAGCAAGTGGATCATCGAGTTCGGGGAGCCCGTCCGGACGGACGCGTACCCGCCCGAGGCCGCGGACGACCCGATGCTCGTCTTCAACGTGACCGACCAGGTGCGGGAGACGATCCAGCAGACGTTGTACGCGCTCCTCGTCGACCGCGGCCACCCCTTCATCTGACCCGGCGGGCTCGTGCGACGGCGAGAGCCGCGCCGGTGAGCGCCCCGGCGACGGCGGCACCGAGCATCCCGGCCTTCGCCGCTTTGCGCCCGGTCCGGTAGTCGTGGATCTCCCACCCGCTGCGCCGTGCGTGGTCGCGCAGACGGGAGTCCGGGTTGACCGCGCAGGGGTGTCCGACGAGCGAGAGCATCGGGAGGTCGTTGGACGAGTCGGAGTACGCCGAGCAGCGGGCGAGGTCGAACCCCTCCTGCCGCGCAAGCGCGACGACCGCCTCGGCCTTCGCCGGACCGTGAAGCATGTCGCCGACGAGCCGTCCGGTGTAGACGCCGTCGACCGACTCCGCGACCGTCCCCAGTGCACCGGTCAGGCCGAGCCGGCGTGCGATGATCCGCGCGATCTCGACGGGCGCCGCGGTGACGAGCCAGACCTGCTGACCCTCGTCCAGGTGCATCTGGGCGAGCGCGCGGGTGCCCGGCCAGATCCGGCCGGCCATCGTCTCGTCGAAGATCTCGTTGCCGACCAGCTCGAGCTCGCTGACCGGGTGGCCGGCGATGAACGTGAGCGCGGCGGCCCGCGCGGACTCGACGTGCTCCGGGTCCTCGACCCCGGCGAACCGGAAGTAGGCCTGCTTCCAGGCAGCGCTCGCGAGCTCGCCGGTCGTGAAGAACTTCCGCTTGTAGAGTCCGCGAGCCAGATGGAACAGCGAGGCGCCCTGCATGACCGTGTTGTCGACGTCGAAGAACGCGGCGGCGGTCGTGTCCGGCGGGACCGCGAACGCGTTCTCGACCTCGGCGGCCGCAGCGGACGCCTCGCCCGCCAGCATCGAGCGTGCGCGGAGGTTGCGTGCGCGGGGGTTGCGCGGCCGGTGGTACTCGTGTGGGTCCACGGGGGTGAGCCTACCGAGGCACGCGACCTTGCACGGAGACTCTGCTGTGCCAGACTCGTCGCCATGACGGTGAACGTCGCGGAGCTTGTCCGGCAGCAGGCAGAGCGGACCCCGGACGGCGTGGCGTTCGTGGAGGGATACGGCCCGCGCCGCACCCTGACGTGGGCCGCGTTCGACGCGCAGGTCTCGCGGGCGGCGGCGTGGTTGTCGGCCCAGGGTCTGGTCGCCGGGCAGCGCGTCGCGCTCGTCCTCTCCAACCGGATCGAGCTACCGGTCGTCTGCTTCGCCGCGCTGCGTCTCGGGCTCGTCGTGGTTCCCGCCAACCCCCGTGCGCCGCACGACGAGGTCGCTGCGCTGTGCGCGACGACCGGCGTACGCGTGGTGGTCTGCGACCCCGACTGGGCTCCGTTGTTCGCGCGCGCCGGCCTGCTCACGGTGGTCGCGGGCGCGGCCGACGGTACGGAGACGTCCGGCTCGGTCCGGTCGTTCGCCGACATCCTGCAGGTGAGCCCTGGGCCTCGCGGCCTCCCGCCCGCGCCGCAGGACCCCGAGGCCACCGCGCTGCTGATGTCGACGTCGGGCACGTCCACCGAGCAGCGCATCGTCGTGCTCAGCCACCGGGCCCTGCTCGCGAACCTCGACCAGGTCGCTGCCATCGACCCGCCCGCGATCCGTCCCGACGACGTCGTGGTCGTCATGCTGCCGCTCTTCCACGTGTTCGCGCTGAGCGCCGTGCTGATCCAGGCGGTCCGGCAGGGGGCGACCTCGGTCCTCGTCGACCGCTTCGACCCACAGAGCACGCTCGACGTCGTGGCTCGCGAGAGGGTGACGGTCGTCCCGGTCGCGCCGCCGGTCGTCGTGGCCTGGAGCGGCCGCCCCGGTGTCCAGGCCGCACTGGCCGACGTCCGTGTCGTCCTGAGCGGCGCGGCCCCCATCGAGCCGGACCTCGTCGAGGAGTTCAGCACCACCGCAGGGCACCAGCTGCAGCAGGGGTACGGCCTCACGGAGGCCGCACCCGTGGTGA